>CAMLMI010000007.1 GCA_946480965.1 uncultured Verrucomicrobiales bacterium | reverse complement strand
ACCACGCTCGCCGCGTTGCTCCCCGCCTTCTACGAAGCCACCGAGGGCCGGATCAGCGTCGATGGCCGCGACATCCGATCCCTGTCGCTGGAGGAGCTGCGCGCCCAGATCAGCGTCGTGTCCCAGGAGCCGTTCCTCTTCAACGGCACCATCCGCGAAAACATCCTCTACGGCCGCCTCGACGCCACTGAGGCCGACATGATCGCCGCCGCCCGGGCCGCGAACTGCCATGACTTCATCGTGCGGCTGCCCGATGGCTACGACGCCAAGGTGGGCGAACGCGGCGTGAAGCTGAGCGGCGGAGAAAAGCAACGCGTCGCCATCGCCCGCGCCTTGCTCAAGGACGCGCCGATCCTCGTGCTCGACGAAGCCACCGCCAGCGTGGACACGCAGACGGAGAAGCTGATCCAGGAAGCCTTGGAGCATCTGATGACCGGCCGGACCAGCTTCGTCATCGCCCATCGCCTCAGCACCATCCAGCACGCGGACCAGATCCTCGTCTTGAAACACGGCCAGATCGTGGAACGCGGCACCCACGACTCGCTCCTGGCCCAAGACGGCGTCTATGCCACCCTCTGCCGCATCCAGTCCGCGCGGATGGAGGCCGAATCCCTGGAGCAGGCGACCAAGAACTGAGAAGCTCGAAGATCGAAGGCCAAAGGCCCAAGCAAACCAGTAAGCTGAAAACAGAAATCAGAAAGCCCGAAGAACGCATCTTCGGGCTTTTTGCTTGGGACTTCTTTCGGCCTTTGGCCTTCGCGCTTCGTCCTTTCAGACCGCTTTCAGCAGCGCCGGCACGAGCGCCAAACTACAGCGGCTCCCATCCGCCAACCGCAGCCGACCCGCCTCCGTGTCGCCCTTCAGCCGACCGTCCACCTCGAACGAGTAGAAGACCCAGCCGGGCTGGAGCGCCAAACGGGCGATCCATTTCCCCTGCTCCAGCCGCATCGGCAGCCGCCGCAACTGCTCCTGGCCGAAGCCGAGGACGAGATTGACCGTCCGGGCGGTGGCCCGGGCCAGCTCGAACACCATTTCGCCGGTGGAACGATCGACGTAGTTCACGGTGCCACCCTAGACGAGGTTCGCGCGCCGCGCATTCGGCAGGTTGCGGAAGATTGCCGCTGCCTTGCGCCGCAGAAAGGGGGAGACCCTGGTCGGAGTCCGCAAAGCGGGTCCGGTGGAGTTCTCCCCCTTGATTGCGACGAACACCGTCGCCTGTAGCTGCTCCCATGCCGTTCTCAGGCAGGAGAATAGACAATCATTTGTATGCTTTTGACAGAATCCTCCTGCGGCGGCCTCGCTAGAGAAGCTTCACAAACTCCTCTGCCTCCATCTCCACGTCCCGAAGGATCTTCCCCAAAAGTCCTGGCCCAATGGTTTCTCCGGCATGGACCGGAACCACTGTGCATCTGGAATCCGGATGCCGCAGGAAGTGGTGGCTGCCCTTGACTCGGAGAACAACGAACCCGGCCTTCTTCAAAGCCGTCAGCACATCTCGCCCGCGCAGCCTGGGAAGCTTGGGCATGTCAAACGGCGATCCTCTGGACTCCGATGAACTGGTTCCTGACGCCATCGCCGTCCACTTCGAGGCAAAGCTCAATCGCCTCGCGAATCCGCTCCATCAGCTTGTCGAGCGACTTCGCCTGAGTGTGGCAACCGGGCAATTCCGGAACGCTGGCCACATAAAAGCCTTCCTCATCTTTCTCCACCACGACGCTGAATTCCCTGTGGGCCGACTTTTTCATGGCATTCCTTGTGGTCCGTGAGACCGGCAGAGTCAAACCCCGACCGCTTCGCCCTTGGGCTCCGGCTCCACCCATTTGCCGTGTTCCTTGATCAGATCGACGAGGCGGTCCACGGCTTCGGCTTCGGGGATGTTGAACTTGATGGGGGTCTTGCCGACGTAGAGGTTGATCTTGTTCGGCGCGCCGCCCACGTAGCCGAAGTCGGCGTCGGCCATCTCGCCGGGGCCGTTCACGATGCAGCCCATGATGGCGATCTTCACCCCCTTGAGGTGGTCGGTGCGGGCCTTGATCCGGGCGGTGACGGTCTGGAGGTTGAAGAGGGTCCGACCGCAGCTCGGGCAGGCCACGTAGTCGGTCTTGAAGGAACGGCAACCGGCGGCCTGGAGGATGTTGTAGGCCAAACGGAGGCTCTGGCCCGCGCCGCTTTCGCCGCGGACGAGGATGGCGTCGCCGATGCCGTCGGCGAGGAGTGAACCGATGTTCACCGACGCGCGCAGCAGGGCGATTTCGGGAGCCAACGGGACGGATTCGAAGCCCAAGCAATCCTTCAGCAGAATCGGGTTCTTCCGGCCGAGCCGCTTCAACTGAGCGACCAGCCGGCGGAAGGCCACAATGGGCGGCAACGCCACGCCGTCCTTCACCGTCACGAGCTGGGTGTCGCAGGGGATCTGCTCCAGCGCGATCTCGCCCGTGGGATCGAGTTCCAGGAGGTTCAGGTCCTCATAGACGGCCTCCGGCTTCACGTCGGCCTTGGGCAGGATCTTCGGGGCGACCTTGTCGTAGGTGGCGCGGGTCACGACGACACGGACGGTCTGTTCCCCGCCGCCTTTCACCGATCCGGAGAGTTCGATCTCGGGCGTGGACCGGCGTTCGTAGTGGAAGGGGTCGAAGGGGAAAGCCTGATCCCGGCTGCCGGATGAGGGATGCCGGAGAGTGAGCAGCGGAATCTGCGCGACCAGGTCGTTGCACACGGCGATCTCGCGCGGGCTGTCCTCGGTGAGGGAGACGCGGATGGTGTCGCCCACGCCGTCGCAGAGGAGCGATCCGATGCCGATGGCGGACTTGATCCGGCCGTCCTCGCCTTCGCCGGCCTCGGTCACGCCGAGGTGCAGCGGGTAGTTCCAATCCGGGCCTTCCTGGGCCAACCGGGCCACGAGCAGGCGGTAGCACTCGATCATGACCTTGGGATTGGAGGACTTCATCGAGAAGACGAAGTTGTGGAAGTCGTTCTTGCGGCAGATGCGGGCGAATTCCAGCGCGCTCTCCACCATGCCGAGCGGCGAGTCGCCGTAGCGGTTCATGATGCGGTCGCTCAGGGAACCGTGGTTCGTGCCGATGCGCATGGCGCGGTTCAGCCGCTTGCACTCCAGCACCAGCGGGGTGAAAGCCTGCTCCACGCGGGCGATTTCTTCGGCGTAATCGGCGTCGGTGTATTCCTTGACCGCGAACTTCTTCTTGTCGGCGTAGTTGCCGGGGTTCACGCGGATCTTCTCGACCCACTTCACCGCTTCCATGGCGGCCTCGGGCTTGAAATGGATGTCGGCCACGATGGGGACGTGGCAACCCACGGCGCGGAGTTCGCGGACGACGTTTTCCAGGTTGGCGGCGTCCTTCACCGTGGGGGCGGTGATACGGACGATCTGGCAGCCGACGGCGACGAGTTCCAGCGTCTGCTTCACGCAGAGCGCGGTGTCCATCGTGTCGCAGGTGAGCATGGACTGCTTCACCACGGGATGGGTGCCGCCGATGATCACGCCGCCCCGGGCGGGATCGCCCACGACGACTTCACGGCTCAGACGACGCTCAAAGGAATACGGTGACGCGCAGTAGTTCATTCGACGGGGGGTAACATGCGACAGCCGCAGGGGCCGACAAACAGAAAATAGGCGGTTAACCCACCCCTGGCCCCTCCAAGGAGGGGAACTGGCGAAGTGCGTCCAGCAGCCGGATGGGTGGATTGCCATATCCCCACCTTGGAGGGGTCAAGGCGGGTCGGGGAACTTTGGCTCTTACGGCCCAGGCACCACCGTCGTCGGTTCGGCATTGGTCGCCGGAACCTGCATCTGCACCTCGGTTTTCATCAGGGACCGCAGCAGGGGGATGCGGTTGATGTCGAAGAAGGTGACGTAGAGCATGAAGGAGATCAGCAGCAGGGCGCAGGCGGACGTAGCCCATTCCACGAAGCGCGGACTGACCGGTTTGCGTCGGATCATCTCGTAGAGCGACATCGTGATGTGGCCACCGTCGAGCACCGGGATGGGAAGCATGTTGAGCACCGCGAGGTTGATGTTCAGCAGCACCAGGAAGCTGAGGCCGAGGCGGAAGTCGATGTTCACCTGGCTGGCGAGCCCGCCGATGATGCCGACCGGACCGCTGAGATCCTTGGCCTTCACGCCGGTCTGCTTGGAATAGACCAAGGCCTTGATCGTGTTGACCATCTGGTCCCAGACGTTGGCCACCTGCACCCACGGCAACGGACCCGGCTTCTCCACCTTCATAGTGACCTTGCGGCTGGCCTCGACCTGGATGCGGCCCACGTCGCTGCCATCGACGCCAACAGGCGTGACCTTGGTTTCAAGCAACTCTCCGTTGCGGCGATACTTCACCACGGATTCCTTGCCGGCGCTTTTCTTCACCAATCCGACCATCTGCTCCCAGGTGGAGACGGGCACTCCGGCGAACTGGACGATCTCGTCGTCCTCCTTCAGCCCAGCCTTGTCCGCCGGACCGTCCGGAACCACCCGCCCCAGCAACGGATGCATCTGCGAGTTCAGCCGCAGGACCTTCCCGGCGATCTGGCTCGGTTCGGTCTCCAGATGGTAGAGGTTGGTCACTCCTGCACGCTCGATCTGGACCGCGAGAACGTTGGTCAGCGCGAGGATGCTGTGCATCGTGACGTCGTTCCAAGTCTTCACCGGCTTGCCGTCCACGGAGACGATCCGGTCGCCGGTCTGGATGCCCAGCTTGGCCTCGGCGGAATCCGGGTCCATGAAGCCGACCACCGGCGGGTTCACCGGGGTGGGGATGCCGGTGAAATACAGCAACGTGGCGATGGCGAAGGCGAAAATGACGTTCATCGCAGGGCCGGCGGCGGCCACGAGGATCTTGGAGAAGGGCGTGGCCGGCGGCAGTTGCTCGTCGGCCTTCCCCTCCAACGCCTCCGACGTGACCATCTGGGGCAGTTTCACGAAGCCGCCGGCGGGTATCCAGCGGATGGACCAAAGAACTCCGTTCTTGGCCTTCCAGGAAAAGATCTTGGGTCCGAAGCCGATGGCGAACTCCTCCACCTTCATCCCGCGCTTGAGGGCGACCCAATAGTGGCCGAGTTCGTGCAGGAAGATGGCCGCGCCGAAGAGCAGGATGACGACCAGCGCGAGATAGACGTTGTTCAGTAGATTTTCCACGGGCAGTTAAAGATGGCGGAACGTATCGGCTCAATCCGACGGTGGCAACATCCCGGCCAGCCGGTTTCATCGCGGGGCTTCTGCCTGCCCTGGCTTTTTGCCAATCACCAGAAGGAATTGTGCTGAAGCGCGTTGTGAACCTCTCCTGCCTTGGATCGGGAAATAGGCCCGTTTCACAAGCCGCAAGGCACCACGGATTGAGCGGCTGCGGCTTCTTCGGTTAACCTCCGTCCCCTTCCCGCTGCGGCTTCGGCCGATCACCGAAAAGCGCTGTGCCGATGCGGACCAAGGTCGATCCTTCCTCGATGGCCACTTCGAAGTCGCCGCTCATGCCCATGCTGAGGACCGGGAGCGGGACGCCCATCTTCTGCTCGCAGGCATCCTTCAGCTCGCGCAGCCGACGGAAATACGGGCGGACATCCTCGGCCAGCCGGGTGTAGGGCGCGATGGTCATCAGACCGTGGAGTTCCAGGCGCGGCAGGGCGTTGATGGCATCGAGTTCTGCCAGCACGGCCTCGGGCTTGTAGCCGAACTTGGAGGATTCCCCGGCCACGTTGACCTCCAGCAGGATCTTCATGGTCTTGGCCTGTTTGTCCGCCGCCTTGTCGATCTCCTCGGCGAGACGAAGGCTGTCCACGCCCTGGATCATCTCGAAGAGCGCGACGGCGTCGCGGCACTTGTTCGTCTGGAGATGGCCGATGAGGTGCCAGTGCAGCCGACCGGGACTGAGCGGGATCTTGGCCTTGGCCTCTTGGACGCGGTTTTCGCCGAAGAGGGTCAGGCCGCAGGCGGCGGCTTCGGCGACGGCTTCGGGCGGGTGGTTCTTGCTTACGCCCATCAGTGCCACATCGGACGGCGCGCGCCCGGCGCGTTCGCAGGCGGCGGCGAGACGGGACTGGATGGCGGCGAGGCGTTCGGCAAACGACATGGGGGAAAGATGCAGATGCCGAATGCCGGATGCCAGATGCCAGATGACCGGAGCGCGGAGCATCGCTCCGCCGGGGAGGGCGCCACGCTTGCGGAGCGATGCTCCGCGCTCCAGTCCTCCACCTTGGGACTTGGTTCCGGTCCGGCCTTCGTCTATTCCCCTTCCCCACAAACCAAGAACTCGAACATGGGTGCCCAATGGAAACAGAAAGGCCGTGAGATCGAAGCCCAGAAAAAGGGCCAGATGATCGGCAAACTCGTCCGCGAAATCATGATCGCCGCCAAGCTGGGCGGTCCTGATCCGGAGCTGAACGCCCGCCTCGCCGCCGCGCTGGAGAAGGCCCGCAAGGCCTCCGTCACCCGCGACACCATCGACCGCGCGGTCAAGAAGGGCTCCGGCCAGACGGACGAGAAGGTCGAGTTCGAGAACATCACCTTCGAGGGCTTCGCCCCGCACAAGGTGCCCGTGATCGTCGAGTGCGTGACCGACAACCGGAACCGCACCGCGCCGGAGATCCGCAGCCTCTTCAAGGCCGGTTCGCTCGGCACGCCCGGCAGTGTCGGCTTTTTTTTCGACCACCTCGGCGTGGTCGAGGCCACCCACACCGACAAGTCGCGCGATCCCGAGAGCGACGCCATCGAGGCGGGCGCGAACGAGGTCGAAGCGCTGGAGGCCGAGGAAGTCTCTGAAGGCATGATCGGGGCGCGCTTCATCACCGACCCGAAGGAGCTGGGCAACGTGTCCAAGTGGCTCAAGGCCGTCGGCTGGACGATCAGCGCCTCCGAGATGCGCTACCAGGCCAAGAACTCCACGGAACTGACCGACGCGCAGCGCCAGGAGGTCGTCGCCTTCCTCACCGCCCTCGACGACCACGACGATGTCCACAAGGTCTTCGCCGGGCTGAAGTAGGTCGCTGAACGCAGGGCAGGCGCTGACGGCCCGTGCGGGCTCAGAACTTGTAGGCGACCTGGGTGACGAGCTTCAGGTCGTTGTGTTCCCGGTTGCGGGCAGGGCGGTTGTCGTAGGAGTCCTGCACGAAGGCCCGCAGCGAAAGCTCCTTCATCACGCGGGTCTCCACCCCGATCTCGGCGATCAGGCGGAAGTCCTCGAAGTCGGCGACTTCCGGGGTGTATTCGAGAGACTGCCAGAGCTTCACCGAGCCGTTGAGGCGGTATTCGAAGCGCTCGGCGGCGCGCAGGCTGTAGTGGTGCTCCAAGACGCCGCCCTTGTCCTCCAGGATGTAGCCGGGGCCCAGCTCGCTGCGGACAAAGCCCTTCTTTTCGTCGCGCCAGAAATAGTAGCCGCCGCCGGGCGAGATCGTCAGGCGATAGTCCAGTTCGGCGATGGCGTCGCGGAAGACTTCGGCGCGTCCGTAGAAGAACCCGCGTTCGAAGAGCAGGCGGTTGTATTGGGCGGAGAGGCGCTGGTTGTCGGTGTTGGCGCTGGAATCGGCTTCGCCGTAGGCCATGCCGCCATCGACCACGACCTCGTTGCTCTCCCACTTGCGCGTGCTGGTCAGGTTCAGCGTGCTGAGGACCGTGTCGCTGTTGCCGCTGGAACGGGTGAACCCGAAGGCCGCGCTGGATTCCCACTTGGTCCCCTCGGTCAGCGTGGAGGCGGACTGGGCAAAACCATCATTGGCGAACACCCCCAGGAAGGTTCCGACCCAAACAGCACCGGAAATTGCACTCGTGAACTTCATGACCTACGCCCGATCAGACGACGCCTGAGGCGCGGGTGATTCACGGATTTTTCCCGGAGCGAGAAAAGAAAACGCCCGGAGCGGAATTCCGGGCGTTGGCGGAAAAACGTGAGAAAAGATGGTCTCAGTATTTCGGCACCGAGTGGTCGATCTCGTCGGACCAGGCACCGATGCCGCCCTTCACGCTCTTCACATACTTGAAGCCCTGTTCGCGCAGGAAGTTGAGCGCCTTCATCGAACGGACACCGCTCTTGCAGTGGATGTAGATGCGGGTGTTCGGATCGAGCTCGGTGAAGCGCTGCGGGAGGTTGCTCAGCGGAAAGAGCGGCACACCGGCGATGCGGGCGATCTGCTGCTCGTCGGGCTCGCGGACGTCGATGACCTTGATGCCGAGGCTGGCGTCGTCGAGGGCCTTCTTCATCTCTTGGACCGTGACCTCGTCGGGGTTCTGGCTGGGGTTCAACGGCTCGGGCTGGATGCCGCAGAAGATCTCGTAGTCGATCAGTTCCTTGATCGTGGGCTGGTCGCCGCAGATCGGGCAGGCCGGATCGCGGCGGAGCTTCAATTCGCGGAACTTCATGTCCAGCGCGTTGAAGAGCACCAAGCGACCGATGAGCGAAGAGCCCTTGCCCAGCGCGAGCTTCAGGATCTCGGTCGCCTGGATGCAGCCGATGATGCCCGGCAACACGCCGAGCACACCGCCCTCGGCGCAGCTCGGGACCATGCCCGGCGGCGGCGGCTCCGGATACAAGCAGCGGTAGCAGGGCCCGCCCAAGTGCGGGGCGAAGACGCTGGCCTGGCCCTCGAAGCGGAAGATCGAGCCATAGACGTTCGGCTTATTCAGCAGCACGCAGGCGTCGTTGGTCAGGTAGCGGGTGGGGAAATTGTCGGTGCCATCGACGACGATGTCGTATTGGCCGATGAGATCGAGGGCGTTCTCGGAGCTGATCCGGGTGTTGTGGATGACCACTTCCACGTTCGGATTGATGCTCGCGATGGTCTCCTTGGCGGAGACGGCCTTGGGCCGGCCGACGTCCTCGGTGCCGTGGATGATCTGGCGCTGGAGATTGGAGAAATCGACGGTGTCGAAATCGACGATGCCGATCTTGCCGATGCCGGCGGCGGCGAGATACATCGCGATGGGCGAGCCGAGGCCGCCGGCGCCGATGCAGAGCACCTTGGTGGCCTTGATCTTCTTCTGTCCGGCGAGCCCGACCTCGGGAAGGATGAGGTGGCGCGAATAACGGCGGATTTCGTCGTTGTTTAATTCCATAGCTGCGTTTAAGCCCAGCGAGCCTAAGAGAGAAGAGCCGCAAATCAAGCCGTCAACCCGCCGTGAATTTCGACCCAAAAGACACCGCCTCTCAGCTCCGCAAACAGACCGCCCTCCGCCCCACGCTGGCGATGGTCCTCGGCAGCGGATTCCAGCACGCGCTGGCCGAGTTCCAACCGGTGAAGGAAATCCCCTTCCGCGAGATCCCGGGCTTCCCGCCGGTCGGCGTCAGCGGCCACGCGGGCAAGGTCGTCTTCGGCAAGTTCGGCGAGACGTCCGTCGTGGTCCTCAAGGGCCGGGCCCACTACTACGAGGGCGTGACAATGGAACGGGTCACGTTCCCGATCCGCGCCCTCGCCGAGTTCGGAGTGAAGGCCGTGCTGCTGACCAACGCCGCCGGAGGCATCTCGCGGTCGATGAAGCCCGGCACGCTCATGGCGTTGAACGACCACATCAGCCTGATGGGCGATAACCCGCTGCGCGGCGTTGTCGCGCCGGGACGGCTCCAGTTCGTCGATCTCACGCAGGTCTATGATCCGGAGCTGGTCAAACTCAGCCTCCGGGCGGCCAAGCTTGCCCGGCTCGCGATCCGTCCGGGGGTCTATCTGGCCGTGTCCGGTCCGAGCTACGAGACCCCGGCCGAGATCCGCGCCTTCGCGCGGCTCGGAGCCGACGCCGTGGGCATGAGCACGGTGCCGGAGGCCATCGTGGCCCGGCAATGCGGCCTGCGCGTCGCCGGCGTTTCCTGCATCTCCAATGCCGCCGCCGGACTGGGGAAAGGCGCCATCTCGCACCAGGAGGTCCTCGACATCGCGGGCCAGCAGGGACCGGCCATCGCGACGTTCCTGGCCGAATTCGCCAAGCTCCATGCCGCTCTCCCCTGAACTGCGCCGGCTGGTCCGCGCGGCGATCCAGGCCCGCAAGCGGGCGGTCGCGCCCTACTCTAGGTTCCAAGTAGGTGCCGCCCTGCTCACCGCCAAGGGCGACATCATCCCCGGGGCCAACGTCGAGAGCGCCAGCTACGGGCTCACCTGCTGCGCGGAGCGCGTCGCGTTGTTCAAGGCGCTGACCGAAGGGAAGAGGAAGTTCGTCGCCGTGGCGGTGGCCAGCAACGGCGGCGTCACGCCCTGCGGCGCGTGTCGGCAGCTCCTGTCCGAATACGCGCCGGACGCGGAGGTCTTCGTGGTCGATCCGGCCACCCCGACGAAAGTCACCCGCCACACCGTGGCCGAACTGCTGCCCGCCTCGTTCCGCGAGTTCTCCGTTTGAGCGGAACCACCCGAAGGCGCCTCAGGCCGAGGACGCGGGGACCGCAAAGGAAACACCGGACAAGGGCTCTTTTTTCACGCCCCCGGCGACCTTTGCGTGACACTCAGACGGACCGCGCCTCGTCGGGCAGCGGCGGCGGGACGGCCCGGAGCGCTGGTTGCGGCAACGGGGGACGACCCGCCGTGGCCCGTTGTTCCAGATAGTCTCCGATTTCCCCGACGGTCAGCAGACCAGCCAGTGCCCCGTCCCGCTCCACCACGGCCACCGGGGATTCATGGGCCTGCATCCGGGAGAGGACCTCTTCCAATGGGGTATCGGCGGAAAGCACGTGCAGGTTCGTGGCCCGCATGGCCGAGGACACCGGTGCGGCCAAATAGCGGCTGGCCCCGAAACGTTCCAGATCTTCCGCCACCACCAGGCCCACGGGATTGCCCGCCTGGATCACGGGATAGGCGGCTTGGGGCCGCGTCTGCCGAAGATGCAGCGCGCGATGGAGCGTGTCGTTGGGCTCCAGCCAGACGGTGGCGGGCAGCATCGCGTCGGCGGCGGTCGCGTTCCGGAACAGGCCACGCATCCGGGCGTAGCGGTTTTCCTGGGCCGCGCCCGTCCAGACGAAGAACGCGATCACGCCGAGCAGGAACTGTCCGGTGAAGAGCGCCACCGCCCCGAAGACCAACGCCATCCCCTGCCCCACGCGCGCGGCGATGTTCGTGGCCCGCGCGTAGTCCATCCGCATGGCCAGCAGCGACCGCAGCACCCGGCCGCCGTCCATCGGGAAGGCGGGCAGCAGATTGAAGGCGATGAGCGAGAGGTTGACCTTCAGCAGCGCTTCGTAGGCGGAGCCGGTCAGGCCCAGCGTCGTAAAGAAACCCTCGCTCAGCCCGCCGTTCCACATCACCACGGGCAGGAGCAGAGCCGCGATGACCACGTTCACCGCCGGGCCGGCCACGGCCACCATGAACTCCTGCCAGGGCGTGTCGGGCATCCGCTCCAGCCGGGCCACGCCGCCGATGGGCAGCAGGGTGATGTCGCGCGTGGGCACGCCGTAGCGACGCGCCATCAGGGCGTGGCCGTATTCGTGGAGCAGCACGCAGCCGAAGAGCGCCACATAGAGCACGAAGAATCCGGGCATGATCGCCCAGTCCACCAGCCCGATGAAGCCGAGCAGCAGCAGGAACGTGACGTGCAGATACACGTCGATCCCGAAATACTTACCGATCCACAACGACCACTTCATGGGTCGAAGGTAGCCGCTTTTCCGCGCCGCGCGAGAACCGGCTTCACGTCGCCGGCACGAACCGCTGGAACACCAGCGCGAGGAGGAACAGCCCGAGGAACACCGGCGTCAGCAACGGATCGAACCCCGCCGCCAGCGCGTCCGTCAGCGCGATCCCGGCCAGCAGGCCCGACACGCAGTAGCCGATGTTCCGGTCGGCCGCGCGGAAGAGATAGCTCAACGGATAGGCCGTCCAGGCGATGAACCCGGCCACCAGCACCACCGCGCCGGACCGGTAGCTCCCGTCATTGGCCAGGAGGCAGAGCAGCGCCGGTGCGCCGAGGAAGACCAGCGGCCAGAGGCTCAGGGCTCCGGGCAAGCTTTCCCGCCGCGCCACGTAGCTCAGACCCACGATGTAGCCGCCCAGCACCAGCGCGCTCCACAAGGCGAGACCATTGATCCCCAGCTTCGTGGCGGACGCCGCCATGAGAAAAAGGAAGAACCGGCAGGCCGCCATCAGCACCGGCGAGACGGCCACCATCTTGTGCAGCCAGTTGTAGAGCAGGATGGCCGCGACCAGCAGCGCACCGAGCAACGCCGTGTCCGTGCCCAGGAACGACACCGCCAAATACCCGGCCGAAAGCAGCCCGAACCCGATGCCCCAGACCATCCCGGCCTTGATGTCGCCGTTCGGGATCGGCCGACCGCGCCGGTGCAACCGGTCGAACGACTCGTCGAACGCGTCGTTCAGGAACATGCCGCCGAGGTAGAGCAGCGTCGCGCCGAGGTTCAGCAGGAGGAATCGGTCCCAAGGCCCCTTGTCCGCCACCACCCAGGCGGCGAGACAGTTGGACCAGACCGTCGGCAGGTTCGAGACGCGGCCGAGCACCAGCAATGTGCGGAGACGAGGCATGGCGGGTTCCTTGATCGGGCTAGCCGTCGAGACCGAAGCCCCGTTCCTTCAGCGCGGCCAGCGTCCAGCCGTATTCCTCCACGAGCTGGTCCACCACGGAACGGTTCTTCAGGTCCGACGGCATGACTTCCCAGGTGTAGGTCTCCATTTCCAGATGCGAGCAGTTGTCCGGATGCATCGCCAGCCAGTCCAGCGCGTCGCGCAGATGATCGGCCGTCGTGGCGAAGACGCGGGTCGGCGCCGCGTGCAGCGGCACGTGGAAATGGACGCGCCATTCTTCGCCGACCACTCCGCCCTTCGCCGCCTCGGCCAAGGCCACGGGCAAATCGCGGAACCGCTTCAGCTCCCCCGACGCCAGCCGCGCGATGGTCTGGTGGAAATACGTGTCCTCGGCGAAAGCCCCCAGCGCGGCGACCGATTCGGCGGTGGGCCTCACCTTCAACGCGGAGCTCAAGTGCAGCTTGCTGATGCGGATGCCGGCCGCGTGGAAGCAGTCGAGCGACTCCATCGCGTCCTCGTATTCCACCGCGAAGTGGCAGGTGTCGTAGTTCACGCCCAGATGCCGCTGGAGCTTCTCCACTTCGCCCGGCCGTTCCGCCGCCATGTCGGCGAAGAACTGGAGCGTCTCCTCCGTGTTCTCCACCCAGCCCAACGGCTCCGGTTCCAGCCCGAGATGCAGCGTCTTGCCCGTGCGCGACGACACCTCGGCGATGTGGTCGATGACGCGCCAGAAGTTGCGCCGGATCGCGGCCGGTTGCTCCGGCGAGACGATCAGTTCCTTGTGCGAACCCGGCACCGTGCTGACGGAGCCCTCGACGCCATTCGGCAGGATCGCGGCGAGGATGTCGAAGAGCCGCTTCGTGTAGTCCAGCCGCGCCTCGGTGGACCAATCCGGCTGGAAAACCTGCTCCTTCACCCGCGTGCCGTGGAACTGGCCGAAGGGAAATCCATTGATCGTGAAAACGTAGCAGTTCTCTGCGTCGAGCCAGCACCGGAAAGCGTCCAGCGCGGCCGGTTGGATCAGTTCGCGCGAAGCCACGTCGCTCAAGCGCAGCCCGATGGCGTAGGGCTTCCCCGGCGAGACGCGATCACGCACGGCCAGCACATGGCGGCGCAGCGCCTCCTGGATTTCCGCCCAGGTTTCGCCGCGGTGGATGTTCGTGCAGTAGGCCAGATGCAGCCCGTGGGACAAACGCATGACGGCGGATTCAACCGAAGTCCGGCCGGAAGGCGAAGGAAACTTTGTTGCCGACCTGCTCGGTTAAAGGATCGCTCCATGGCCTGCAGGCCGGGTTGGGGAACCCGGCGTTCGTGCTCCTGCCGGAAACGAAACGAATCCGGGACCAGCCCGAACTCGGAAGGCGTTATGGAGTGCGACGATTCGACGGCCTTTGGTGAAGCCATCTTGGATGGAGCCCCGCACCGAAGCGAGGTCCAGCCACCGCGCTCCAAGGCGTTCTCCCCAGCTTCCTCCACCGGTTCCAAAGCGGCTTGGGAGCGAAGAGAAGACCGACCCGGAAATCAGCCCTTGTCCTGTGAAAGGATGAGGACGGAGTAGGGCCCGATGGCGGTGACGATGCGACAGGGGCAGCCATCGAGGGGCTCGGCCACGGCTTCGGCATCGGGTGCGGGATGATCGCCGAAATCGTCCGAGTAGGCGCGGCCATCGCTGTTGAGACGCACCTTCCACAGGCCCGGCTGCGGCACACCGACGGCCTGGTTCTCCCTGGGCTCGCGGCTGAAGTTCACCACCACCACCACGTCGTCCCCCGGTCCTCCATCCCGCCAGCGGCGGAAGGCGAGCACCTTTCCGGCGTGGTCCACGTGGTGGGTCTCGATGTGCTGGCCCATGAGCCCTGCGGTGTGCCCGGCGAGGTTGCGGCGCAGGGCGATCAGATCGCGGTAGAAGGCGTGGATGCCGGCGAATCGCCCGGCCTTGGCCCAGTCCACCGGCACGTGGTCGCGGAACCAGCCGGACTCCAGGAACTCCTGCCCCTGGAAGATCATCGGGATGCCAGGCGCGGCGAAGACCAGGGCCGCGCCGAGGGTGGAGCGTTTGCGCGCGGGATAACCCTCCGGATCGCCGGGATCGATCTCGCTCGGCAACCGCTGCTTCCCGTTGGCCACCTCGTCGTGGGATTCGCTGTAAACCACGCGCCGGAACGCGTCGCCATCGTAGCGGGTCTTCAGCGCCGCGATGATCGCGTCGAGGTTCCGCTCCTCGTCGTTCGCGGTCGCCATCGCCGCGCGGATGGGATGGACGAACGCGGCGTCCCACTGCGCGTTGAACCCGGCCCCGCCCGCGCCCACGTCCTTCACCAGCCATTCGCTGTCGCGCAGATCCTCGGCGATGACGATGGCGCGCGGGGAATGCCGGTGGATCTCGCCGTTGATGTATTGGATCAGGCCCCAGCCTTCCTTCAGGTCGTCTGCGGGACCGTCCAGCCGGCCGCTGTAGCTGCGGATATAGACCGTGGCGTCCCAGCGCAGACCATCGATGCCGAAGTCCTCCAGCCACATCAGGGCGTTGTCCCGGAGATAGGTCCGCACCTCGCCCCGGCCATAGTCCGGACGGGAATCGCCCCAGGGCGTGGCGGCGCGGCCATCGTTGTAGAAGTAGATCCCGCCCAGCCCGTTCTCCGACCAGCCGTCGAACTGCCACATCGAGGCGTCACCCGGGCCGAAGTGGTTATAGACCACGTCCAGCAACACCGCGATGCCCCGGGCGTGGGCCTCGCGCACGAAGTCGAGCAGCCCATCGGGACCGCCATAGGCGCGCTCCACGGCGAAGGGATGGGCCGGATTGTAGCCCCAGGAAAAGTCCCCCGCGAACTCCGTCACCGGCATCAGTTCCACGACGTTGACCCCGAGCTCCTGGAGATACGGGAGCTTCTCGATGGCGGAGGCAAAGGTGCCCGGCCCCGTTTCCTTCCGCGCGTGGAACGTGCCGATGTGCATCTCGTAGATCACCGCCGCGTCGAGCAGCGGCGGATCGATGGGCTCGGGCAGGCGCTCCGGATCGATCCGCCAAACCACGGCGTTGCCCGCCGAATTCGTCACCAGCCTTGCCCGGGGGTCGATGCGGCTCAGCTCCTCATCTCCGCGCACGATCAGATAGCGGAACTCGTCTCCGATCCGGGCTTCCGGGACGATGCCAAACCAAGTGCCCTGCTCTTCGCGCACGAGCCGGTTCGCCTCCTTGTCCCAGCCGTTGAACGAACCCACCACCGCGACCCGATCCGCGTGCGGAGCCCAGACACGGAAGGCCACCCCCTGTTCCTCGGGCAAGGGAATCGCTCCCATGCCGGGCGGATTTGCGGGATCGTTTTGAACGGAGGTTTCGGCCGGAGCTTCGGGTAAAGTGTTCATGGTTTGACGGGTGGTTCCGACCGTCGGGAGGCGCATCCGCCCGCAGTCGCCGCCGTTCGCTTTGCTGGATTTATGCCAAACCGGGCCGGATGAAACGCCCGGTTCTCCGCTCGTTTTTCATTCTGAACCGCTGCCGCTTTCGCCACCTGCAATCCGCACCGGCCGGGCTTCATGCAATGTGCCCGCATTCCGGGCCACTTCCCGCGCACGGCTCCTTGGCACGCCCGCTGCAAAACAAATATTCCATGAAAACGATCCCACACCCCCTGGAAGAAGCCCGGGTCCACTGCGCCCAGATCCGCACCGCGATCCAGCGCGAGTTGCCCCCGCCGCAGAAGATGGCCCTGAAAGTGGTGGAAGATGTCCACCGGACGATCACGCATGCCATGCGATCCCACACGCTCCGGCGCGACGAATTCGAGAAGCTGCGCGATTTGACGCGCGCGCTGCGGACCTTCGGGTTCAGCGAAGAGACGAAGCTGGTGGTGGACCGGTTGCAGCAGGACTTCCGCACCGCGTTCGGTCAACGGCGGGTCGCTTGAGGCCACGATGCGAGGAGAGGTGGGACGAGCCCCGAGGGAGTGGAGACCAATTGGCGGAAGGGGTGGGATTCGAACCCACGGTAGAGTTGCCCCTACTCCTGATTTCGAGTCAGGTGCCTTTAACCACTCAGCCACCCTTCCGCGACTCGGGCCTGTTGGCTTACGCGAACTCCCGGACGGGTGCAATGGCTTTGTTGCCGTGGCCGGCCATCCGCAACGCCCAAGACAACGTCCCAGATGACGCCACGGCGGATTGATGGTTCCCTTCCGCGCATGAACTACTGGTTGGTGAAGCAGGAGCCCGAGGCGTATGCGTGGGACCGGTTCGTCCAGGACGGCCGCACCGCCTGGACCGGGGTCCGGAATTTCCAGGCGCGGAACAATCTCCGGGCGATGAAGGCGAACGACCGCGTGCTCTACTACCACAGCGTCTCGGACAAGCAGGTCGTGGGCGTGGCCAAGGTGGCGAAGGAATTCTACCCCGACCCCACCGCCGACGAGGGCGACTGGTCCGTGGTGGATCTGGTGCCGTGGAAGGCGTTGAAACGACCGGTGACCCTGGCCACGATCAAGGCCGATCCCGTGCTGAAGGACATGCCGCTCGTGCGCCAGAGCCGTCTCTCGGTCACGCCACTGACCGAGGCGCAGTTCAAGCGTGTGCTGGAACTCGGCGCGACCGCCGCTTGATCGTCCTCCGTTTTGCCGAAGATTTGCGCCCATGAAGCCCGTCGTCCTGCTCCTCGCCCTGCTCGCGTTCGTCGCCGCCCCCCTTTCCGCCCGCGCCGCCGCGTTCGACCCCACCTACAAGCGCTACGCGCTGGTGCTGACGAACTGCGTGAAGGACGGCCGCATCGACTACCGGCAGCTTTCGCTGAAGGACACCGAGCTGGAACGCGCGATCCAGGAGATGGCCCAGGTGACGGAGGCCGAATTCACCGCGTGGCCCCGGGCCCGGGCCGTGGCCTATTGCGTCAACCTCTACAACGCCTCGGCGATGCTGTTCATCGCGACCAACTACCCCACCACGAACGTCCGCGCGCTGGGCACGATCACCGAGAGCCCGTGGAAGATGCCGTTCGTGCCGCTTTTCGGGAGCAAGGTGTCGTTGGATTTCCTCCAGCACAGCGTGCTGCGCAAGCGGCTGGGCGACGAGCGGCACCACTTCGCCCTCGTCTTCGGTGCGATGGGCTATCCGCCCGCGCGGCCCGAGCCCTACCGGCCGGAGACGCTGGACGCCCAGTTCGCCGAGCAGGCGCGCGCCTTCCTGAACGACGGCAAGAACAACCAGGTGGACACGAGGCGGAACGTCCTGTGGCTCTCGCCGCTCTTCAAATGGTTCGGCGAGGACTTCACCAACCGCACGGATCTCGCCACCTACCTGAAGCCCTACTTCGCCACCAACACCTTGTCCCAGATCAACGCCGCGATCGAAGCCGGAGCCCCGCTCAAGGTGGACTTCAACGACTTCGACTGGACGCTGAACGACGCGCGGAAGCGTTGAGCCGAGGCTTCAAGCACCGAGACCAGGAATCGCCCGCGGCGGCGGCGCTTTGACGAAGGCCGTTTCCCGAAGATAAACCGGCTCCAGTTGAAAGGCCGGACGGACGGCGTCGATCTTGGCCGCGCGTTGCCCGAGGATGCCTGCGTCGGGAAATACCGGTTCCGCCCACGCCAAGCGCGGTGCGGCTTCAGGAGTGATCCAGCGTCCCCCATCGTTCACCAACGCCGTGGCCGGCACGATGGCCAGCGGCTGCTTCGCTGCCCAGGCGGCTTCGGTCAGCTCATATTGGCCGTGGTAGAGGTCTCCCTTCTGCGCATCGACGATCAGGTGCAACCGTCCGCGCACGCCCCGTCGCCATTCCTGCTCGGCCAAAACGTCCGCGCTGGGAATGCCCACGGAAGGAATGCCGGTCGCGAGTTGCCAGCCCTGCACCAGCGCCAGCGCGATGCGGATGCCGGTGTAGGAACCCGGTCCCAACCCGACGGCCAATCGCGAGATTTCTTCGCGCCGAACTCCCGCCTCGCGCAACGCGGCTTCCACCAGCGCCAGTCCTGGCGTGCGCCGCACCTCGCGCACGGAGGCGAAGCCCGCGACCGTCGGTTCTTCCGTCGAACGCACCACGGCGACGCTCCGGACATCGGACGAAAACTCAAAGGCCAAGGTCCACATAACGAAGAAGGCGAGCGGTCTTGGATAGCGTTTCGATCCGCACCAAACGGACCGGGCACTGGAGCTTCAGATCGGCCGGAGGACTCAGCGTCGCCGCCCAAGGCCACCAGCGTTCGATCCATTCCACCACGCAAACGCCCTCGGGCCGCAGCAGCGTGTCCTCCAGCCCCGCACCGATGATCTGCGCGGCATCATCGAGGCGATAGAGGTCCAGGTGGCTCAACCGCGTCGGCTCCGTCGGGTATTCGTGGATCAAGCCGTAGGTCGGGGAACTGATCCGCCCGGTGTAGCCCAATCCGAGCGCCAGGCCCCGGACCAATTGTGTCTTGCCCGCGCCGAGATCCCCCGAGAGCCCCACGAGCCAGCCGCGCCGCGCGGGATTCCACTCCTGTGCCCAACGCCGACCGATCGCCTCCGTTTCCGAAGGCGAGGCGGTTTCAAGCTGGTGGCCCGGGTCCATCCGCCAGCGTAGGCCGGGGCGACACCGGGCGGTCAAGGAGCGGCTTCGGCCGGGGCGCGGCGCGCGAGAAGTTGCGATTGCACCGGGAGCGACCGGGATTCCATGTTCCGCGCGGATGATGGAAGAAGCCCAGCAATCGACCGCGCGTTCCGGTTCGACTCCCACGGAGCCCAACTGGTTCTGCCTCCGCTCCCAGTTGAAGCACGAGCACATCGCCGCCGCGCATCTCCGTTCCTCGGGCATCGAGGTGTTCCTGCCCCGCATCCGCTACAAGAAGGCCACCCGTCGCGGCCCCGTCTGGTTCAACGAAGCGCTCTTCCCCAACTACCTCTTCGCCAGATTCGCCTGGGCGGAACGCCTCTCCGACGTGATGCACGCCCGGGGCGTCAGCACCGTCATCCATTTCGGAACGAACTGGCCCGTGATCGCCGAAGCGGAGATCGCCGCGTTGCGCGAACTGGCCGACGACGACCAGCTCTTCACCGTCGAGGAAATGTTCACTCCGGGCGAAGAAGTCACCATTGCCGGAGGCGCGTTCCACGGGTTGACCGGCACGGTGCAGAAATACCTGCCCAGCCGGGAACGGGTCGCCATCCTGCTCGAATTCCTTGGCCGCCAGACCCATGTCGAAATCTCGCCGGACAAGCTAACCCGGCTGCAAGGCGATCCCCGTTCCGCCGTGCTTTGACCGCCCGAACCGGAACCGTTCCGGAACCCGGGAAATCCGGCGTCACCCGCAGCTTTTTTCTCCAATCTCCCACAAACACTGCTTGTGCATTCCACTTTTTGCCCCATTCTGAGGCAAATGTGACTTGGCTAACGTAATGCCGGGTTCCGAAACTGCATGAAACTGATCGTTGTAACCGCCTCTGCCGCTGTAGCCCTCGCCACCACGGGCTGGAGCGCCACCTTGGGAACCTACGAATTCGCCACTTCCAGCTCGGACGTTCCCACCGTGGCGAACGGCTCGTTCGGCTTTGCAACTGTCGTCGGCTTGAACGACATCAGCACCCCCGGACATCTGGGACTTTCCGGCTTCACCTCCGGCAACTCGGATCTCGGCCAATTCGTGCAGTTCACGATCTCGCCCGACCCCGGCTATACGCTGACGATGACGGGATTCCAATGGACGGCATCGCGCGACAGCCAAGGGCCGCAGTCGGTTTATTTCCGCCTCTTCGAGGGCACCAATCCGGCCAACAACGATCCCGCCCTCCACGCCGTCACCTACAAGCAGTCCACCTCCGAGATGACGCTGACCTACCCGGCGGCGGCCTCCAGCGAGGACGGCCTCACGTTGCGGCTCTACGGCTTCAGCGCCGGTTCCAGCAGCGGGACGCTCAACTTGGAACGGCTGAGCATTTTCGGCGAGATCAGCCAGACTCCCCTGCCTCCCGTGCCCGAACCCGGCACGGCTTCCCTCGTGCTCGCCGGAGCCGGTCTCTACGCCCTGCGCCGGTTCCGCAAGGACCGGTGAGCGGACTTTCCTTTCTGCCCGACTGTCGCTGAAATCGGGCCGTGTCCGACGCCGGAAACGTTTCTCGTCCCAAAGCCAGCCCATGGAAGCGGCTGGCCCAGGTGCTGGTCATCTTCGTTCTGGCCTTGGGAACCCTGGTGGCCTTGGCGCTGGTGTTTCCCCATTGGTTTCTCCAAGTGGAGACCCACGCCTCCAAGGCCGATGCGATCATCGTGCTCGGCGGGGAACCGATGGTGCGGGTGGAACGGGCCGTTGAGCTGTTCCAAGCGGGAATCGCTCCCCTGATCATCGTTTCGGGCCACGGTGATTCCCGGGAAAACATCCGCCAACTCGTCGCCGCCGGCGTCCCACGCACCGCCATCCTGGCCGAGGAAACGTCGCGCTCGACCCTGGAAAACGCCCGCAACTGCGCCCCGCTCTTGGCCGAACACCACGTCTCCCGCGCCGTCGTCGTCACCTCCTGGTATCATTCGCGACGCGCCTTGGCCTGCTTCGAGAACGCCGCGCCCGACGTGGAAATGCTCTCCTTGCCCGCCCGTTCCCGCACCCGGACTCCCCGGCAATACATCCTCAACGAGTATCTCAAGCTGGGCTACTACACCGTGAAGCACGGCGTCTGGCCCTTCGGCTTGTAGGCCAAGTGCCCCCACCCGGCGCTCGTCCACCTTGCTCCAGGGCCGGTTATCCCCAAGGGGCTAGGCCGGAACGGTCGGCTGCCACGTGTCGGCCACCCCCAGCCAACGCAATGCGCTTTCCCGGTCGTGGAACACCTCGGTCTCCAGGTGCAGCCGTTCGCTCAACGACTGATACATGCGGGCTAGGCCGAACTGTTCCTGCGTGGACACCACGACGGCGCACCGAGCGCGGGGCGATGTCTGGGCATGGAGAAGACCGAGCACCATCGTCGCCCCTTTCACCACCTGGAACAACCCGTCGAAGCTCACGTCGTCCGGGGCGCATTCGCGGAAATCCCACAGTTCGTTCAACGAGAGGCTGAACCGGGCATCCATCAAGACGCGGGTCATGGTCGAGCGGAGGTCCGCGTTGCTGACGGGCCCGCTTCCCACCCCGAACAGCAGCCGTTGCGACTCATGCACGTCGTAGCGAATTGGCACAGGAGCCACGACTGACAGATTCGTTGACGGCTGACAATCAACGTTTTCGAGTCGCGGAAAATCCCGGCACGGCACGATCCCACCCCAAGAAAAAGAGCCGATCCCACATGGGGATCGGCTCTGATGAACGGTTTCAGCGGGAGGCTTACATGACCTTCGAAGCCCAGAGGGAATCGCCGGGCACGGGGATCGGGTAGAGCCCGTTCTCCAGCGGCTTGACCAAAGGTTCGGCGTCGAAGGCCAGCACCTTGGGCATGGTATCGACGGTGGAATTCAGTGCCTGCTCCCAAGTGATCTCCTTGCCGGTGTAGGTGGACATGCGGCCCATGATCGCGGTCAACGTGGCCTCGGCACCGAAGAACCCCTCGTTGAAGGGCTTGTCCTGCACGATGGCGGCGAACAGGTCGTCGTGCTCCTGCTGGTAGGGGTCCTTGGCGCGCTCGCGGTAACGCCAGTTGCCTTCGGGGGTATAGATCGTGTTGCTCTCCAGGTTCGCCCGGCCCTTGCCGCCAATGGCGTATTGGGACACCTCGTTCCAGCAGCCCTGCTGGTGACGGCACTGGCTGAAGCAGATGGACTCGTCGGCGTAGGTGAACTCGACGACGTGATGGTCGAAGATCTCGCCGTAGTCCGGTCCCTTGCGGGTCTCGCAACCGCCGTTGCCCCGGGCCTTGGTCGGATGGCCGTTCTTCAGCCAGTTGATCATGTCGAGGTTGTGGATGTGCTGCTCGACGATGTGGTCGCCGCAGATCCAGACGAAGTAATACCAGTTGCGCATCTGGTATTCCATTTCGCTGAGCTTGCGGTTGGCGCGCTTCTCCAGGTCGGCGCGCTTCTGCACCCAGGGCGTGTTGCCGTTCCAATAGGCGCGCATGGCCACGACATCGCCGATGGCTCCGTCCTGCACGCGCTTGATGGCCTCGATATGGCCGGCGTGGTGGTGGCGCTGGAGACCGACACCGACCTTGAGGTTCTTCTTTTTGGCCTCTTCGGCGGCGGCCATGAACTTGCGGACGCCGGGACCGTCCACGGCGACGGGCTTCTCGGCGAAGACGTGCTTGCCCTGCTTCACCGCTTCCTCGAACTGCGCCGGACGGAACCCGGGCGGCGTCGCGAGGATGACGACATCGGCGGTGGAGATGGCCTGCTTGTAGCCGTCGAAACCGACGAACTGGCGGTCCTTCGGAACATCGACCTTCTCGCCGTGCTGTTCCTTGAGATGTCGCAGGCTACCTTCGAGACGGTCGGGAAAGACATCGGCCACGGCCACGAGCTTGGTCGGGGCGGCGGTGTTGCTCAGTGCCTGGGCGGCGGCGCCGGTGCCGCGTCCGCCGCAACCGATGAGGGCGACCTTCAGCACGTTGCTGGACTGGGCATGGGCGAAACGCTCGAGGGAGAGCCCGGCGAGCATGGCCCCGCCGACGGCGGCGGAAGAGGACTTGAGAAAGCCACGGCGACTGAGGGCGGATTCCTGGATGGGCTGGTTCATAGGGGATGGATGTTTGCGAGCCGTATTGACGTTGTCACTTTGCCGGTATTCACGAGCGCAGTCCGCCAATCACGGTCACTGCGGGATGACGGAAAAACTGCCGGATCGACCGCGAAAGTCCACCCCGTTCACATCCTCCGTTCGCCCGACTTGCCCCGGCCGTTCGCCGGTCCGCAAACTGGCGCGGGCCGAGTGCCCGACATATGGCGGAAGAAATCTTCGATGTGGTGGACGAACACGACGCGGTCATCGGCCGGGAAACACGCCGCCGCGTCCATCAGCTGGGACTGAAGCACCGCGCGGTCCATGTGCTGGTCTTCAACGCGCGCGGCGATCTCTTCCTCCAGAAACGCTCGATGCTGAAGGACAATTGGCCGGGCGTCTGGGACTCGTCCTCCTCGGGGCACGTCGATGCCGGCGAGGACTACGATCCCTGTGCCGTGCGCGAACTCCGCGAGGAACTCGGCTGGACCATCGATTCGGCCCCGGATCGGCTCTTCAAGATCGCCGCCTGCGACGACACCGGCCAGGAACACGTCTGGGTCTATCGGCTCCAAGCCGAAGGTCCGTTCGTCCTGCACCCGGAGGAAATCGACACCGGCGACTGGTTCCACCCCGACGTCGTCACCGCTTGGATCGATCGCCGCCCCGAAGACTTCGCCAGCGGCTTCCGCTTGGTCTGGGAACTCTACCGGGCGAAGAGCTGAGAAGGACAGATACCGGATACCTGATCCCAGATGCCGGATCGCCCGTGTGGTTCGTTGGGCTTATTCGGGAACGGTGCTCTGCGAGTTGGCGCCGATGGTCGAAGCCCAATCCGGCATCTGGGATCAGGCATCCAGCATCAGCCCCCCATCGCTCAGCCAAACACCGTCCCACCAGGCCGCTCGACGAAGTGCAGCAGGTTCCCTTCGGGATCACTGAAGAAGAGCACGCGTCCGCCGCCACCGGCGGGTTTGGGCAGTTCGGGAAACTTCACACCACGTTCAAGCAAGAGGTTCTTCGCTGCCTCGATGGAATCGACCCGCAAAGCGAGGTGGCGGAAGCCGTTGAGCTTGTTGTCCGCAGTTTCCTTGAGGGTAAAGTCGCCCTCGTAGATCTCCAGCATGAGCCCGTCGGCCATGCGCAGGAAATAGGCGGGCGGGGTCTTGCCGTTGTCGTAAACCAGCTCGGCGCCCAGCACGCGGCAATACCACTCCTTCAACGCCGCCGGATCGCGCGCCGGCAGGCCCAGATGCTCAACTCGGAATTTCACCCCGCCGATGTAACGAACGGGCCGCGTTTGCAACAGCGCAAAGCGGGTGCGGACGGGCGTCGCCGGGGTGGATGGCTTGACGCTCCCAGCCCTCGCCAGTAGCTTGCCGCCGCTTTGGAAAAGCCCGTAAATATGCAGAATTTTCTCATCCCTCACGTCATCGAGCAGACCGGGCGCGGCGAGCGCGGCTACGACATCTATTCCCGTCTCCTCGTTGACCGCATCGTCTTCCTCGGCACGCAGGTGGACGACATGGTCGCGAACGTGATCATCGCCCAGCTCCTCTTCCTCCAGATGACGGACCCGAAGAAGGACATCCATTTCTACATCAACTCCCCCGGCGGCAGCGTCACTGCGGGCATGGCGATCTACGACACCATGCAGTTCGTCACCTGCGACGTGAACACCTACTGCATCGGCATGGCCGCCAGCATGGGCGCGTTGCTCCTGTGCGCCGGCACCAAGGGCAAACGTTTCGCCCTGCCCAACTCCGAGATCATGATCCATCAGATCCTCGGCGGAGCCCAGGGCCAGGCCAGCGACGTCGAGATCCAGGCGCGGCGGATGCTCAAGCTCAAGGCCAAGCTCAACCAGGTCATCGCCAAGCACACCGGCCAACCCTACGACATCGTCGAGAAGGCCTGCGACCGCGACAACTGGATGGAACCCGAGGAGGCCAAGGCCTTCGGCATGGTCGATGAAGTCGTCCAGTCCCGGAAACAGGTTCCCGGCCTGCCCGAAACCTCTTCCGTCGTCGCATAAATCCAGTCCCATCCCATGGCCCGGCCCACCAACATCACGCTGTGCAGCTTCTGCGGGAAGTCCCATGCCGAGGTCCGCAAGCTCATCGCCGGGCCCGGGGTCTATATCTGCGACAACTGCGTCAACCTCTGCAAAAACGTCCTCGACAAGGAACTGTCCGTGGACGGCAAGCGGTCGCAGCCCAAGTTCAGCGTGCCCAAGCCGGCGGAGATCTGCCGTAGGCTGGATGAACAGTGCATCGGCCAGAGCCACGCCAAGAAGGTCCTCTCCGTCGCCGTCCACAACCACTACAAGCGCATCCTCTCCGAACCCGACCTGCCTCCTGCGGTGGACGGGGAGAATGAACCGAGCCGGAATCCGCTGGCCGAAGTGGAACTGGAGAAGAGCAACATCCTGCTCATCGGTCCCACCGGCTCCGGCAAGACCCTTCTCGCCAAGACGCTGGCCAAGGTGCTCGACGTGCCTTTCGCCATCGCCGACGCCACCACGCTGACCGAGGCCGGCTATGTGGGCGAAGACGTGGAGAACATCATTCTCCGCCTTCTCCAGAGCGCCGACTACGACGTGAAGAAGGCGCAGATGGGCATCATCTACGTCGATGAAATCGACAAGATCGCCCGCAAGACCGAGAACGTCTCCATCACCCGCGACGTCTCCGGCGAAGGCGTGCAGCAGGCGCTGTTGAAGATCCTGGAAGGCACGATCTGCAACGTCCCTCCGCAGGGCGGACGCAAGCACCCGCAGCAGGAATACATCCGGGTGGACACGTCCAACATCCTCTTCATCTGCGGCGGAGCGTTCGTCGGTCTGGAGCGCGTCATCCAGCGCCGCGTGGGCCATCGCGTGATGGGTTTCTCCGCCAGCGACGAAGGCTTCAAGACCGCTTCCCTTTCCCGCGAACAGGTCGTCCACCAGGTCGAGCCCGAGGATCTGCTGAGCTTCGGCTTCATCCCCGAGTTCATCGGCCGTCTGCCCGTGACCACGGTCTTGGACCAGCTCACGGAAGAACAGCTGGTCTCCATCCTCGTCGATCCCAAAAACGCGATCACGAAGCAGTTCGCCAAGCTCCTGGCGATGGAGGATGTCGCGCTGGAGTTCACCGACGAAGCGCTGCGCGAGCTCGCCGCTCAAGCCCTCAAGAAAGGCACCGGCGCGCGTGCGCTCCGCAGCCTGATCGAGAAGCTGATGCTGGAGGTGATGTATGACGTGCCCACCAGCGGCGACGTCGAATCCGTGAAGATCACCCGACAGGTCGTCCTCGGCGAAGCCGAGCCGATCATCCAGCGCAAGGCCTCGCAGGAAGCGGCTTAAAGCCCCTCCGGTTAGCCCACGGAAACCGCAGACCAAGCGGAAGCGTCCGCGCGAGTCTATCTGCGCTTCTCCTATCCCGCGAACCGTCTTCGTTTCGGTTCAGCCACCAAGCTCGTCCGACTGCGGCGACGCTCGCGTCTTGGCGCTCCATCCACCACTCCTTCGGAAATGCGACCGGATTCTCCGGCCGAGACGCCAGGGTTTCACCTCCCGAACTTCCCGGGATAGGGAAACGCGCTGTTGGTCAAAGGCTGGGGCCGGGCCGCCTTGGGTTTGTAGAGCAGGCCGTAGCGATTGAGATTGCTGCTGAGGGTGGCGAGATTGGCCAGCACTTCTTCGGTTCGCGCTTTCATCGCGGGATCATTCAGCAGGCTGCCGACCATGCCCTCGGTGCCTTCCAGGGCTTTGACCGAGGCGCTGAGCGAAGCGGTGGTTTCCTCGACGTTGGCCAAGGCGCTGTGCAGCACGGCGCCGTTGGTCTGGATCACGCCGCCGAGGGATTCGGTCAAGGTGTTCAAGTTCGCGGAGAACGCGACGAGATTGGTCAGCACTTCGCCCACGGGAGCACGGTTGGTCGCGATCAAACCTCCGGCATCGTCCACCAGCGCGATGGCACGTTCCGACGCGGTGCGGAAGTTGCGGACGGTGGCGGAGAGGTTGGTGAGCGTTTCCTCGTTGAGCACGAGTTCGTCCACGCGGGCGATGGCCTGGTTCAGGCGCGCGGCGGTGGCGTCGATCCGGGTGATGAAGCCAGCCGCGGCGCGGGCGGTTTCCTGGAGGTTGAATGGCTCGGCGCAGACGACCGTATCGCCTTCCTGGAGCACTCGCCCGACGTTCTCCGTTGGGCGGATGGAGACGAACTGGTCGCCGAGGAAGCCGGAGGAATCGATGGTGAAGACGGCGTCGGAACGGACGGGGAAACGGCGGTCGATGCGGATGTGGAGCGTGACGTTGGTGCCGGCGGCGCCGAGTTCGACATCCTGGACGAAGCCGATGGGAACGCCCGCCATGAGCACGGGGGACTGCTCGATGATGCCACCGGCGTTGGACGTGACGAGGTCGAGGCCGTAGTGGCCGGTAGCCCAGCGTTTCGCCCGGCTGAAGGCGAGGAGCAGACCGGCCATCAACACGATGCCGATGAGGACGAAGAGGCCGACTTTGATCTGGGTGCGTCGTTCGCTCATGGAAGCAGGGGTTCTTGGGTCGCGTCGGAGATCCCGTTCACGAAGCGGTGAACCACGGGATCGGTCGAGGCAAAGATTTCTTCCGGAGTGCCGGTGGCGTGGATGCGGCCCTTGTGCAGCATGAGCACCTTGTTGCCGACGCGGCGGGCGCTCCGCATGTCGTGGGTCACGACGACGGAGGTGACCTTCAATTCGCGGCACACCCGCATGATCAGGTGGTCGATGCTGTCAGAGACGACCGGGTCGAGCCCTGTGGTCGGCTCGTCGTAGAGCACGATCTCCGGCTCATAGACGATGGCGCGGGCGAGCCCGACGCGCTTGCGCATCCCGCCGGACAGCTCGGCGGGCTTTTTCTTTTCGGTGCCTTCGAGCTCCACGAGGTCGAGCACGCGCGCCACGCGCCGGTCGATCTCAGTGCGGGTCAGCTTGCCCTGGCGGTTGAGGACGAAACCGACGTTTTCCGCGACGGTCAGGGAATCGAAGAGCGCGGCCATTTGGAAGACCAGGCCGAACTTGGCCCGGACACCGATCAGCGCACGTTCGGAAAGGCCGACGATGTTGCGGCCGTCGATCCAGACTTCGCCCGAGTCCGGCGTCATCAAACCGATGATGTGCTTCAAGAGGACGCTCTTTCCGCCGCCGCTGGAGCCGATGACGACGGCCGATTCGCCGGTGGCGATTTCGAGATCGACCCGGTCGAGGACCTGCTGGGCACCGAAGCGTTTGGAGAGCTGGCGAACGACGATCATTGCCCGAGCACCCGTTGGAGGAAGAGGGTGAGGAAGAAGTTGCTGATCAGGATGGTGATCGAGGCGTAGACGACGGATTCGGTCGTGGATTTGCCGACGCCCTCGGCTCCTTGGTTGCAGCTGAGCCCTTTGTAGCAGCCGACCAGGCCGATGATGGTGCCGAAGCACAGCGACTTGATGAAGCCCATCACCATGTCCACGGACTCGGTGTAGTGGGACGTGTTGTGCCAAAGGTAGGCGGGATCGATCTTCAAAAGATGCACCCCTACGATGTATCCCGCGCCGATGCCGACGGAGATGGACTCAGCGGTGAGCAGCGGCATCGCGATGAGAATCGCGATCATCCGGGGAACGACCAAGTAGTCCACCGGGTGGGCCGAAAGCGTCCGCAGCGCGTCGATCTGCTCCGTAACCCGCATGGTGCCAAGTTCCGCAGCGATCGAGGCTCCAACGCGCCCCGCCACCATCAGCGAGGTCAGGACCGGCCCCAGTTCACTGGCCATCGATACAGCGACCACCGCGAGCGTGGCCGTGTCCATCTTGATCTTGTGGAACTGGAAGTAGGTCTGGGCACACATCACCATCCCGGTGAAGGCACCCGTGATCAGGACGACCGACTGGGACTTCACGCCGATGGCGTAGAGCTGCCGCGCCACCTCGGCCCAGGAAACGCGGGAAACGAAAAGGGAAAGGACCGTTTCCTTGGCCAGCAACGCCGCGCCTCCGGCGAATTCCAGGAGATCGGCGACAAAATGTCGGGCCAGTCGGTTCATGTCGCGAGGAGGCTACCAGAGGCGGCGCAGTGCGGCCAACAACGGTCGAGGCAACTTCTCGGCAACAAACAAAAAGCGCCGGACAGGGGTCCGGCGCTTTCACGGAAGAAGCGGGATCAGTTCGAGGACTTGCCGGTGTTCTCCTTCACCAGCATCGCGCCCTTGCCGATGCGCTTGCGGAGATAGGTGAGCTTGGCGCGACGCACCTTGCCCTCGCGCTCTACAACGACCTTTTCCACGCGCGGCGAATGGATGGGGAAGATGCGCTCGACACCCTCGCCGTAGCTGATGCGGCGGACGGTGAAGGTCTCGTTCAGACCGTGGCCGCGGCGGCCAATGACGATCCCCGCGAACACCTGGATGCGCTCCTTGTCGCCTTCAACGACCTTGGTGTGCACCTTGACCGAGTCGCCAACGTTGAACGCAACGGGCTCCTTGCGGTAGAACTGCTTTTCAATCTTGTCGAGTAACGCTTGATTCATGGCTGATCCTGTCTGTTCGGCCGAAAACGGCCTTCGTGTAAATCTTCTCTGCTGCTGCTCGCTCGACGCTCGTCGGCGCCTGCCAGCAAGTCGGGCCTGACGGCTCTCGTTTTTCGCTCCGCCTGCTCGGCCCGCCACTTTGCGATCTCGGCATGGTTCCCGGAAAGCAATATCTCCGGAACCTTCATGCCCCGGAACTCGGCTGGCCGCGTGTAGTGCGGATATTCCAGCAGCCCGGCACTGAACGATTCGTCCGCCGAGCTTTCGTCGTCGCCCAAGGCCCCCGGCAACAAGCGGGTCACGGTGTCGATAACGACCATGGCCGGAAGCGCACCATTGGTCAGGACATAGTCGCCGATGGAAAGCTCGTCGTCGGCCAAGGCTTCGCGGATGCGCTCGTCGAAACCCTCGTAGCTGCCGCAAAGGAACAGCAACGAGTCTTCCCGGGACAGTTCCTTCGCGATCTGCTGGGTGAACGGCCGCCCTCCCGGAGTCATCAAGATGACCCGAGTGGTCGGACCGGCGATGGCCTCGACGGCTTCAAAGATCGGTTCCGGCTTCAGGATCATGCCTGGGCCGCCGCCAAACGGGCGGTCATCGACCGTCTTGTGACGGTCATGCGTAAAGCTGCGTAGATTGTGGATCTTGAGATCCAAGATTCCCCGGTTTCTGGCCCGCTGGACAATGCTGGCATCCAGCGGTCCGGCGAACATTTCGGGGAACAAAGTCAGGACATCGACCTTCATGCCGCGTCCGCAGCCGTCCTCTCAGCGGCGGCGCTCCCGATCCCGCCTCGGTAAACGGGCCGGACGCTCGGGACGGCCTTGACCATGCTCGTCGAGAACCTCCACCGAGCAACGAAGCCCCTTCCGAACGGCTCCGGCCTGCAGAAGCGACCGGATCACATTGATGGTCTGGCCTTCTCTTCCGATGATTTTGCCCATGTCGGCCTGAGACAGACGGATCTCATACACCGTCGCCCCGTCGCGTTCCGCTGCGGTCACGGCCACGGAATCCGGGTCCGGGACCAGCCCCTTGACCACATATTCCAGAAAGGCCTGCATGGTCTCGGTCAATTGGTCGCAGGAGCAACCGCAGCGGCCTTGGTCGCCTTCTTGATGAAGCTGGCGACGGTGTCGCTCGGCTGGGCACCGTTCTTCACCCAATACTGGGCGCGATCCAAGTCGATGACGAAGTTGTCGTCCTTCTTGATCGGGTTGTAGGTGCCGAGTTCCTCGATGAACTTGCCGTCCCGGGGGCTGCGACCGTCCGCCACCACGATGCGGAACACCGGGTTGTTCTTAGCGCCGACGCGCTTGAGACGAATTTTGACTGCCATAAGTAAAAGCGTTCTGTCTTTTTCCCCGAAGCCTTGTCTAGCTTTGCCAGCGGGGCCGGCCGAGCCGGTTCCAAAAGAGGCGCGAACTTAGGCATCGGTGTAAATCAAGGCAAGACCTGATTTTGAAAATTGTCGATGTTGTCTATTGACCCGAACCCTTCGTTCGCTACACTCACCGCTCCTTTGACGGAAAGGTTTTTGATGAAGACATATCTGCCCAAAGCAAATGACGACAGCCTGCACCGCTGGCATGTGATTGATGCGGATGGCGCCGTGCTCGGTCGCCTCGCCGCGCAGGTTGCCGACGTATTGCGCGGCAAGAACAAGCCCATCTACACTCCCCACATGGACACCGGCGACTTCGTCGTGGTGATCAACGCCGAAAAGGTCGTGCTGACCGGCAAGAAGGAGAAGCAGAAGGAATACATGAGCTACTCCGGCTGGAAAGGTGGCGAACACTACCGCTCCGTGACCGAGGTCCGGGAAAAGCACCCCGAGCGCCTGATCCAGCACGCTGTCAAGGGCATGATCCCGAAAAACCGCCTTGGCCGCGCCCTCATCACCAAGCTGAAGGTCTACGCCGGTCCCACCCATCCCCACGCAGCCCAGAAGCCGGTCGTTCTCGCTCCGGCCAACTAATCTCGTATGATCAAGCAGGATCCCAAGACACAGGAATTTCTCGGCACCGGACGGCGCAAGTCCTCCGTCGCTCGCGTCCGGATCGCACCCGGTTCCGGTAAAATCACCGTCAATGGTCGGGCCTTCGACGTGTATTTCCCGACCGAGGCTCTGCGCCAAGTAGCGAGTCTGCCCTTTCAGGTCACTGAAACGGCCGGCCGCTTCGATGTCCGCGTCAATGTCACCGGTGGTGGTCCCATGGGCCAAGCCGGAGCCGTGCGCCACGGAATCGCCCGCGCGCTGCTCGTCGCCGACATCAATCTGCGCCCTTCGCTCAAGACCAATGGTCTACTGACCCGCGATTCCCGCATGAAGGAGCGCAAGAAATACGGCCAACCCGGCGCTCGCAAGCGCTTCCAGTTCAGCAAGCGCTGATCTGTGCTGTCCGCCATTTGTTCAAGAACCCGCCGGAATCCGGCGGGTTTTTTTGTTGTCCGAAATCTTAAAAAAGCCATTCGGGTCCTTCCGGCGGAAGAGCCGCCTTTTAGTCGGCTTTCCAGCTTTCGGACCTTCCGCATCCAAGAAAACAGCCTTTGGAAATCAAGGCGGGGTAGCCGGGGAAACAATCAGAAGAATGGGAGAGTAGAAGGGAGTTTGGTGCCCCGAGAAGGACTTGAACCTTCAACCAATTGATTAAGAGTCAACTGCTCTGCCATTGAGCTATCGAGGCAACCAAGGGCGGAGAAAATGCCCAAGCAGGCCTCATCCTGTCAACGTTTCGGTGCGAAAATTTCACGACTCTTGGCAGTCTCCTCGTTGGAGACTTTCGCAACGCTTTTATCGAACGATCCACGCCCAGCAATCATCGGTTTCCCGGTGTTTCCGCAACTCGGGACAGGCGGGAGAAGTTCTTCGTCGCCATCCGCATCGTCGAACCGTCACTTCGCCATAAGACATCGCAGAAGACACCGTTCTCGCTCTCCGCGAAGTCCATCCCCTGATCCGGCCCAAGGACGCTGATCGCCGTGGCCAGCGAGTCCGCAGCAGTGGCGTTGCGTGCGATCACCGTGACCAGGCTTTGGTTGGTCAACCCCAATCCGGTTCGCGGATCTACGATGTGGGAATAGCGCACGCCGTCGATCTCGACGGCCTGGAAGAGATCGCCGCTGGTGGAAACGCCGCAGCGTTTGAGCGACAGATGGATCGTCGGCGGAGCATCCGGCGCATCGATGGCCGCCACGGCCACGCTCCAGCCGAATCGGTCCGGGGGCGGCTCGCCAAGAGCGATGTCGCCGGCGGCCGCGACCAGCGCACGCGCGATTCCATGTCGGCGCAGGACTGCGAGCGCCTCATCGGCGGCGTAACCCTTTGCGATTCCTCCGAGATCCAAGCGCATGGCGGACCGTTCCAGCCGCACGGTCTTGGCACGCGGATTGAGCCGCAGCCAAGAATGGCCGACGGATTCGCGGATTTCGGCGAGCCTTTCCGGCGAAGGCAACTTGTGCTCGCGCCGCGCCTTGCGCCAGAGCCCGGTGAATGGCCCGACAGTGACATCGAAGGCTCCCCGGGTTTTTTCGGCCAGCCTCTGGGCCTGTTCCAGGACGAACCACAGTTCGGCGCTGACCGGCACGTTGGAGCCGGAACCTCCGGTGCGGGAAAGCGCGCTCAGTTCGCTGTCGTATTCGTAGTCGCTCAGCATGGCGTTGAGCGCCTCGACGCGGGCGAACGCCTCCTCTGCCGCCCTATCCGCCCGCGCGGAGGAGTCGGCGTAAAGCACGATCCGGAACGGGCCGCCCATCTGGGGCTTGGAATACTCGAAGCGCTGCAGCCGCGAAGATCGCCCGCTGCAGCCGGCGAAGCCAAGGGACAGCACACCAAGAACGACGGCCGCAAAGAGCCAGCTCCGGGGCATCGGCCGGAAAAAATGTGGGACCAAGCGGCGAATCATCGCCGCGACCCTAGCCGACGAGGTCAGCCGGGGGAATCCTTGGACGGGGCCGCGACGGGGGCATCGGTTTCGCGCGGGGCTTTCCTCGAACCGCGACGCTTGAGCAGCGCGCGCAGCGAGAACTTGAGGTTTTCCCACACCAAACCGAGGGAAGCCTCCCGGACGGGAGGCTTTTTCCGGCGCGATCTGCTGCGTTGCTTTTCCATGTAGGGGTTCGACCACCGTTTGGGCGCACGGCCACCGCTTTGCTCCGGGTCGAACAACCCCGTTGCCCGGCGACTCCTAGTTCGCCGAAGCGACGCGCACGAGGGACTCAGCCGAAACGATCTTGTCGATGTCGAGCAGCGTCTTCACCGCGCCGCGGACCTTCGCCATGCCGATCATGTATTCGGTGTCCACCTTGCCGCCGAAGTCCGGGGTCTCCTCGATGTCGCTGCCATTGATGTTCAGCACTTCCTCGACGGCGTCCACGATCAGGCCCATCTGCGGGCTGTTGCCGTTGGCCAAAGTGACCTGGACGACGACGATGCAGGTGCGCTCGGTGGCCGCCACGTTGGCGAGGCCGAACTTCATGCGGAGATCGACGATGGGGATGACCTTGCCGCGCAGGTTGATCACGCCCTTGATGTATTCGGGCATCCGGGGCACTGCGGTGATGTCCGTCATGCGGATGATCTCACGGATCTTCAGCACGGGGATGCCGTAGGATTCGTCGCCGAGGACGAAGGTGAGGAACTTGGCGGTCGCGTGCTGCGCAGCCGACTTGGAATCGAGGGTGGCGGTGCTCATATGGCGGGCAAAAACTGGGTTAGGCGGCTTTCTGGAGACGTTCGGGTTTCAGGCGGACAAGCGAGTCCACATCGAGGATCAGGCCCACGCGCCCGTCGCCGAGAATGGCGGCGCCGGCGAGGGCTTTGTTGGTCTTGAAGGTGTCGCCGAGGCTCTTGATCACGACTTCCTGCTTGCCGAGAAGGTCATCGACCATCAGGCAGCGGGTGTCGGACCCGGACTCGACCACGATGATGATCGCCTCGGACGGGTCGGTCTTCGCCTCGGTCAATCCGAAGACTTCGTGCAACCGGACCAACGGATTGATGCGGCCGCGCACGTTCACCATCTCGCCGCGTCCGTGGACGGTGGAGATCATCTCCTTCGTCGGGCGGAACGATTCGCGGACCGACAGCGTGGGGATGATGTAGCGGTGGTGGCCGACGGCGATGATCATGCCGTCGATGATCGCCAGCGTGAGCGGGAGATAGATGGTGAAGGTCGATCCCTGGTCGGGCACGGACTCGATCTCGATCTTCCCGCGCAGCTTCTCGATGTTCTTCCGGACGACGTCCATGCCGACGCCGCGCCCCGAGAGGTCAGTGACCTTTTCGGCGGTGGAGAAACCGGGGGCGAAGATCAGGGCGAAGATGTCCTTTTCGGCCATCGGCGCGCCGGGCTCGATGATGCCCTGCTGGACGGCCTTGGCGAGGATGCGCTCCTTGTTCAGGCCGCCGCCGTCATCCTTGATCTGGATGACGATGTTGCCGCCCTGGTGGAAGGCGCTGAGCGTGACCTTGCCGACAGGGTTCTTGCCCTTGGCCACGCGGGCCTCGGGCTTCTCGATGCCGTGGTCCACGGAGTTGCGGATCATGTGGACGAGCGGATCGTTGATCTCCTCGGTGATCGTGCGGTCGAGTTCGATCTCCTCGCCGACGGTCACGAGCTCGACCTGCTTGCCGGACTTCACCGCCACGTCGCGGACGAGGCGCTGCATCTTCTGGAAAGTGCCGCGAATGGGCACCATGCGCAGCGACATCGCGGTCTTCTGGAGATCCTTGGTGATGCGGCAGAGCTGGGAAAGGTTCCGGGTGAACTGCTGGTTCTGGATCAGCTTCACGTCGGGATGCTGCGCGACGAGCGACTGGGCAATGACCATTTCGCCGACGAGATCCACCAGACCATCGAGCTTCAGGGTGTCCACTTTGACCGAGGTCGCACCGCTGTGCTTCTGGCCTTCGCCGACAGCGGTTTGGGCCTGAGCCGAAGCAGCAGGCTTGGACGCCTCCTCGACCAACGGAGCCGCTGTGACCGCCACGGGGGCGGGCAGCGGAACGATCTTGGACGGTTCCACCGGCGCCACGGGTGCCGGAGTCGCAACCACTGGTGCTGGTGGAGGGACGCTCGCCTGCGGAGCCGGTTCTTCAGCGGCCGGCTCGTTGGTCGCGCCCATCGCGCGGTGGATGCGGCGGATGAGGGGTTGGATCGGGATGATGTTCGCCTCGGAGCCCTGGCCCGAGAGGCGCAGCTCCACCTCGGTGACGAACTGCTTCAGCGTGTCGCCGCCGGTGAGGATGATGTTGATGACCTCGGAGCTGATCGTGAGCTTGCTCTGGCGGGCCAGATCGAGGAGCGATTCCAGCTCGTGGGCCAAGCGGTTGATCGGCTTCAGATTCAGGAATCCGGAGCCGCCCTTGAAAGTGTGGAACGCTCGGAAAATGGAGTTGAGCGTGTCCATGTCGCCCGGGTTTTCCTCCAGGGTCAGGACGCCGAGCTCGATGTTCTGCAGGTGCTCGTGGGACTCGTTGGTGAACTCGCGGATCAGGTCGCCGTCCGCCTCCACGTTCATCAACAGGGGCTCCTCGGGTTCCGAGGCCCCACCGCCGTCCCCCGTCGCGTGGGCTTCTTCCCCGCCGCCCGCCGACTCCGGCTTGGACCAATCGGAAGGGGGCTCGGGCACGGGCTGGTTGCGGCGCAGCTCGTCCCAGGCGCGCTGCAGCCACTGGATGCAGGAGTTCAGGCTTTTGATCGAAGCGGCGTCGAACAGGCCGTTCTGGTTGAAGACGTGGTCGATCCACGCCCGCCCGAACTCGATCGCGTGCTCCACCTCCTCGTGGTTGGAATCCCCCGCCAGCTCCTCGATCTGGGTAAGCAGATTGTTCGCGGGCAGGAGACCGGCGTCTTTGCCGGCCTCGGCGAACACCAGCTCCAACCCGATGCTGCTGGTCAGTTCGGTCAGCTTCGTGAGCTTCTCTGGCGTGAAATGTGGCATAGGCGCGTGCTTGAAATCTCTTTGTGGACATCGGCGACCCCGGGGCGAAACTTTAGGACGACTTCCTTCCCCTGCCCGCGAAACTGCGGCATGGACCCCGGCCGGAAATCGGAGTAACGCTTACCCCGTCCCCAACCCCGCCCATCCCATGAACACGCCCCCGCTCCTCCTGCGCCGGTCCGGCCCCGTCGTCGCTCGCCGGACGTTCCTCCAGACCCTCGCGGTCGGCTCCGCGCTGCTGACCACGCCCGGCGCCTTCGCCGAGGCGCTGCTCCAGACGCCCAAGCAGACCGAGGGCCCCTTTTACCCCGACAAGCTCCCGCTCGACACCGACAACGACCTGCTGATCGTGAACGACGGCCTCACCGCCGCCGTCGGCGAAGTGACCTGGCTCAGCGGCCGAGTGCTCGACGCGCGCGGCGAACCCATCCGCAACGCCCTCGTCGAGATCTGGCAGGTGGACCACACCGGGGCCTACCTCCACACCAAGGACAGCCGCAGCGCGAAGCGCGACACGAACTTCCAGGGTTTCGGCCGGTTCCTCACCGGTTCCTCCGGCGAATACGGCTTCCGCACCATAAAGCCCGTGCCCTACCCCGGCCGCACCCCGCACATCCACATGGCGGTGAAGATCAAGGGCCGCGAGAAGTTCACCACCCAGTGCTACATCCAGGGCGAACCGCAGAACGACACCGACGGTGTCCTGCGCGGCATCGCCGATCCCAAAGCCCGCCAATCCGTCATCGTGCCCTTCACCCCGATCAAAGGCTCGAAGTCCGGGGAATTGGCCGCGCGCTTCGACGTGGTCCTGGGCTTCACGCCCGAGGCTTAAAGGTTCCGCGAATCGCCTCCTCCGATCCTCGTGTCGCTGGTCGCCAGAACTGACGACACAGGCGGAAGGATTTCGCTCGAAGACGAAGCCTTGGAGCGGAGTCGGAACTTTCCAAAACCCGAGGTGCTTACCGCTCTTTCATGAAAACCGACTCCCCCTTCCTCAAGGTCACGCTGGTGCTGATCGTCCTCCTGCTGGCGGCGTTGGTCGCGCTCCAGTTCCGATCGCCGAAAACTGCCGACGTCGCGAAAGACGCCCCGGAAACCACGCCGTCGTCTTCCAGCCCGGCTTCTTCTCCGCCGAAAGCCACCCGACCTCCGTCCGCCCCGGCCACAAATCGTCCCGGCATCCCACCCGTCGCTTCCGAAGTTGTCGTCGCACCCAGTGCTCCCGACGGCGCCGATGGCGTCGTGGCCGTGAGCCCTTCACCGTCGCCCACTGGCGTGCCCGTCAGCGCGGATGGAGCCACGGTCGAAGGCATCGCGGCTCCGACGGCACATGGGATCACCGGACGCGTGTTTCTCTCCGGCACCCCGCCGCCACCGGCCGTGGCCAAGGACATCGTGTGCGGGAAGCCGGAGA
>CAMLMI010000006.1 GCA_946480965.1 uncultured Verrucomicrobiales bacterium | reverse complement strand
TGGTGACGAAGTAGGGGGAGAGGTAGCCCTTGTCGAACTGCATGCCTTCGACGACATCGAGGGTGGTCTCGATGGACTTGGCCTCTTCGACCGTGATGGTGCCGTCCTTGCCGACCTTGTCCATCGCGTCGGCGATGATCTCGCCGATGGTGGTGTCCCAGTTGGCGGAGACGGTGGCGACCTGCTTGATCTCTTCCTTGTCCTTCACCTTCTTGGCGATCTTGGAGAGCTGCTCGGTGGCGGCTTCGACGGCCTTCTGGATGCCGCGCTGGAGGGAGATCGGGTTGGCGCCGGCGGTGACGTGCTTCAGGCCTTCGCGGTAGATCGCCTCGGCGAGGACGGTGGCGGTGGTGGTGCCGTCGCCCGCGATGTCGCTGGTCTTGCTGGCGACTTCACGGACCATCTGGGCGCCCATGTTCTCGTAGGGATCGCTCAGTTCGATCTCCTTGGCGACGGAGACGCCGTCCTTGGTGACGGTCGGGGAGCCGAATTTCTTGTCGATGACGACATTGCGGCCCTTGGGTCCGAGGGTGGCCTTGACGGCCTTGGCGAGGAGTTCCACGCCCTTGAGCAGACGCTGACGGGCTGTCTCGTCGAAGATCAATTGTTTAGCTGCCATAGTGGTAAAAGTGTTGGTTTAAGAGGTTGAAACGGTTGCAGGGGGACGGATCAGCCGATGACGGCGAGGATGTCGTCGGAGCTGAGGATCTTGTATTCCTTGCCGTCGATCTTGATGTCGGTGCCGCCATACTTGCTGGTGAGGACGCGGTCTCCGACCTTCACTTCGAAGGGAAGCTTCTTCCCGTCGTCGTCGGTCTTGCCGGTGCCGAGGGCGCGCACGACGCTCTCCTGCGGCTTCTCCTTGGCGGAATCGGGGATGATGATCCCGCCCTTTTTGACTTCCTTCTCTTCGACGGCTTCCACGAGGACGCGATCGCCAAGAGGTTTCACATTAAGTGCCATGTTTCTTTTCCTTCTATTGGTTGGTTTCTGACTGAATCAAAATCCCGGCGCACCCGCGCTCGGGCAAAGGGAAACTTGCCCGGATCGACGGATCGATCCGGGCAGGTTCGTTGAATCTTACTTCTTCTTCTCGTCCACCACTTCGGCGTCGATGATCGGGCCGCTGTCCTTGTCGGCTTCGGCGGCCTTGGCTTCGCCCTGGGGAGCGGAGCCACCGGCGGCACCGGCGTTGGCCTGCTGGCTGGCGGAGGCGGCTTTGTAGAGCTCTTCCGACGCGCCCTGCACGGTTTCGTTCAACCGATCGAGCGCGCTGCGGACGGCCTTGGCGTCGGAGCCCTTGAGGGCTTCCTTCACCGCGTCCACGGCGGACTGGACCTTGGCCTTCACATCGCCGGAGATCTTGTCGCCGCTGTCCTTGAGGAGCTTCTCGGTGCGATAGACGGCGTTGTCGGCTTCGTTGCGGGTCTCGACCTCTTCGCGGCGGGCCTTGTCCTCTTCCGCGTGGGCCTCGGCGTCCTGGCGCATCTTCTCGATCTCGTCCTTGGACAGGCCGGAACCGGCGACGATGGAGATCTTCTGTTGCTTGCCGGTGCCGAGATCCTTGGCGCTGACGTTCAGCATGCCGTTGGCGTCGAGGTCAAAGGTGACCTCGATCTGGGGCACGCCGCGCGGGGCGGGCGGGATGTCGGCGAGCTGGAACTTGCCGAGGGACTTGTTGTCCTTGGCGAACTGGCGCTCGCCCTGGAGCACGTGGACTTCCACGCCGGGCTGGTTGTCGCTGGCGGTGGAGAAGATCTCGGACTTGCGGGTCGGGATCGTGGTGTTGCGTTCGATGAGCTTGGTGAAAACGCCGCCCATGGTCTCGATGCCCAGCGAGAGCGGGGTCACGTCGAGCAGGAGCACGTCCTTCACTTCGCCCTTGAGCACGCCGCCCTGGATGGCCGCGCCGATGGCGACGACTTCGTCGGGGTTCACGCCCTGATGGGGCGGTTTGCTGACGAGGGCCTTGGCCGTCTCGACGACGCGGGGCATGCGGGTCATGCCGCCGACGAGCACGAGTTCGTCGATCTGCGCGGTGGTGAGGCCGGCATCCTTCAAGCACGCCTTCGTGGGGGTGATGGTGCGCTCGAACAGGCTGTCGCAGAGCTGCTCCATCTTGGCGCGGCTGAGGGACTTCTGGATGTGCTTGGGTCCCGTGGCGTCGGCCGTGATGAAGGGCAGGCTGATGTCGTATTGCTGGGAGGAGCTGAGGGCGATCTTCGCCTTCTCGGCCTCTTCCTTGATGCGCTGGAGGGCGTCGGGCTGCTTGCGCAGATCGATGCCGGTGTCCTTCTGGAACTCGTTCAGCACCCAGTCGATGATGGCATTGTCCCAGTCGTCACCACCGAGGTGAGTGTCGCCGTTGGTGGCTTTCACCTCGAAGACACCGTCGCCGATTTCCAGCACGGAGATGTCGAAGGTGCCGCCGCCGAGGTCATACACGGCGATCTTCTCGTCCTTCTTCTTGTCGAGACCGTAGGCCAGTGAAGCCGCAGTGGGCTCATTGATGATGCGGAGCACTTCCAGGCCGGCAATCTTGCCGGCGTCCTTGGTGGCTTGGCGCTGGGTATCGTTAAAGTATGCCGGAACCGTGATGACGGCTTGGGTGATCGTCTCGCCCAAACGCATTTCGGCGTCGGCCTTGAGCTTCGCGAGGATCATCGCGGAAATCTCGGGAGGGCTGAAGGTCTTGGGCTTGCCGTCCACTTCCACCTCGATGTGGGCGTCACCGTTGCTGGCGCGGACAACCTTGTAGGGGACGCGCTTTTGCTCCTCGCCGATCTCGTCGAACTTGCGGCCCATGAAGCGCTTGACCGAGTAGATGGTGTTGCGCGGGTTGGTCACGGCTTGGCGCTTGGCGGCCTCGCCGACGAGCCGTTCGCCGTTCTTGGCGAAGGCGACGATGGAGGGCGTGGTGCGACGGCCTTCCGAATTCTCCAACACCAAGGGCTCGCCGCCTTCCATGACGGACATGCAGGAGTTGGTGGTTCCGAGATCGATGCCTAAAACTTTTGCCATAAAATCGTTGGTGGCCGCACACGACGACCGTGTTTTTACTACGCAAGGCCCGTGCCTGTTCGATTAAGAACGGGTTAAGTGGTTGCGGTTTATGACCTAAGAAGTGTTTCGGGCGACTGTGGCGAAGGCGTTGGTGCGGGCGATTGGTGCCAGGATGGCGCAAGTGATCGGCGAAGTGGGACATCCTGCCGAAAGTATGTCCCAGCGGCCTGAGCGTAATGACCGGCGCGGGAACGATCTGGAAAAACCTCACGCCAAGGTCGCCAGGACCTCAAAAGCGGGAGCAAGGGGACGATTCTTGCCCGGTATTTGGGTTCTTGGTTTGGACCGCTTTTTGTCCCGTTCTTCCGCCCTGACTTCCGATCCGATTGCCGGGCAGGGATGCCAAGCCTTCGGCGGCTCAGCTCGGATCGGTTTCCGGGTCGTTAGCGGCAACCGCAGGTTTCGCGACGAAGAGCGCGAGAGACGCGGTGTAGCCGTGGAGGAAGTTGCGCGATCCAATGGGGCCGATCTCCCCGTTGCAGAAGAATCCGGCGACGGCGATGGGGCCAAAGACCGTCCGGACCATCCGGCAATCGTGGTGCGGTTGGCCGAAGAGCCCGGTGCCCCGGCCGAAGCAGCTGAAGAGGCAAGCCCCGAGCACTTGGGTGCGGCCCAGCTCCTTCTTGGTCCGGGCCAGCAGCTCGGACAGATCCTCGTTGGCGGCCGTGGCATCGCGTTTCTGGAACTGGAGGGTCTGTCCGGTGCGGGGAAAGGCTCCGACGGCGATGACGCCGGTGTTGGGATCGGCCCCGATGATGTTGCGGACGAGAAAGTCGCCCCGGTGGAAATCCTCCAGATATTCGTTCACCACGAGACCGACGAAGAGGTTCCCCCGGGCGCTGGACTGCTGTTCGGAAGGCAGGCCGTTGAACGTCTCGACCAACACCTCGTAGGCCGGGCGGTTGCCGATCTTCTGGATGAGGTTCCGCTCCACGCGCGTGATCGTCCAGGTGTCTCCGACTGGCGTGCAGCCTTGGGAAACCAGGCTGCAAATCCCCACTTCGCCGCAGACGGCCAAAGCGATGGCGCCGTCGTCGAACACGTCGCCGTTCAGAAAGAGTCGCGTGCTTTGCCGGCCGGTTTCGCCGCTGGCCAAGCCGCCGAGGATCGGGGCTCCGGGCCAGACCTCGTTCCAGCGCTTCAACCAGGATTCCGCGTCGAAGGAATAGGGGTCCGCCAGGAAGAGCCAGCCATTGACGGGCGTCGATCCGAGCCCGGTGCTGCGCCGCCATTGCTCGGGGCTGTCGGTCGATTCCACCTGCGACTGGGTCAGCCGGACGGTCTTCAACTGCGCGCCGGGCAGGGCATACACGCCCACCACGATCCCCGCGTGCCGCTCGATCTCCTCGCCGTTCGCGATCAAACCGGAGCCCGAGCATCCGATGAGCACGGGCAAGGCGGCGTGGACGCGGAGCAGTTCCAGGATCGTCGGGGCCTGTTCGAACCACTTGGACGAGATGAAGACCATGCCGAGGACGGTCTGTCCCGTGGGCACGCGGGAGCGGAACCCGGCGGCCCAGGCGGCGAACAGTTCTTCGTTCCACTCGTCGTCCCAGTGGGCGACGGCGCTGAATTCCCGCGTCATCGGCCGCAACCTACCCAGCCCGTGGTCGGGGGCAACCTTCCTTGTGGCGTAACGCGCTCGGCGCGGCCTCCGGTTCCATGTTTCTCCTTCCGGCGATCCGGCGGATGCCGTAAGCAGGGCGGGATGAGCCACGAGAATTCCGGTCCCGGATACAAGGTCCTTGGCGTCGATGACGCGGTCTATGGCCCCATTGACCTGCCCATGCTGATCGAATGGGTGAAGGACGAGCGGATCGTGGCCGACACGTGGATCTATCTCGTGGCGGCGGACAGCTGGAGGAAGGCCGCGACGCTCCCTGAGCTCGCCCAGTTCACCCACGGCGACGCGCCCGGTGGAGAACTCGGCTTCAAGCCCGGCTCCCTGCGCCGCGTGAAGGTGCTGGCCGAGCTGGACAACGACCAGATCGTCGAGTTCGCCAAGTTCATGCGCGTCCACCACGCCAAGCAGTGGGACGAGATCGTGAAGCAGAACGACGACGGCGACGCCATGTATCTCGTGCTCGACGGCGAACTGCGCGTGCGCCTGATGATCGAAGGCCGCGAGAAGATCCTGACCACCCTCGGGGCCGGCGAGTTCTTCGGCGAAGTCGCGCTCTTCGACCGCGGGCCGCGTTCCGCCGACGTGGTGGCCAACATGGACAGCACGCTCCTGAAGATTTCCGCCGCCTTCTTCGAGCGCCTCCTCAAGGAAGCCCCGCACCTCGCCGCGCCCTTCCTCTTTGCCGTCGGCAAGACCCTTGTCGCCCGCATCCGCGCCGACAACAAACGCTACCGCGACACCGTCGTCTTCGGCCGCGCCCCCGTCGGCGGGGATTGAAGCCAGCGGTGCAGGCTGGCGTGCCTGCCAAGCCTTTGCCGAAGAAGGCGAGTGTGATTGAGGATGGGCGCGGGTGGATCGCTCCTTCTCTTCGTCCTCGTCCGCCTCTTCGTCGCGCACCTCACAGCGGCTGAAATCCGACGAGGACGAGGAGGAAGACGAAGAGGAGGAGAACCCTTCGGACTCTGTCCCATCTCTTCACACCCGAATGGGGGTGGTCCCATTCCCGGCTTGTCACCGGCCCGGCTCGCGGGCACCAAGCGTGAATGTCCTCCCCTGAGATCAGCTCTTCCTTGGCCCGTTCCTGCCTTGTCGTCGCCCTCGCCTCCCTGCTCGGAGCCTGCGCCACTTCGCGGCCCTACACCGAAAACCCCGGCAAGGAAGGCAACGGCAAGTTCACCGTCGGTCCCGATTACCCGATCGATCCCGATCTGACCGAACGCGGCAATCCCCAAGGCCGACAGTTCGAGTTCACGATGCGGCTGGCCGACAGCAAGATCTTCCGCGGCGACGACAAGACCCTGACCCCGGACCGCAAACCCGTCCGCACCGAGCGCAAGATCTTTGTCTATGTGCCCGCCGCCTATGTGGATGGCACCCCGGCCCCCGTGCTCGTGACCCATGACGGCCCCAGCCAACTCAAGTTCGTCCGCAACGCCCTCGACAACCTCACGATTTCGAAGGACCCCAACCGCAGGCTCCCGGCCTTCATCGTCGTCGCCGTGGAGAACGGCGGCAGCGACGGCAAGAACAGCGAGCGCGGCCTCGAATACGACACAATGTCCGACCGGTTTGCCCGCTTCATCAACGACGAGGTCTTCCCCGCCGTGCTGAACAATCCGCAGATCCGCGCCGCCTATCCCCGGCTCGCCATCACCGACAATCCTTGGGGCCGCGCCACGATGGGTTGCAGCTCCGGCGGTGCGGCCGCGTTGACCATGGCGTGGTTCCGCCCCGATCTCTTCCGCCGCGTGGCCGCCTACTCCGGCACCTTCGTGGACCAGCAGGACGACGACGCGGCAGAAGAAACCCAGTTCCCGCGCGGCGCCTGGGAATACCACTCCGGCATGAAGTTGATCGAAAACTCCGAGAAGAAACCCCTCCGCATCTTCACCCACGTCTCCGAGAACGACAACGGCGCCAACCGCCAGGAACCCACCTTCCACAACTGGGTCATGGCCGGCCACCGCACCCACGACGCGCTCATGGCCAAGGGCTACGACCATCGCTACGTCTTCAGCCTCGCGAGCGGCCACTGCGACGGAAAGGTCTTCCAGCATACCCTGGCCGACACCCTCGTCTGGCTCTGGCGCGGCTACCACGCGGAGTGATCGTCCCGTAGCGGCGAACGGGAGTTCGCCGCCAATTCCGCGGCCGCTCCCAACGCTCAGAACAACCCCTGAGTCATCAGCCAATACGGCGACGAACATCCAAAGGAACGGTCGCTCACCTAAATGGTAGGCGGCTTTCACGCTCGCATGAAACGTAAACGCACCAAGAAGGCCAAAACGAAGCCACAGTTGCGGTTTGTCGTCCTATACAACAAAGAGCGCCACGCTTGGGTCATTGACGGAGCCCCCGGTCGGCAGGTCTTGTTCGCGACGAAAATGGATGCGGAGAACTATTGCATTCAGAAATTGGGACATGCACCGGCAACCTCAGGGCCGACACATCTTCGCCATCAGGAGTTGCCCGAAAGCAGTGTGTGGACGGGAGCACCTTGGGATCACACGTTCAAACACATCAGATGAGACTGGCGCCCTGCGGGCTGGGTCGCTGAGCTTGGATCGTTAGGCGACACTACGCATCTCTCATGGGATACCGCCGAAGATACCGTTCGCGCCGCAACAGCAGCGGCTCGTATTTCACCACCTGCAAGTGGTGCGGCGAGCGCATCCACATACGAGAGATGCGCTATGGTCAGTGGGTCGCATTTGGCAGTAGCGATTTAGTCCACAAGTGCCCGGAGAGTAGTGAGTATGGCCCAAAGCCTACCTATGGCTCTCGTGGACGCAGGACTAGCTCAGCACCGGTGGCTACGCCATCGAGTTCCCAGCCAGCAGCATCTCGCATAGACCGCAGCCAGCAGTCTTGGTCGCCTCCCACGAAGGAGGAAGGCTGGCCCGCCTGGGTGTGGTGGCTCATTGCCATTGTTGTTCTGTATTTCATTTTCAAGAAATGACGACCGTGCCACTTCCTGAAAAGCAGGCCACCCAAGTGCTTGGGAAGCATGGAAGCCGTTCGATGCAGCTCTTTGCATAATTGCCCAGCCTCGGAGGAGGTTGGTTTGCTAGCCATGCGCTCCAGCGCCTATGAGGCTTGCCAACGGGTGAGGATAAGCCCGACAGGTTTTCCCCAGGCAATAGTTGTCGAGTGCGGTGAATCCGTTACCCGGATTCAATCCCCCAGCAGCTTCTTCAGGCTGTCCCGCGCCGATTGTTCCCGCGAGTTGCCGCCGATGCCTTTGAACTCGCGGCGGGCGAAGTCGAACCACTCGCAGAAGTTCGCCGTCGTTTTGTCGAAGACCTCGTCCGCGCGGCGTTCCCGGCACTGGTGGGCCACGCCGGTGGCGGCGTAGTGGGTGCAGTTCAGGCAGACCTTCAGGTCCGCGCCGCATTTCTCGCAGCCTTCCAGCCGGCCCGGATTGCCGTTCAAACCATAGACCGTGCCGCACGCGTGGCAGTGGCGAGTGACGTTGCTCATGGCGCAAGCATGGGCAAAACCGCCGGACAACGCACGCCAGAAGCCGGAAGAGGAAGGACGAAGTCCGAAGGCCAAATCCGATTCAAGCCCGACTTGTCCGCCTTGGGATTGGATTCGGTCTTTGGCCTTCGCACTTCGTCATTCTCCAATGGCAATCCGCCTTTGACCCCGCCGCGTCTATGCCTACCTTCCCCGACCAAACCGGCCATTGCGCCGGTTGATGTCATGACCGCCCAGACCGCCATCCAGGAATCGTCCGAACTGCTCGGTGAATACCCCGCGCTGCTCCAGCAGCTCGGGCCCGGCGGCGATTCGCCCGTGCCCACGCCCCCTTCGTTCTGGCGAAAGCCCGTGACCTCGCCGGCGGAGCTGGCCGCGTTCCTCCATCGCTACCGCGCCGAGATCCTCGCGCCGCTGGAGTTGCCCACCATTCTCCGCGCCGCCGAGATGGCCCGGTTGAACCAAGGCCGTGAACTGATCGAGCTCGACCGTTCGTTGACCAAGGAGCCCGGGCTGCGCGAATTCGCCGAAGCCAGCCGCCGCGTCGGCCGCAACCACCTGCGCCGCCTGCGTCCGCTGCACGACCAGAAGGCGCTGCAGAAATACCTGCTGGCCTCGGACGAGAACCGGGTGCTGCCCTGGCACACGGTCGTTTACGGGATCAGCCTGGGGCTCTACGCGATTCCTTTTCGCCAAGGGCTGGTCCACTACGTCGAGCGCACGCTCATCGGCTGGGTGACGACCGCGCAGAATCTCCGCCGGTTGCCGAACGAGGACTGCGAGCAGGTCCTGGAATCGCTGCTGCACGACGCCTCGTCGCTGGTGGAACGCGCGCTCGTCTCCTCCGCTCGACCGCAGTTGATCGCCCTTTGATCCGAGAGGAGAGCGGACGGTCACGTCCGCGAGGCTGCGTGGAAAAACAGGGCTCACGCAGAGAACTCAAAGACCGCAAAGGAACTTCTTCCTTCCGGGCAGATCCGCTGGTTGAAGCTTCAACCAGCGCACCCTTTGCGGTCTTCGCGCTCTTGGCGTGAGTTTTCTTCGACGTCGCTCAAACCAAGGCCGCTTCAATGGCCTTGAGCCGTTCGGCAAAGGCGGCTTCCTCCAGCACGGGAACCGCGTTTGTCACTGCGATCTCCTCCGACGTTTCGATCCAGGACTTGCAGCCGCCGTAGCTGGGCAACATCGGCAGATCGATCCGCTGGGGAAGCCGCCGGATGCGGAGCACCATCACGTAGAGGCTCTTGTCCCGGCCCCAGTCGAAGCGGTCGGCCACCACCTCGTCGCGCCAGATGTGGAAAGGGCGCAGGCCTTGCGCTTCTTCCAACGAACGGAGCTGCCGGGCCATCGCCACCTCCGCCACGAACTCCAGCCGCAGGATGTCGGTTCCGGGCAGCCCGGGCGCGATCTCGTCGTAGCGCGACTGCGCGGCGGGCAGCACCGATTCGCGCTGTTGGTGGAAGAGCGTCGGGAAGAGCAGGAACCGTTCGTGCTCCGGCTTGAAGCCGCCGCGTCCCTCGGCGATGCCACCCTTGCGCAGGATGATGCTCTGTTCTCCACGGCCGAGCGCATCGACGACGATGGCCCATTCCTTGAACGCGGTCTTCACGGCTGACAAAGGCGGCGGGAAACGATCACTCGAAGTCGTAGATCACGACCTTCGTGCAGTTCGGCTTGAAGGCCTTCTCCACGAATTCCAGGTGCAGCGGATGGACCTGGTATTCGGCCTCCGCCTGCTTGCTGGGGAAAACGAGGTTCAGCGCGACCTGGTAGGACTGGTCCACCACGGGACGATGGCTGGGAGACATCTTGCCCACGTGGAAATGGAGCAGGCCCGGGATGGGGCGAAGATACTTTTCCGCGCCGGCGATCAGGTCGGCGACGGCGTTGGGCTTGGCGGGATCGGTCCAGAAGATGACGACGTGAGAGAACATAGTTGGGGCGCGATTAACCGCCGGAGCGCGCGGAGCGGCAAGCCACAATTCCGGGCTCCAGGTCGTGTCGGGACGCGGCCCCGCTTTCCTTCCGTTAGGGGCTGGGTATCTTCCCGCCCATGAAAGAAGCCTACATCGCGGCCAAGGAACGTTGGGCGCGGAAGATGTCGGGGCAGGAAAAGCCGACCGTCCGCTCGGTGGACCGGCTGCCGCCCGGGCAACGGCAGGTGCACAACTTCCCCGTGCTCGATCTCGGCGTGAAGCCGGAGGTGCCGCTGGACCAGTGGGAGCTGAAGATCCACGGGCTGGTGGAGAATCCGGTGACGCTGAACTGGGAGCAGTTCCTCGCGTTGCCGCAGTTCACCGACACGAGCGACTTCCACTGCGTCACGACCTGGAGCCAATACGACATGGTCTTCACCGGCGTGTCGTTCTTCACCCTGGCCGATCTGGTGAAGCCCAAGGCGCACGCCACGCACGTCTTCTTCAAGAGCCACGACAGCTACAGCACGAACAACCCGCTGGACGTGATGATGGACGACGACGTGCTCATCGCCCATTCGTGGAACGGCCAGCCGTTGCCCAAGGAACACGGCGGTCCGGCCCGGGTGATCGTGCCGAAGAAATACGCCTGGAAGGGCGCGAAATGGATCAAGGAGATCGTCTTCCTTGACCGCGACATCCTCGGCTTCTGGGAGGTGCGCGGCTACAGCAACACGGCCGATCCGTGGACCGAAGACCGCTTCTCCTGAGCAGCGGTGGAAAAGCGGGATGAACTGGTTGGCCCATCTTTGTCTCTCGGAGCCGTCGCCAGACTTTCTCCTCGGTAGTCTGCTTCCCGATCTGTTGCCCCTCTCCGACCGGAGTGGATGGAGCCGGGAAGTGGAGGCCGGAATGCAGCGACATCAAAGGATCGACGTTTTCACCGACTCCCATCCTTGCTTTCGGAGAAGTCTATCCCGCGTCGGCCTCTCCTATCGACGGTTCGGCGGTCCCCTTGTGGATGTGTTTTACGATCACATTCTGGCGAAAGATTGGTCGCGCCATCGCCGCGACACGTTGGAGGAGTTCAAGCGGTCCACCTACTGGTCGCTGGAGCAAGTCGTTGGGCAGGTTCCAATACCGGCGCGAGCGCGTTTGGAAGGCATGATCGCCGGAGATCTTCTCGGCTCCTATGCCGACCCGGAAGGTGTCAGAGCGGCATTGGACCGCATTGGCCAACGTCTGCGGCGGCCCATCGCCTTGGGAAACGCCGTTGAAGAGCTGCTCCGAGAAGAGGCGGGATTCAGGAGCGATTTTGAAGCCTTCTTCCCTGAACTACGGGCGCATGTGGCATTGTGAGCGTATCCGCCTCCCGTTAGTTTGTTTCGAGTCATTCACGTGTCCCCCATCTACTTCGACTACAACGCCACCACTCCGCTCGATCCGGCGGTGCGGGAGGCCATGCTGCCCTACTTCGACCGGTTCTGGGGCAATCCGTCCTCCATCCATAGCATCGGGCGGGAAGCGCGGGCGTTGCTGGACGACGCGCGGGATCGGGTGGCGCAGGTCTGGCGGGCCAAACCCAGCGAGGTGGTGTTCACCGGCGGCGGCACGGAGTCGAACAATCTGGCCATCTTCGGCACCGCCCGGCTGCGGCGCGACCGGGGACGGCACCTGATCACCTCCGCCATCGAACACCACGCGGCGTTACACGCCTTCCAATATCTGGAGCGGAAGGAAGGGTTCACGGTGACGTATCTGCCAGTGGACTCGGCCGGCGCGGTGAATCCCGATGACTTGAAGCGGGCGCTGCGGCCGGACACGACGCTGGTCTCTGTCATGGCGGCGAACAACGAGACGGGCGTCATCCAGCCCGTGGCCGAGCTGGGCGCGATCTGCCGTGAGCGGGGCGTGGTCTTCCACACGGACGCCGTGCAGTGGTTCGGCAAGCTGCCGTTTGCGGACATCCACCAGTTCAACGCCGATCTGGTCTCGGTCTGCGCCCACAAGTTCCACGGGCCGAAGGGCGCGGGCGCGCTCTACATCCGGTCGCCGCTCCAGCCGGACCCGATCCTCTTCGGCGGTGGCCACGAGAATGAACGCCGGGCCGGGACGGAGAATCTTCCGGCCATCGTGGGGTTGACCGAGGCGTTGGAGCGGTTCGTCCGGGAGCCGGTCTTTCCGGCAGAGCGGATGGCGCAGTGGACCGGGCAATTGGCTGCGGCGGTGAGGGTGATTCCCGGAGTGGTTTTGCGTGGGCACCCCCTCACCCGGCCTGCGGCCACCCTCTCCCCATCCGATGGGGAGAGGGCCGGGGTGAGGGGCTTCCCGCATACCGGAGGAGCGCATTCCGCAAGCGGTTCCGCGCAGACTTCGGGGACAGGCAGGATGCCTGTCCTACCTTCTCGCCTTCCGAACACCCTCGCTTTCACCGTGGATGGCTCCGACAGCATCGCGCTGATGGCGGTGCTGGACATGGACGGCATCTGCGCGTCGAGCGGTTCGGCGTGTTCGGCGGGCAGCTTGGAACCCTCGCACGTCATGTTGGCGATGGGCGCAAGCCCGGCGCAGGCGAATGCGCTGGTCCGCTTTTCCCTCGGCCGCGACACGACGGAAGACGAGGTCGCAACGGTCTGTGCGGCCTTGCCGAAGCTCCTCGCCCAGGTGCGGGGTTTGGGTTGAATGAGCTTTCCGTGCCTCGTTCTTGAAAAAAAACCTGTTCCTTCTCCCGGCTGGTCGTTGAATCTCGACCGGCATTCCTGCGTCCAGCTACGACTTAAAAATATGCGCGTTCCGACCCGCCATTTCCTCCTTCGCCCGTTGTTGTTCACCGGCCTCGCCGGCCTGACCCTGACCGTCTCCGCCCAGCAGTATCGCCTGCTCCAGGACGATTTCCCGTTCCAGAAAGCCTCCGTCGGCACCCGCATGGTGGACAAGCAGTCCACGGACAAGGCGTCGAAGGGCGTGGCGTTCCACGTCGGCAACAACGCCACGATGAGCTTCGACGAGGATCTGCTGCGCTGGCAGGGCGCGTGGGTTGGCGGGTTCATCAGCAGCCGGGGCGTCACCTTTGACGGTTCGCACGGCGGCCATCCCGAGATCGTCGGCACCCAGAAGCTCGGCACGCCGATGCTGCCCGCGTGGGCCGGCCAGGACGGCGAGTTCAAGGACACCCGGCCCGAGCCGTTCGGCCCGATGAACAAGGAAATCGCCACCTTCGGCGGCATCTACGTCGTGGGCGACAAGTCGGTGGTGCTGGTCAACGTCGGCGCGACCAAGGTCTTCCAGCAGCCCGGCACCGAACTGGTGGACGGCGAGGTGGTCTTCACCCAGACGCTGAAGATCGCGCCGCCCAAGGGCTTTTTCTCCTCCAAGACCAAGCAGACCGTTTCCACCCTGCTCGCCGAAGTGGTCGGCGCTTCCGGCACCAGCCAGGGCTCGTCCGCCACGTTGACGGCCCCGGATGGCAGCGTCACGGCGGCCGCGCTCTCCGGCGCACCGGCCGGAGTGACCCTGGAAGTCAGCGGCGGTCGGCTCGTGCTGAAGATCGCCAAGGGCACCAAGGCCGCCACCTTCGAAGTGGCCCTCTGGTCCGGCGACAAGGCCAAGCAAGGCGTCGTCGCCAAAGCGGCCGCGAACGCCGTCAGCATGGTCGATCCCTTGAAGCCCGAGGCCAATCGCTGGCCCGAAGCGATCACGCTCTCCGGCAAGGTCGGCTCCAGCGAGACGCCCGACGGCGCCTTCACCACCGACACCATTCCCGTGCCGATGGACAATCCCTGGAAGCGCCGCGTGCGTTCCGGCGGTTTCGACTTCTTCGCCGACGGCACCTCCGCCGCCGTTTCCACCTGGGATGGCGACGTCTGGATCGTGACCGGCATCGACGCCGAACTGAAGAACCTGAAGTGGACCCGCTACGCCTCCGGCCTCTTCGAGCCGCTCGGCGTTAAGATCGTCAAGGATGTCGTCTATGTCTCCGGCCGCAACGGCATCACCCGCCTGCACGACCTGAACAAGGACGGCCAGGCCGACTTCTACGAGTCCTTCAACAACGACCTGACCGCGAGCTGGGGCTTCCACGAGTTCGTCTTCGACCTCCAGACCGACAAGGACGGCAACTTCTACTTCTCCAAGGCGGCGCCCGTGAAGGGTGGCGGCCGCGGCTTCGGCGGCGGCGGCGGCAACGGCGAACTCTCCGCCCACGCCGGCAAACTCCTGAAGGTCTCCAAGGACGGCAAGAAGCTCGAAGTCGTCGCCTCCGGTCTCCGTGCCCCCAACGGCATCGGCGTGAATCCGTGGAACGGCCAGCTCACCACCGGCGACAACGAAGGCACCTGGGTGCCCGCCTGCCCGCTGAACTGGATCCAGCCCGGCGGCTTCAACGGCGTGGAAGACACCGCCGTCAACAAGACCTACGCCGAGCGCGACAAGCCCGCCATGTGGTTCCAGTTCTCCAAGTGGGACAACTCCGGCGGCGGCCAGGTCTGGGTGCCCAACGCCAACTGGGGCCTGCCCAAGGGCGAGCTCATCCACCTCTCCTACGGCCAGTGCGCCATCTACCACATCATGCCCGAGACCGTGAACGGCACCGTCCAGGCGGCCGCCGTGCGTCTCCCGCTCAAGTTCAGCTCCTCCGCCATGCGTGGCCGGTTCAACGAGAAGGACGGACAGCTCTACGTCCTCGGCCTCAAGGGCTGGCAGACCACAGCCGTGCAGGACTCCGGCTTCGAGCGCGTCCGCTACACCGGCAAACCCCGCTACTCCGTCGATGCCGTTTCCGTGACCAAGGACGGCGTGAAGTTCCGCTTCACCCAGCCGCTGGACGCCAAGGAAGCGGCCGACGTGGACAACTTCGCCGTCGAGCGCTGGAACTACGCGGTGAAATACACCGAGGACAAGTCCGTCGGCGGCAAGATCCAACCCTCCGGCACCGGCAACAAGCTGAACTACGGCGGCTGGGACGTGACCACGACTGATCCGGCCAAGATCGGCCACGACAAGCTGGAAGTCGCCAGCACCGAACTCTCGGCCGACGGCAAGACCCTCACCCTCCGCTTCGCCGACTGGAAGCCCGCCCACCAGGTCCTGACCAAGTTCCTGCTCAAGGCGAAGGACGGAAAAGAGATCGAACAGGAAGTCCTCCAGACCATCCACACGCTGCCGAACTGAGCTTCGGCGGAAACGAAGAAGGCGGCCCCGGTGACGGGGGCCGCCTTTTTGTTTGTCGGGGATCAAGAGCCTGAGATCCGGCGGCGCAGATCCAGCCACGCGGCTTCGCTCCAGCCTTTTCGGGTGGAGACCACCTCGCAATGGGAGCGGCGTGTCAGCGGCAGGTAGCGTTCAGGACGCAGTTTGGGGGAGGTTATGACCAGTTTGGACACATCCGCCGCCGCCGCCAGATGGGCGATGGAGGAGTCCACCCCGGCGAAACCTTGCGCCTGCTTCAGCAACGCCAAGAGCGCGCCAAAGCTCCAGCCCGTGACCGCGACGTTGCGAATGCGGGGAGGAATGCGCTCCAAGTCACCCGGTCCGCCGACGATGACGGGTTGCCGACCGGATTCAACGGCCAGGTCGTGCAGCCGCTCCAGCCAAGCGACCGGCATGCTTTTCAGCGCGTGTCCGGAGAAGGGGTGGATCACGAACAACGGCTTTTCGGGACGGGCTTGGACCCAGGCCTTGGCTTGGGCGCATTCGGCCTCGGAGCTGAAGAGCCGGTAGGGGTAGAGCGTATCCGGCAGGCCGAACTCGCGGGCGATGCGCTGGACCTTGTGGCCGCCATAGGTGCCGGTCAGGTGATAAAGGATCTCCGGCAGGGTTTGGATCTCGGAATGGATGATCTTGGAGAAGCCGTGGGTGCGGCGCATCTCCTCCAGATGGCGGCGGAGCACGGGCAGGTCGCGGAACCGATAGGCCAGCGGGCTCCAGAAATAGGGCTGGGAATGCGGGTAAGTATGGATGGCGGAAACATCGGGGTTGCCATTCCAGACCGTGCCGCAGGCGGCGTTTAGGAGAAGCAGGTCGATCTGCTCGTCGGGATGGGCGGCGCGATAGGCCGCCAATACCCCGGTGAACATGATGTTGTCGCCGATGCCGTGGATGAAGGAGACGAGGATGCGGCTCATGGAGCGGCGGTTCGCTGTGGTGTTCTGGCTAGACCACTTCGTCATGGTCCTTCTGCTGCGCCAACATCCATCCCGTCATAGCCCTCCAAGCCAAAGTCGGCTGCCAACTTGTCCAACTCGTCGTTCCGGGCAATCAGGGAATCCGGGGTGTGTCGCTCTACCCTGTCAAAGCGCAAATAGATCATCGCCTGACCGTCATCCTCTGGCGCGGGCTCAAGAAAGCCGACGATCTCGTAACCGCGCTGCTCCAAATGCCTGCCGGCTCGCGTGAGCTTCTCGCGGTCGGCGTCGATCAAGAAAAACGACCAGCGACAAACGCCGTCGATGTCGTAACCAACCCGGCCCTCGTGCATGAGCCGCCGAGTGTGCGAGAAGAGATCGTGGATCTGCTCGGACGTGATCATGGTGCCCCAACAGCTTTGGAGACGGCGAGGGCCGTTCCCGCAAGCTCCGACAAGCCTCAGACGACGCCGAATTCCTTGATCTCCATCGCCCAGTTGCCGTCGGTCACGCGCAGGCCGCCGGGGTGGCGCTCGTAAACCACTTCCTCCAGCTTCACGTTCATCGGGATGATGTTCACGAGGAGCGAGCCGTCGTGGATGGAGAGGAGCCGGGTGCGTTTGTCCGGGCGGCGGACGAAGGTGTGGCCCTGGTTCTCGTCGATGGCGAAGACGTAGCCGGAGGCGCGGATGATGCCGTTGTCGTATTCGTCCACCTCGGCCACGAAGTGACGGCGGATGTCCTTCTCGAAATAGCGGCGATGGATGACGTGGATGCGTTCTCCGGGTCTCAGCATAACGGCGGTGCTCGGGTTGGGCCGGATCGGCAAGCCTGCTCCGCAGCGCGCGCTGCGCGGCACATTTGCCTTCCGACGGATTCGGGCCGTAGAGTGGCGGCCCATGACGACCGTGGCAATCCGTTTGGCGCTCATCGCCTTGGCCGGAACCTTTCCTTTTTTGGCCCGACCGGTGGCGGCGCAGGCGTTGCCACCGGTGGGCGAGGTCTATGAACTGCTCCAGAAGAAGCCTCCGGGCCTGAGCGCCGACGAGCTGAACCGGGCGGCTTTGGCCGGGCTGGTGCGGGAACTGGACGGACGGTTGGCCGTGCCCGGCATGGAGCTGGACGCCGCGAAAGGATCGGCCATCGCGAAGGCGCAACCGATCGATCCGGGATTTGCCTGGGTGCGCTTGGCGCGAATCGACAGCGGGACGCCGGCGGCGTTCGACGAAGCGGTTTCGACCTTATTGTCCGCGACGAATCCGGTGCGCGGGCTGGTGTTGGACCTGCGGGAAACCGATGGCCGGGACTACGCCGCCGCCGGGGAGTTGGCCTCCCGTTTTTTCGCCGAAGACCGCCCGTTGTTGGCCTGGAGCGGCGGCAAAGCCGCATCGGCCGCGAAGACCAACGCGCTGCTTGTCCCCGTTTCCATCTTGGTGAACGCCCGCACGCGCGGAGCGGCCGAAGCCTTGGCTGCCGTGTTGCGCCGGGGCCACGTGGGACTCGTGCTGGGCGAAGCCACCAGCGGTCAGGCACGGGTGATGGAGGAGCGGAAGCTGCCCTCCGGCGCATCGGTCTGGGTGGCGGGCGACGCGGTGGAGCTGGCCAATGGCGAGCTGCTGGAGAAGCCGTTGACGCCCGACATCGCCGTGCCGGTGGAGCGCGCCCAGGAAAAGCTCTGGCTGGAAGATCCGTTTCTGGCCCAAGGCAGCTTGAGCGGCACGAGCACCAATGGTTCCCGCCCCCGTCGGCGCATGAACGAGGCGGCCCTGGTCCGGCAGCGGGAGAACGGTTCCGCCGGTGAGACGGCGGATCGCGGACTGGACAGCCTTTGGGAACTGCCGCCATCGGCCACGTTGCAGGACCCGGCCTTGGCCCGGGCACTGGACCTGATCAAGGGCCTGGCGGTGATCCGGCCCCGCCGAAACGGCTGAGGCCGGGATTTCAAAATTGACGCTCCGGAACGATGCCCGCACCGTCGCGGCTCTTGTTCGTCGGATTGGAATGAAGACCATCCTCTTTGTCTGCACCGGGAATATCTGCCGCAGCCCCATGGCCGAGGGGCTTTTCCGCCATGCCGTGAAGGACCGGGGCGACTACCGCGTGCTCTCCGCCGGCGTCGGCGCGATCGACGGGCAGGCCCCCAGCGCCAACGCCGTCCGCGCGATGCGCGACCTTGGCATCGACATCTCCAAGCAGCGCAGCCGGATGCTGACGGCCGAACTCGTGGAACAGGCGGATCTCATCCTCGGGATGACCCACAACCACATCGAGTCGATCAATCTCCTCTACCCCCAGGCGGCGGAGAAGGCGTTCCTGCTGCGGGAGTTCGACGATTCCCTCGACTACTTCGAGAAGGACATCAGCGATCCGATCGGCGGTCCGCTGGAGGTCTATACCCATTGCCGCGACGAGATCGCCAAGGGCATCGCCCATGTCTTGGAATTCATCGAGCAGAGCCGCCGCCGGGTGGTGCTTTCCGTGGGCTGCGATCACGGCGGGCTCCAGGTGAAGGAGGCGCTCAGGAAGCATTTCCAGAACATCGGCGTCAGCTTTGCCGACCACGGCACCCACAACACGGAGTCCGCGGACTATCCCGACTACGCGCAGATGGTGGCCAACGACGTGGTCAGCGGCAAAGCCGAGCTGGGACTGCTCGTCTGCACCTCCGGCGTCGGCATGAGCATCGCGGCCAACAAGGTGCCCGGCGCCCGCGCCGCCCTCGTCTTCAACGAGGAGATGGCCCGCCTCTGCCGCGAGCACAACGACGCCAACATCCTTTGCCTCGGACAGAAACAAACCCCGCCCGACCAGGCGGTGAAGATCGTCGAAGCCTTCCTTTCAGCCCATTTCGCCGGCGGCCGGCATGAGCGCCGCGTTCGTAAGATGGAAAATCCCGTGACCCCAGCCCACCTCCGCCTCCGCTCCGTTGATCCCGAAATCGCCGACGTCATCGCCCTCGAGCGCCAGCGCCAGCAGGAGAACATCGAGCTCATCGCCTCCGAAAACTTCACCAGCCCGGCCATCATGGAGGTCCAGGGCAGCGTGTTGACCAACAAATACGCCGAAGGCTACCCCAAGAAGCGCTGGTATGGCGGCTGCGAAAACGTCGATGTGGCCGAACAGCTCGCCATCGACCGCGCCAAGCAGCTCTTCGGCGCCGACCATGCCAACGTCCAGCCGCACTCCGGCTCCGGCGCGAACATGGCGGTCTATTTCTCCATGCTGAAGCCGGGCGACAAGCTGCTGACGATGGACCTGTCCCACGGCGGCCATCTGACCCACGGCAACAAGGCCAACTTCTCCGGCAAGTTCTTCGAGATCGTCCACTACGGCGTCCGCAAGGAAGACGAGCGGATCGACTACGACCAGCTCGCCCAGATGGCCCGCGAGCACCGGCCGAAGATGATCACCGTCGGCGCTTCCGCCTACCCGCGCGTCATCGACTTCCAGCGCATGAGCGAGATCGCCAAGGAAGTGGGCGCGCTCATGTTGGCCGACATCGCGCACATCGCCGGGCTCGTGGCGGCGGGCATCCATCCCAGCCCCGTGCCGTATGCCGACTTCGTCACCACCACCACGCACAAGACCCTGCGCGGCCCGCGCGGCGGCTTGATCCTGTGCAAGGCGCAGTATGCGAAGGCCATCGATTCCCAGGCTTTCCCCGGCATCCAGGGCGGCCCGTTGATGCATGTCATCGCGGCCAAGGCGGTCTGCTTCCTCGAAGCGCTGCACCCCTCCTTCAAGAGCTACCAGGAGCAGATCGTGAAGAACGCGGCGGCTTTGGCCGAAGGCATGAAGCGGAACGGCTTCCGCCTCGTCAGCGGCGGCACCGAGAACCACCTCATGCTGGTGGACGTGAACGCCAAGGGCATGAGCGGCAAGGAATGCCAGCTCGCGCTCGATGAGGCCGGCATCACCTGCAACAAGAACACGATTCCGTTCGAGACCCGCTCGCCTTTCGAGGCCTCCGGCATCCGCCTCGGCACGCCCGCCGTGACCACGCGCGGGATGAAGGAAGGCGAAATGGCCGCCATCGCCGACATGGTCGCGGAAGTGCTGATGGACATCAAAAACATCGAAGCCGCCCACGCCGTCCGCCAGCGCGTGCGCGAGCTGACTGGCCGCTTCCCGCTGCCCTACTGAGGCGTTGGAAATGAAGTTACGCGCTAGGCGAACCCGGAAGGGTTCGCCTAGCGGTGTTTTGGGGATGAGGAGTTGGGCGAATCGCGCAAACTAGGTTCCGGTGCCTTGATCGAACACTGGCTGGTTGCTAAATCTTAAAGACCATGGTCGCCAAACTGTCCTTCTTCGCGTTGGCGGGGTTATTTCTTCTCTCTGCGGCATTTCCTTTGCGATCCAGTCACGCAGGCGGCTGGGCTGATTTTACGGTTGCGGTCGCCGCTCAAGATTATCAGCCGGGCATCTACTACGACCGTGAATTCGATTTTCCTACCAGGGAGATGATCTGGGTGGATTTGCCTGTCGGGAGCGTTGATATCGGTTTGTTCGTTGCGACGGCGGTGGCGTTCGGATTCTACGCGCGGCGCAAGTTGAGCGCCTAGGAGCCGCTGGTCGGGTTGGATTCGCGAGCCAGTTAGGCTCGTGCGGGTCTGATGGGCTTCAATGGAGTCCTACAAGCCTGCGGCTTTGGGATTCCCGGCAAATTCCTTTACCTAACCGCCGGGGCTTGTGACATGTTCGTCGCATGGGAATGCGACGCGAGGCCCGGGAACGGGCTGTCCAATTTCTGTTCCAGTATGATGTGAACCCCTCCGAGAACCTCGGCGAGGCGCTGGACGCTTTCTGGGATTCGCAGCGCCGGGCCGCTTTGGCCGTGGAAAAGGAGAACAAGGCCACCTACGGCGAGAAGATCGAACTCCCGCCGCCCACCGCCGCCGAGGCCGAGCTCCGGCTCTTCTCCGAACCCTTGATCCGGGGCGCCATCGAGCACCGCAACGAGAGCGACGAGTGGATCCGCAAGGTGGCCAAGAACTGGGACATCCACCGGTTGGCCGTGGTGGACCGCAACATCCTGCGCCTGGCCATCTACGAGATGCTCCACCGCGAGGACATCCCGCCCGTGGTCAGCATCAACGAGGCGGTGGACATCGCGAAGAAGTTCTCCACCGACGACAGCGGAAAGTTCGTCAACGGCATCCTCGACAAGGTGAAGAGCGAGCTGATGCGTTCCGCCCGGGAAGCCCTCTAACGCCCGAAAGCCCCAGTGTTCGCCGACCTGCATCTCCACACCAATTTCTCCGACGGCACCTACACCCCGGAGGAACTGGCCGGGCATGGCCAGCGGGTGGGGCTGTGCGCGATGGCGTTGACGGACCACGACACGGTGGAGGGCTGCGAACGGATGGCCGCCGCTTGCCGGGGGCTGGGCATCACCTTCGTGCCCGGCACGGAGCTGACGGCGGAGATCGACGGCTGGGAGGTCCACATCCTCGGCCTGTTCATCGACGCGCGGAACGAACGGCTGCTGGTCGAGATGGCGAAGTTCCAGGACGTGCGCCAGGAACGCATCCGCGAGATGGTGGCGCGGTTGAACGAGAAGAACATCCCGCTCAAGGCAGAGACGGTCTTCAAGTTGGCCAATTGCCGCGCGCCCGGTCGGCCGCACGTGGGCCGCGCCTTGGTGCAGGAAGGCTATTGCTCGGGGTTGGACGAGGCGTTCGACCGTTTCCTCAAGAAGGGCAAACCGGCCTGGGTGCCCAAGTTCAAGATGTCGGCCGAGGACGCCATCCGGCTGATTCACGGCGCGGGCGGCTTGGCCGTGCTGGCTCATCCGGCGCTGAACCGGGGCGACGAGATCATCCCGCATCTGGTCCAAGTCGGCATCGATGGCATCGAGTGTTTCCACAGCAAGCACACCGGTTCGACGGCGGAGCACTACCTCCAGATCGCGGACCGGCACAACCTGCTCGTGACCGGCGGTTCCGACTGCCACGGCATGAGCAAGAACCGGCCGTTGATCGGGTCGGTCAAACTGCCGCAGCGGGAGTTCGAGAAGCTGCTGTCGGCGGTGGAGGCGCGGCGCTCCGCGGGCTGACCGCAGAATCCTTCTCGTTCTCGTCCTCCTTCCCGACCTCGGTGTCCCGAAATCGGCTGTCGGCATTGGGTGAAAACGCGGCCCAATGCCTTCGCCGCTTTTTCCACTTGGCGGAATGCGGGCCGGGCCGGGAGGATGTCAGCCCATGAAATATATCTTCGTCACCGGCGGTGTCGTGTCGTCCCTGGGCAAGGGCCTGACAGCGGCCGCCCTTGGCACGCTCCTCGAACACCGGGGGCTGAAGGTCACTCTCCAGAAGTTCGATCCCTACCTGAACGTCGATCCGGGCACGATGAGCCCCTACCAGCACGGCGAGGTCTATGTGCTGGACGACGGCGCCGAGACCGACCTCGACCTCGGCCACTACGAGCGGTTCACCAACACGAAGCTCACCCGTCTGAACAACCTCACCAGCGGGCAGGTTTACCAGACCGTGCTAGAGAAGGAGCGGCGCGGCGACTACCTAGGCAAAACCGTGCAGGTCATTCCCCATGTGACCGACGAGATCCAGCGCCGCATCTATGCCATCGGCGAAAGCGCCAAGACCGACGTGCTCATCACCGAGATCGGTGGCACCACGGGCGACATCGAAGGGCTGCCGTTCCTCGAAGCGATCCGCGAATTCGCCCTCGATGTCGGCCCGCACAATGTCCTCTTCATCCACGTCACCTACGTGCCCTTCATCAAGGCCGCCGGCGAGCTGAAGACCAAGCCCACCCAGCAGTCCGTTGCCAAGCTGCGCGAGATCGGCATCTTCCCGCAGATCCTCGCCTGCCGCTGCGAACAGCCGCTCGACAAGGAGCTGCGCCAGAAGATCTCGATGTTCTGCAACGTCCCGTTTGAGGCCGTGATCGAGATGAAGGACGTGGACCACAGCATCTACGAGCTGCCCCTCGTGCTCCAACGCGAGCGGATGGACGACCTCGTGTGTCGCCATCTCCACCTCGATACGCCGCCCGCCGCGATGGGCGAATGGCAGGAGATCATCCGCAAGCTCATCGCGCCGCGCCATCGCGTCCGCATTGGCGTCGTCGGGAAATACATCGAACTGAACGACGCCTACAAATCCGTCTATGAAGCCGTGATCCACGGCGGCGTGGCCAACGATTGCGGCGTCGAGATCGTGAAGCTGGACGCGGAGGACATCGAACGGCAGGGGGCGGAGAAAGTGTTGAAAGGTTTGGGCGGCATCCTCGTGCCCGGCGGCTTCGGCGAGCGCGGCATCGAGGGCAAGATCCAGGCGGCGCAATACGCCCGCGAGAACAAGGTGCCCTACCTCGGCCTCTGCCTCGGGATGCAGATCGCGACGATCGAGTTCGGCCGCAACGTGCTCAAGCTGGACGGCGCGCATTCCACCGAGTTCAACCCCCAATCGCCCCATCCGGTGATCGACCTCCAGGAAAGCCAGAAGGGCGTGGACAAGATGGGCGGCACGATGCGTCTCGGGGCGCAGGCGTGCCAGTTGACCAAGGACACGCTCGCGTGGCGGCTCTACAACGCCTTCGTCATCCACGAACGCCACCGCCACCGCTACGAGTTCAACAACGACTACCGCGAGCGCTACGAGCAGGCGGGCTTTGTCTTCAGCGGCCTGACGCCGAACGGAAAGCTGGTCGAGATCATCGAGATCCCGAACCACCCGTTCTACATCGCCTCCCAGTTCCACCCCGAATTCCAGAGCAAGCCCAACCAGCCGCACCCGCTCTTCAAGGGCTTCATCGCGGCGGCGCACGAATACATCCACAAGCGTCCGCTCTGAGGCTTTTAGGAGCGCGCCGGTCACGTCCGCGAGTCCGCGTCCAATGGAAGACAAGGATCGATCTTGGATGCTGTCGCCCCAAGTCCTATGGGGACATCTTCCGCGTTTGCGCTGCTTCGTGAACTGAGGCTGGCTTCGCGGACGTGACCGTCCGCTCTTCGTTCCGCCGCATCGCTCCTGCTCAGAGGACCGGTCTCACGTCGGAGCGGTCGAGCTCGACCAGCGAATGGGCTTCAAGCGCAGCTTCAATGGCGGGAAGGTTTCGCTCCAACAGTTCGCGCAGGTCGCGGGTGGAAATGTTGCCCGTGCGGACGAGCAGTAGTTTCCAAGGACGGCCTTGGAGCAGATGGGAGTAGAAGAAGTCCGAATCCTTGGACACGACGATCCGTTGCTCGTCCAAAGAAATGCGGTTGAGGTCGCGGTCCGGGGTGGCGTTGCGGCTGGGAAGATCGGAGGTGTGGATCGCATCATGGCCGCGCAGCGCCAAGGCCCGGCACAGGCCCAGTGGCAAGTGCGCGTCCACGATGAACCTCATGCCAGCGTCAGGTGGGCGGTCTTGTTGGCCAGCATCCGACGGGAAAACTCATGGCAGGCCAGGATGTCTTCCCGTTCGAGGTCCGGGAACTCGGCCAGTAGATCCTCCACGGAATCGCCGCCTGCCAGATATTCGAGTAAGACTTCGACCGGATAACGCAGGCCACGAACGCAAGGTTTCCCGTGGCAGACCAACGGGTCCACCGTGATCCGGGAGAGGAGGTTCTCGTTCGTTTTCATGCTGTATGACGATATGTGTCCGACACGGACTTGCCAAGGCGGTGTCTTACGCGCTCGCCTTGACCTCCACGACATCGTGCGGCGCGGCTTCGCGCATGCCGGCGGGGCTGACGCGGATGTAGCGGGCCTTCTCCCGCAGCTGCGCCAGGTTCGCCGAACCGAGGTAGCCCATGCCGCTCTGGATGCCGCCGATCATCTGGGTCAGCACGGTGTCCACGGGGGCGGACACTTCCTTCAAGGCCTCCACGCCTTCGGCCGCGACTTTCTGGGTGGCGTCCTTGCTGTGGCCGTAACGCGCGGCGGAGCCGGCCTTCATCGCGGCGATGCTGCCCATGCCGCGATACTGTTTATACATCTTGCCGCCGATCTCCATGATCTGGCCCGGAGCCTCGGGGCACCCGGCCAACATGCCGCCGCAGATGACGGCGTGGGACAAGGTCAGCGCTTTGACGACGTCGCCGGACTTGGTGATGCCGCCGTCGGCGATGATGGACACGCCCTTCTTCGTGGCCGCCTTGGAGCAGACGTAGAGCGCAGTGAGCTGCGGGATGCCGACGCCGGCGACGACGCGCGTGGTGCAGATGGAACCGGGGCCTTGTCCGACCTTGATGGCGCTCGCGCCCGCATCGGCTAGGAACTCCACGCCGGCCGCGCTGGTCACGTTGCCCGCGATGATCGGGAGATTGGGATAGGCGTCGCGGATCATCTTCACCGTGTCGCCCACGCCCTTGGTGAACCCGTGCGCGGTGGAGACGGCCACGACATCGACGCCGCGTTCCACCAAGCCGCCGAGATGCGCGAGGATCCGGTCGCGGTCGAGTTCACCGAAGGCGTTGCGCGTGGCGGACAGAGCGGCGCCGCAGAGCAGGCGGAACTTCGAATCGCGCGCCGGCTTGAACTGGGCCCGCTTCTCCTGGGTGATCCGCTCCACGTCGCTCATCGTGAAGAGCCCGTGCAGCCGGTCCTGGTCATCAACGACCAGCAGCTTGTGGATGCCAGGGTGGTCGGTGAAGAACTTGTCCGCTTTGGCAATGGGGCTGGAGCCGAGGTCTTTCTTGCGGATGGTGTGGATCTGATCGCGTGGGGTGAGCGCTTCGGCGACCTTCCGTTTGGCGTAGCGGGCCTTGACCACGTGGCCGGGCAACAAGCCGAGCAGCTTGCCCTGCTCATCCACCACCGGGAACGTGCGGAACTCGAATTTGCGCTTCTCCACCATCTCCAGCACGTCGCCGAGCAGCTGGTCGGGCGCGACCTTGATCGGGTCCTGGATCAGGCCGTGGACGTGGTTCTTCACGCGGCTGACCTCGGAGAGCTGTTCCCGCTCCGGCATGTTGTAGTGGATCAGGCCGAGCGCGCCGTTCAGCGCCATGGCGATGGCCATGCGGGACTCGGTGACGGTGTCCATGTCGGCCGAGATGACGGGAATGTTCAGCTCCAGGCCCTCGGCGAGCCTGGTATCGAGCTGGGTGTCGCGCGGAAGGACTTCGGAATACTGCGTGGCCAGCGTGACGTCGTCGTAGGTCAGGGCGGTGGCCCGGTGGGCGGGGAAGAACGCGTCGGCGTTCAGGTAGAAGTCGGAATCAACTGCGTTCGCTTTCGAGGTCGCTGCCATGCGAAATCTTGGGAGCGCGTCCTGTCGGAGGCAAGGGGGGAAATCTCCGGTGCCGTCGCTCAGTCCCGGCGCAGGCTGTGGACGAGCCGATCGATCTCCTCCGCGCGGTGTTCGCTGGAAACGGCCAGGCGCAGAAAGCCTCCCCGTGGGCCGCCGGGATACCGGATGAAGCTGGGGAAAATCCCTGCCTTGAGCATCCGCCGCCGGAGTCTTTCCGTGGCGGACACGGAGTTTGTGGTCAGGGCCAGAACGGGGGACGGCGAGTCCGCCACGGGCCAGCCTTCGGCCGCCAGAGCGGACCGCAGCCGCGCGGTGTTGTCCCGCAGCCGACGGCGCAGGGTCTTGTCGCGGCGCAACAGATCGATGGCCGTGAGCGCGGCGGCGGCGCAGAGCGGAGGCAGGGGGGTGTTGCCGGTGAAGCAGCGGCTCCGCTCCACGATTCGATTCCGCAACGGGCGGGAGCAGAGCACCGCGCCGCCGTAGCAGCCCAGGGCCTTGCTCAAAGTCAGCGTGCGGACCAGGCGGCGAGACGATCCAGCCGGGACGAATCCCAGCTCTTCCAAGGTTCCCCGGCCGTGGTTTCCCAGAGCCCCGGCTCCGTGGGAATCGTCGATCCAGAGCCAGGCGTTCTTCGGCAACACGGCTTGCAGTTCCGGCAACGGGGCGAGGGCACCATCCGCCGCGAACATCCCGTCCGTGGCCACCAGCGGTTGCGCGGTGGTAGGTAGTTGGGCGAGGCGCGTCTGCAGATCCTCCGCGTCGCGGTGCCGGAAGAGGTGCGTGGGCAGGTTCAGCCATTGAGCGGCGTCGCGGAGACAGCCATGGGCCTTCTCGTCGAGCAGCACGTGGGTGACGCTTCCGGCCAAGGCTTGGGCCACCAGCAACGCCGTGGCGTAGCCGGAGGAGGCGAGAACGGCGGTTTCGGCCCGGAAATGGCGGGCCAAGCTCCGTTCCAGCCGCTCATAGACCGGGTGGTTGCCCGTGGTCATGCGCGAAGCGGCCACGTTCAGCCCGCCCAAAGCCAGCGTCTGCGCCGCCGCTTCGAGCACGGCCGGATGGCTGGAGAGACGGAAGTAGTCGCAGCCCCCGAAAAAGAGCAGGCGTCGCCCCCGGGACCGGACATGCACTCGCCCATCGGGCCGGATCGCAGAGGGCAGTTCCAACATCGCGCCGCATCCAAGCACGAAGCCGGAGCGAAGGGAAGTTGCCCGCGCGCGTCCTTGGCGCCGCCTCGGCCCACCCGATCGGGTGAAACCCGGGAATCACGTCGAATGAACCGAAAACCGGGCCAGTCCAATGCCTCAGTCGCGCTTGTGAAAATTTTCACAAAGGACTTGCGGGGTCGATTGGCTTCGCTAGGTTCTGCGAGCTGTTAACCGAAATCCGAATCATGAAGAAGATCTCCACTTGGTTGGGGCTGGCTGTCGCCACCGTCGCGACCCAGTCTGTTTTCGCCGCTGAAATCACCGGCAAGATCACTCTCAAGGGCACCCCGCCGCCACCGGCCGTGGCCAAGGACATCGTGTGCGGGAAGCCGGAGAAGCTGAACATCACGGCCCGCCAGTATGTGGTCGGCGCGGACAACGGCTTGGCCGACGTGTTCGTCTATCTCAAGTCCGGCACGGGCATCGACGGCAAGACCTTCACCGCCCCGGCCGACAAGCCGGTCCTGGACCAGATCGACTGTGAATACACCCCCTTCGCCCTCGGGGTGATGAAGGGCCAGACCTTCACCGTGAAGAACAGCGACGCGGTGCTGCACAACGTCAATTCCACCCGGGCCAAGATCAACAAGGGCAAGAACTTCGGCCAGCCGAACAAGGGCCAGGTCAACGACATGGTCTTCGACAAGACGGAGATCCCCATCCTCTTCAAGTGCGATGTCCACCCCTGGATGACCGCCTATGTTGCCGTCTTCGACAACCCCTACTTCGCGGTGTCCGACAAGGACGGCAACTTCACCATCAAGGACGTGCCCGCCGGCAAGTATCAGCTGGTGGTTTATCACCGCAAAACCCACGGCACGACCGAGGGAGTGGTGAAGGAAGTGACCGTGGAAGCCGGCGGCGCGAAGGAAAACTTCACGCTCGACGTGGTGGCCCAGTAATTCTGGAACGTTTCCCAGAGCCGTCGGCCGCAAGCTGACGGCTCTTTTTTTCCGAGCGGAGCCTGTTTTTGAAAACCGACCTCAATCCTTTGCGCAACGTCCATCGCCTCGCGTGGGTGACGGCCGGAGCCACGCTCCTGCTGATCTGCCTCGGCGGTGAGGTGACAAGCCAAGGCGTGGGGATGTCCGTGCCGGACTGGCCAACGAGCTACGGTCACAACATGTTCACCTTGCCGTGGGAGAAGTGGCGCCAGGGCGGGGTTTTCTGGGAACATTCCCATCGGTTGAAAGGCACCGTGGTCGGAGCGTTGACCTTCGCGTTGGCGATCTGGCTCGGCTTTTCCAAGGTTTCCAGCACGGCAAAGAGGCTGGGTTGCATCGCCGTGGTGGCCGTGGTGCTTCAGGGAATTCTGGGCGGTTTGAGAGTTCGAATGGACGCCCAAGTTGTGGCTAACACCACGTTCGGAGTGCTCTTTGGTGTCTGCCATGCTGCATTGGCGCAGTTGTTCTTCCTGTTGGTCGGGGTGCTGGTCCTGATGACTTCGGGCTTGTGGCAGCGAATCCAAAGCTTGCGACCGTTAGTGGGTGCCGAAGCCGTTAAACTGCGGACCTGGGTGTTGATCGGCTGCTCTGCGATCTTCGTCCAGTTGTTGCTCGGAGCCACCATGCGTCACCAGCACGCGGGTTTGGCGATTCCTGATTTTCCTTTGGCCTACGGCAACTTGCTGCCCGACACATCTTCTGAGGCCATCTTCAGATACAACCAGCAGCGCGATTCGTTCGGGCATTTGAACGACATCACCGCGTTTCAGGTCTGGCTGCAAATGGCCCATCGCTTCGTGGCCTACGCGATCACGGCTTGGGTGGTTGCGTGCTTCCTTCGTGCGCGTCGAGTGCTGCCCAAAGGCCATCTGCTGCGGAAGTTCGCCGGGGTTTGGCTGGCTTTGATCGGTGTTCAAGTCGTGCTGGGTGCAACGACGATCTGGAGCGGCAAGCTGGCAGCGGTGGCCACGGCGCACATGGCGGTCGGGGCATTCTCGCTCGTGACCGGCGGACTCTTCGCTGTCCTATCGTTTCGGTTGATTCTTTCCTCCGAATCCGAAAACCTCCGCAGCCCATCGGCGGCCATTCCGTCCGGTGTCCCCAATCGATGAAAGCGTCCGCCCCCACGATCGCGACCGCCGTTCCCGCCCAGCGCGGGAGCGCCGCGCTGTTCGCGGATCTCTTCAAGGCGCGACTGACGTTCCTCGTGGTGCTCACCACCGTGGTGGGCTACTACCTCGGAACTTCCGGCGCGGCCCGTTGGGATGTGCTGGTGGCCACGCTGGTGGGCACGGCTCTGGTCGCCTCAGGGGCGGCCGCCCTGAACCAATATCTGGAGCGCGAACACGATGCTCGCATGGAACGCACCGCGAGCCGGCCGCTGCCTGCGGGCGAGCTGAATCCCCGAACTGTGCTCCTGTTGGGAGCTTCCATTTCTGTGGCTGGATTGGTCCTGCTCGCTTCCCTGGTCAATCCCCTGACCGCGCTGCTCGGAGCCATCACGCTCTTCACCTATCTGTTCGTCTATACCCCGCTCAAGCGCGTCACCACGCTGAACACGGCCATCGGGGCCATTCCCGGGGCGTTGCCTCCGCTGATGGGCTGGGCGGCGGCGACCAACGACATCTCCGCAGGCGGCTGGGCGCTCTTCGCAATTCTCTTCTTCTGGCAGTTGCCACACTTCCTCGCGATCGCCTGGTTGTATCGTGAAGACTACCAGAAAGCCGGCTACGTCATGCTGCCCGTCGTCGATCTCTCCGGCCGCCGCACCGGAGCCCAGGCGGTGAGCCACACCTTGGGGCTTTTGCCGATAAGCCTCGCGCCGGTGGCCTTGAAGCTCGTCGGGCCGATCTATCTCGTGGGCGCGCTCGTGGCCGGGCTCGCCATGCTGTGGACGGCGATGCGTTTCGCGCGCCAGCTTTCCAGTTCGTCCGCCCGTGGTCTGTTCTTCGCCTCCATCCTCTACCTGCCGGTTCTGCTGGTGCTGATGGTGGTCGATAAGCTCAAGCCGTGATCCGATAAACGCCGCTGATTTCTGCCTCTGCCGGAAAGAGTTCGCTTGCAGGGCGGTGGCACCCGAGACAAAACCCGATTTTAGGTCCGCAACGGAAACAAGTTATGGCACATCAAGCTGCTCACTCTCATGAGGCGCACGGCGCCCATCATCACGAAGAGCTGGGTTTCTGGCGCAAATACGTCTTCTCCACCGACCACAAGGTCATCGGCATCCAATACGGCATCACCTCGCTCGTGTTCATGCTGCTGGGCTTCTTCCTGATGCTGGCCATGCGCTGGCAGATCGCCTATCCCGGCAAGCCGATCCCGGTGCTGGGCGCGGCCTTCCAGGCGGTCTTCGGCACGGATCTCGCGCTGAACGGCGTCATCTCGCCGGACCTCTACAATTCTTTCGGCGCGATGCACGGCACCATCATGGTGTTCCTGGCGGTCGTGCCCTTGGCCTTCGGCGCCTTCGGCAACTACGTCACGCCGCTCCAGATCGGTGCGCCGGACATGGCGTTCCCCAAGCTCAACATGATGAGTTATTGGATCTTCCTGGTCAGTGGTCTGATCATGATGGCGTCGTTCTTCATGCCCTCGGGCGCTCCGAAGTCCGGCTGGACCTCCTATTCGCCGCTGGCCACCGTGACGGACCTGACGCACCGGTGGGACGGACAGACGTGGTGGCTGATCGGCATGGTGTTCAACATCACCGCTTCGCTCCTCGGCGCGGTCAACTTCATCACCACCATCATCCAGCTCCGCGCCAAGGGCATGACCTGGATGCGCCTGCCGTTCTTCACCTGGGCGCAGTTCGTCACCGCCTTCCTCCTGCTGCTGGCCTTCCCTCCGCTGGAAGCCGCCGGCGTGATGCAGCTGATGGACAATCTTTTCGACACCAGCTTCTTCCTGCCCTCCGGCCTCGTGGTCTCCGGTGACGTGCTGAACGTCTCCGGTGGCGGCAGCCCTTTGCTGTGGCAGCACCTCTTCTGGTTCCTCGGCCATCCCGAGGTGTATGTCTTGATCCTGCCGGCCATCGGCATCGTGACGGAGATCGTCGCGAACAACACCCGCAAGCCCATCTGGGGCTACCGCTCGATGGTCTATGCCGCGCTCGGCATCGGCTTCCTCTCCTTCATCGTCTGGGCCCACCACATGTATCTGACCGGCATGGGCACGAAGATCTCCACCTTCTTCCAGACCACCACGATGATGATCTCGATCCCCTCGGTCATCATCCTGACCTGCCTGTTCATCTCGCTCTGGGGCGGCTCGATCCGCTTCACGGTGCCGATGCACTTCGCGCTGGCCTTCATGGTGATGTTCGGCATCGGCGGTCTGACCGGCCTGCCGCTCGGCTTCAACGCCTCCGACATCCAGCTGCACGACACCTACTACGTGATCGCGCACTTCCACTACGTGGTCGCTCCCGGAACGATCTTCGCGCTCTTCGCGGGCATCTACTATTGGTTCCCGAAAATGACCGGCCGCCAGATGAACGTCTTCTGGGGCAAGACGCACTTCTGGCTCTCCTTCATCTTCATGAACGCGGTCTTCGCCCCGATGTTCCTCCAGGGCTTCGCCGGCATGCACCGCCGCATGGCGGATGGCGGTGCGACCTACGCGGCGTCCAGCCCGGTGAACCAGGGTTTCCCCGACGCGCTTTCGGACGGGATCATGAAGCTCAACGAACACATTTCCTGGGCGGCCCTCTGCTTGGCCATCGCCCAGATACCGTTCATTCTGAACCTCTTCATCAGCATCAAGAAGGGCGAGAAGACCAATTCCGACAACCCGTGGGACGCCACCACGCTGGAATGGGCCACTCCGACCCCGCCGCCGCACGGCAACTTCACCTTCGAACCCACCATCGTGCGCGGTCCCTACGAATACAGCGTGCCCGGCGCGAAGGAAGACTTCACGCCGCAGCACGGCACCTCCGCTCCGGAACGCGATTCCAAGAAGTCCCACGCCTAAGCTCCAAGCTCCCGTCATGGACATCCCCTACACAACGAAACCCCGTCCCGATACAGGCCTATACAACGGCAAGGTCGGCATCTGGTTGTTTCTCGCCTCCGAAATCATGCTGTTCGGGGCGCTGTTCTCCTCCTACATCCTGCTCCGCGTCGGCGCAGACCCCAAGGCGGTCTGGCCCGCGCTCGGAGCATGGCCGCACCATTCCGACGGTCTGTTGAACGTGCCTATGGGCGCGATCAACACGGCGGTGCTCATCGTCTCGTCCATCACCGTGCTGATGGCCTGGGTCTCGCTGAAGCTGAAGGACTTCAACAAATTTCGCTTCTATCAGGGCATCACCGTGGCCTGCGCCCTCGGCTTCTGCGTCATCAAGTCCTTCGAATATTCCGCCAAATTCTCCCACTACCACGTGGTGATGAAGGACGGCACGGCCTTCACCGGCCATCTGGAACCGAAGCAGTATTTCGTCACGGACAAGAAGCTCCGCGAGGCCAACACCGCCGAAATAAGCTTCGTGAAGGACGCACCCAAGCATGCCCACGGTGCCGAAGAACACGCCGCCCATGCCCACGCCCATGAGGCCGAGAAGATCAAGCTCGACGACATTCGTCGCCTCACCTATTGGGGCCCCCAGCAGAGCACCTACTTCGCGATCTATTTCACCATGACCGGCCTGCATGCCCTGCACGTGGTCGGCGGTGCCCTAGTCATCGCCTACCTCTGGCTGCCCGGCTCCCGCATGTGGAAGACCGATCCCGCCCGGTTCACCAACCGCGTCGAGACCACCGGCCTCTTCTGGCACTTCGTCGATCTCGTCTGGATCTTCCTCTTCCCGGTCCTCTATCTCCTGTAACCGCGAACCCTGTCTATGGCCGCACACAACCATGCCGACCATGCCGACCACGGGCATGACGAACACGAAGCCGAGCACATCAAGGCCCACATCAAGGTCTATTGGCTCATCTTCGCCATGCTGATCGTTGGAACGATTTTGACGGTCGCCATCTCCTACGTGGATTTCGGCGCCGCTTGGAAGAACATCACCATCGGCCTCATCATCGCCACCATCAAGGCGACCCTCGTGGCCGGATGGTTCATGCACCTCCTGTCGGAGAAGAAGCTGATCTATGCCGTCATGGTCGTGACGGTCCTCTTCTTCATCGCCCTCGGTTTCCTCACCATCTGGTCCATGCTCAACGGCAGCCTGATCGGCGGCGGCCTGAACCAGTTCTCAACCACCGGCTCTGCGGCGCCCGTCGCGGCTCCGGTCCAGCACTGAGGCATCCACCATGTCGCTCAAAGCCCTCCATCTCGTCTTCGTCACCGCCTCGGTCGCGCTGACCGGTTGGCTGGCGCTCTGGTTCTACCGGGCCTGGAGCGATTCCCGCGAACAGACCGACTTGATCCTCAGCATCGCCTCGGCGGCCAGCGCGGCGGCGCTGCTCGTCTATGGCCGGGCGGTGTTCAAGAAACTCAAAAACATCAGCTACCTGTGAAGACCCCAGCCCGCTTCATCCTTCCGGCGGTCCTCCTGCTCCTCTGGGCGGGAACGGCCGATGCCTCGGCCTGCGCCACCTGCTTCGGCAAGAGCGACGCTCCGATGGCCCGGGGCATGAACATGGGCATCCTCGCCCTGCTGGCCGTCATCGGCCTGGTCTTGGCCGGGGTCGTTTCCTTCTTTGTTTACGTCGCCAAACGCACCGCCGCGCTGGAAGCCCGGCAGGCGCTGGAAGACGGTTCCGACGAATCTCCGACTGACTCTCTCTAACGCATGGACACGTTTCATTTCCCTTGGATGGCGAAACACGCCTCCGCGCACGGCGCCGAGACCGATGTCTTCATCCTCTACGTCCATCTCCTGATGGCCGTGCTCTTTGTCGGTTGGCTGGCCTACTTCCTCTTTACCCTGTTCCGCTTCCGCGCCGGCCGGAATCCCAAGGCGGACTACGTCGGCGTGAAGAGCCACATCTCCACCTATCTGGAAGGCGTCGTGGCCGTGATCGAAGCCGTGCTGCTGATCGGCTTCGCCATCCCGCTCTGGGCCCGCGCGGCCAAGGACTTTCCGGCCGAGTCGGACTCCACCGTCATCCGCGTCATCGCCCAGCAGTTCAGCTGGAACGCCCGCTACCCCGGCACCAACGGCGTCTTCGGCGCCGCCGACGCGAAGTTCCTCAGCGGCGACAACATGCTCGGCATCGATCCGAACGACCCCGCCGGCAAGGATGACTTCAAGGTGATCAACGACATCGTGATCCCCGTGAACAAGGACGCCCTGTTCTACATCACCTCGATGGACGTCATCCACGGCTTCGCCGTCCACGCCATGCGTTCGCAGCAGGACGCCATCCCGGGCCTGATGATCCCGAACAGCTTCAAGCCGGTCCAGACCGGCAACTACCTCCTCACCTGCGCCCAGCTCTGCGGCCAGGGCCATGGCGTCATGCGCGGCAGCATCGTCGTGAAGACCCAGGAGGAATACGACGAGTGGTTCAACCAGAAGTCGGCCGAAGCCGCCGGTGGCGGCGGCGGTGGCGGCGGCGGCTTCGAGTGATCCGGCCGCGAACCCTACGACGCGTCTTTCCGACCCGGGGCCTTGCGCCTCGGGTTTTTTGTTCCAACCTCATCCCCGCTTGAACGTGCGACAACGCAGCCTCGAATGGATCACCTGGGCCGTCCTCGTGGCCGTCACGGCGATCATCGCCGCGGTCTTCGTGCGGGAACGCCGCGACCGCGTCCCTGCCCAGGCCGTCTATGGCCAGGTCCCCGAGTTCCGCCTGACCAACCAGCTCGGCGTCGCCGTCGGCACGGCCGAACTCACCGGCAAGGTCTGGCTGGCCGACACCATCTTCAGCCGCTGCCCTTCGCTCTGCCCCGCGCTCTCTTCGCACTTCCGCGAGCTCCAGCAGGAGTTCGCCGGCGAGCCCGACTTTCGCCTCGTCTCCCTCACGGCCGACACGGAGTTCGACACCCCCGAGGTGCTGCGCAAACACGGCGAGAAATTCTCCGCCGACCCGCAACGCTGGTGGTTCCTGACCGGCCTGAAGGATGACGTGCAGGAACTGGGCGTGAACGGCCTCAAGTTCACCATGATGGACCAGGTGGAGACCAACCGCGTCGATCCCAACGACCTCTTCCTCCACGGCCCCTACTTCGTGCTGGTCGATCGTCGGGGCCGCATCCGCGGCTGGTTCGACGGCACCCTGCCCGAGCGGAAACCGGAGCTCCGCGCCGCCATCCGCAGCGTCCTGAAAGAACCCTGACCCGTATGGACCCCGCCATCTTTCCGCCGCTCAACGCCTCGCTCAACGGCCTCGCCACGCTGCTGCTGACCGTCGGCTTCGTCCTGATCAAGCAGGGCAAGAAGGAGGCCCACGCCAAGTGCATGATCTCGGCGTTCATCGTCTCGTGCGTGTTCCTGGTGTTCTATGTCCTGCACAAGATCCTGGTGAAGGGCGTCCACACGCCCTTTGGCGGAGAAGGCGCCATCCGCACCGTCTATTACGTGATGCTGATCACGCATGTGATCCTCGCGATGGCCATTGTGCCGCTGATCCTGATGACGATGAGCCGGGCCTTGAAGCAGCGCTTCGAGCTGCACAAGAAGATCGCCCGCATCACCTGGCCGCTCTGGATGTATGTCTCTGTGACCGGTGTGCTGGTCTATTTCTTCCTCTACCAGTGGTTCCCCGCGAAGTGAGCGGGAGAGGAGTTGGTTGTTTTCGACAATCAGCCAACCCAGCCCATTTCAAGCCTTGGCTTCACAACGGACCACGGACCACTGGCTACTGACTCCCCCCTACTTCTTCCCCGAGATGAACCCCTCCGGCTTCGCCGCCTTCGGTTCCTGGAAGGGCAGCGTGTCCGGAATCACCCGCACATCCGTCGTCAGCTTCAGCGGCACCGGTGCGCCCACGTCGAAGGTCATTTCCATGAAGTAGGCGGTCCAGCCCTTTTCCGGCTTGGCCACCGTGGCCGTGTAGATCGATTCCTCGCTGTTCTTTGCCGCGATGTCGGCGGAGCGGTAAGCGGTTCCGATCGAGTCCTGGCGGAAATCCCGCGCTTCTGGGTTGTGCGCCTGCCACAGCCGCACCTGCTTGGGCAGCGTCTTTGCCGTCACCGTGAGCGAACCGTCCGCTCCGTGTTTCCAGGTGAATTCCGGGAAATATCCGCCGCTCGCGATCAGGTGCTGCCACGCGGCCAATGTCTCCACCGCGTCGCTGTTCTTCAGCGAGTGATCCGTGTTCGGCACGTAGCGCAGGAACTTCGGGCCCTTCAGCTCGTCGAAGTAGAACTGCGATGAATCGGGCAGGAAGAACTGGTCGCCCGCCGCGTTGAGCATCAGTTTCGGCATCGTCAGCCGGTCCCGATACTCGAACGGGTCTTCGATGGCGTAGAGCGCCTTCGACTCCGGCGTGCCGATCCAGTCCATGATCCCGTGCCGCACGTAGTCGCCCACCGCCGGGGCGAAGAAGCCGTAGGCACGGAAGTGGTGCTTCATCGAGGCCTCGACGTTCAGCACGTCGATCACCAGCGGGCAAATGGCGACCACGCGGTCATCGACCGCCGCCGCGGACCACGTTGTCCAGCCGCGCTTGGAGCCGCCCGCCACCACGAACTTCGTCACCGGGATCTTCCCGGCGGCTTCCGAGGCGAAGAACGCCGTCAGCGTGTCCATCGCGCGCACCGCCGCCTTGGTCATCGGCAACCGCGCGGGCCAGCGCTCGTCGCCGGTGCGGAGGAACTTGTCCCAGGTGTAGGCGATGAAGTCGTCCTCGAAGCGGCCCTTGGCGTCGCCGGTGAACTTCAGCGGCTGGTTCGGCACCATCTTCAGCTCCGCGACGATGGAGCCCGTGGCCTGCGCGATGCGGGCGATCTCGCGAGAGGGCGGTGGAGCCGGTTCGTTGTTGTTGGCCCCGCCAGAAATGATCAGGAGCGCGGTGTCATGCAGCACCTTCTCCGGGCGGGCGATCACGAGCCAATGCTCCCAGCGCGTGCGGTCCACCTCGTTCGTCGTCAGCCATTCCTGGGAGATCATCCGCAGCGTGTAGCCCGTCATGCCGTTCCCGGTCGTGGTGCTGACGAGTTTGGAGCCGTAGGCCGGATCGGGCTTGGCCACATAGCGGTCCAACGCGGTGGTCGTGGCCCCGGGGCGCATCGCCGCGCTGCCGGAGACGGCGGCCGACACGAGCAGCGCGAGCAAGAAGAGAGAACGCAGCCGACGGGAGAACTTCATGGCCGGTAACAATCCCGACCCGCACCTCTGCGGCGAGCCGAAAAGCAGGGCGATGAGCATTGGCCATAAGAAGGCACAAAAGACGCGGGCGAACGGCCGATGCAGCGAGGGTTCCTCACGCCGAGGTCGCCAAGATCGAAAAGGTGAACGGGACGTAGGCTGCGGAAGTTCAGAGCGCCAAACTCCAATCCGTGAGCAGATCGAGTCGGGAAACCATTCAGTTCCTGAGAGCCTGTTTGAACACCGAAGAAGTCTGAGAAAAGTGTGGTGTGGAACAGACGGCCCTTGGAGTGCGCCGGCTCGACGGCGCTTTGGTGAAGCGACAAAGCACGGAGCAGCCGCACCAAAGCGGTGTCCAGCCACCGCACTCCATAGCGCGCTTCGAGAGCTTGGCC
>CAMLMI010000005.1 GCA_946480965.1 uncultured Verrucomicrobiales bacterium | reverse complement strand
CGACCCACGCCTCCACCGCATTGTCGCGGCCCAGCCGTATCCGCTGCTTTTCGCCACGATCAGCGGGGCGCATCTCTACGGGTTTCCTTCTCCCGACTCGGACTTCGATCTGCGCGGGGCGCATGTGCTGCCGTTGGAACGGGTCGTTGGGTTGGAGATGCAGGACGAGACGGTGGAGGACAGCCGGGTGATCGACGGGCTGGAGATGGACATCGTCTCGCACGACGTCCGGAAGTTCTTCGGCCTGCTGCTGAAGAAGAACGGCTACGTGCTGGAGCAGCTGTTCTCACCGTTGATCGTCCAGACCACACCGGAACACGCGGAGCTGAAGGCGATCTGTTGTCCAAAGGCGTTCGACGCCTCACCCAACCCTCTCCCCGGTCGAGGCGGAGAGGGGAGCCGGACGGGCGTGATCACCCGGCACCATTCCCACCACTACTTCGGGTTCGCCGAGACGCAGTGGAAGCTCTTCCTGAAAGAGTCGCCGCGCCGGGTGAAGCCGCTGCTCTACGTCTATCGCGTGTTGCTCACCGGCATCCATCTGATGCGCACCGGCGTGATCGAGGCGAACCTCGTCGCGCTCAACGCGGACTTCCGCCTGCCCTACATCGCCGAGTTGATCGAGCGGAAGACCAAGGGCGAGAACACGACCTTGACCGACGCCGACACCGCCTTCCACGAGGCCGAATACCATAGGCTGCGCGCCGAACTCCAGGCCGCCCACGACGCCAGCACGTTGCCGGAAGCGCCGGATGAAACGACGCGGCAGGCGTTGAACGACCTGCTGGTGCGGGTGCGTCTCCGCACGCTTCCGCAACGGTCCCACGGAATCTGATCGCGCCCGATTCGCCGCGCATGACAGGATCGGGACGGACCTGTCTCCGGACGAGCGTTCCACGCCCAGGCCGAGTTGCAGCGGGTGAAGGACGATGCCCGGTGAAACCCGTGTCGCGCGAACAACAACGAGGCCGTCATCCGCAAGCAATGACATTCATGGCTTCTTTCCCCCGTTTGGCCGTGGCTTCGTCGAACAGCCGTTTCAGTTCCAGTCTAGCGGTTGCGGAGATTCTCCCCGGCTCCGGTTGCGGCGAGGAATCCGCGTGCTAGCGTCGCGCCGCTTGGCCGGAATGGGCCGGGCCTTTGACCACCATGCTTGTTCCCGTCCTGCTCGTCGTCCTCAGTCTCGTGCTCCTCTATTTCGGGGCCGAATGGCTCGTGAAGGGCGCCGCCTCCTCGGCCCTGCGTCTCGGCCTGACGCCCCTCGTCGTGGGTCTGACGGTCGTGGCCTATGGCACCAGCGCCCCGGAGATGCTGGTGAGCGTGAAGGCCGCCCTCTCGGACCAGGGCGCGATCGCGGTCGGAAACGTGATCGGATCGAACATCTTCAACATCGCCGTGATCCTGGGCCTCGCGGCGGTCGTCAGCCCGCTCCGGGTCGAATGGCAGCTCCTGCGGATCGACACGCCGGTCATGCTCGGGACCACGCTGATCTTCGTCTGGTGCTTCCGTGATGCCGTGATCTCGCGGGGCGAGGCGCTGGTCTTCGTGCTGGGCGCGACCGCCTACACGGTCGCGAACGTCTGGATGGCCCGCCGCCAGACCGCCGCCGCTGTCGAGCAGGAGTTCGCCGAGAGCGTGCCTAGGCCCAGCCGTCACTGGGGCGTCGATGTCGGGTTGATTCTTGGCGGATTGGCGGTGCTGGTCGCCGGCTCGCGTCTGCTGGTGGACAACGCCGTGCTGCTGGCCCGGAGCTTCGGCGTGAGCGAGGCCGTCATCGGTCTCACCATCGTGGCCGCCGGCACCAGCATGCCGGAACTCGCCACCTCCGTCGTCGCCGCCCTGAGGAAGCAGGCCGACATCGCCCTCGGAAACGTGATCGGTTCGAGCACGTTCAACATCCTCGCCATCCTCGGCGTCGCGGGCCTGGTCGCGCCGGTCGAGGCCGCCGGCATCAGCCGCGTGGACCTCCTGATGCTGGTCGCCGTGTCCGCCCTGCTCTGGCCGATGCTCTGGACCGGACGTTGCGTGAACCGCTGGGAAGGCGTGCTCTTCCTCGTGGGTTACGGGGGGTATCTGGTGCACCTCTGGCCGAAGGGATGAGGGTCTGTCATCCGCTGCTCTTGGGGCGCCGGGTCCGACCACAGGCGGCTTGAAGCCGGATCGGCCTTCCGGCGTCATTCTGGGGTGCAACTCCCCCGCTTCCTCCGGCTGACCGCTGCGCTCGCCCTGCTGCTCATGGTCGGTCCGGCCCGCGCTGCCTACGACCTCTTTGCCCCGACAAATCTTGTGGCGTGGTGCATCGTCCCGTTCGACACGCAGAAACGTGGGCCGGAGGAACGGGCCGCCATGCTCCAGCGCCTCGGCGTTTCGCGACTCGCCTACGACTGGCGCGCGGAGCACATCTCGACCTTCGACGTCGAGATCGCCGCGCTGGCGAAGCGGAAGATCGAGCTCCGCGCCTGGTGGTTTCCGGCCGAACTCAACGCCGAGGCCCGCGCGATTCTCGACGCCTTGAAGCGCCACAAGCGGAGCCCCGAGCTGTGGGTCATGCTGGTCGATCCCGCGCCGAACGGCGACCCAGCCGAAAAGGTCGAGGCCGCCGCACAACAGTTGAAGCCGATTGCCGAAGCTGCCCGTGAGATCGGTTCCAAGATCGGCCTCTACAATCACGGCGGTTGGTTCGGCGAACCGGAGAACCAGCTCCGGGTGAAGGCGCGTCTCGCCGAGCTGGGCTGCGCCAATGTCGGCCTCGTCTATAACCTCCACCACGGCCACGCGCACCTCGACCGCTTGCCCGCCCTGCTCCGCGCCATCGCGCCGCATCTGCTCTGCCTGAACCTCAACGGGATGGTCCGCAACGGTGACCAAATCGGGAAGAAGATCGTCCCGTTCGGCGACGGCGAAGACGATCTCGCCATCCTGCGGGCCGTGCAGGAGAGCGGTTATCGCGGTCCCATCGGCGTGCTCGGCCACACCGAGGAGGACGTGGCGGTGAAGCTCGGCAAGGATCTTTCCGGCCTGCGCCAAGTCGCTACGCGCCTCGCGATGGATACCAAGGCAGCAGCGGGCATTCCCAAGATTTCCGGCCGCGATGCCAGCCAACAGTCCGAGGCCGACTGGGTGGACACGCGCTGGCAACAGACGGATGTCGGCCCGTTCCTCGCGTCGAACCTGCCTTTGCCCGAAGGCACCATTGCCAAGGGGCTCTCGATCAAGATCGGCGCAGGCGACGCGGGCACCGTGGCCTACGACACGGCGAACGGCGCGTTGCGCGCGGCGTGGACCGGCGGGTTCCTCCAGTTCGATGCCCGCCGCTTCGGGCTGATCGGCGCGCCCAAGCCCGGCGCTCCGCTCGCTTTCAGCGCGAAGCCTGATCCCGCTTGGCCCGGCCACACATTCCGCTTCGTCGGCCTGCATCGCGGCGTTGGAGGAACGGTCCTTGAAGCCACAGTCGATGGCGTCCGCCTCCTGGAGAAACCTTCGTTGGAAACCTCGCCCGTCGGATCGGTCTTCGTCCGCACGTTCTGGGTGGACGCGCACACGCAGGAACTGAAGCTCCTCGCCGCCGCCCATCTCCGAGGCCATTCCCACAATCAGGAGAAACAGGAGGAGCGTCGTGGCGAGCGGGTCGTCCGCAGTCGCGTCACTGTTTCCAGCCAGATGGAGGGCACCGCGTTCGCCGCCAGCACCGACGCGGTCGTTGGCGAAACCTCGGTGCGCGGAGGCGATGATGGAGGTGTTTTCGAGATCACCCTTCCGCCGAGCAAAACGGCTAGGTCGTTCTCCGTCCGCCTTTGGCGCGGAACGCAAACCGAGTTCTCGAAGTTCCGCGATTGGGCCAATGCCGCCGAAGCCGCGAAGAGCCCGAAGGACCAGCTCAAGCCCGCCAAGCCGATGTGGCCCGAGCTGAAAACCGTCGGCTCGCGCGGTGCAGACACGGACTTCCTCGCCGTGGACACGTTGACGCTCCCCTACGACAACCCGTGGAACGCCCTGATGCTCGCCGCCGGCGTGGACTTCGGTCCCAAGGGCGAAGGCTACCTCTGCACCATCCACGGCGACGTCTGGCGCGTGACTGGCATCGACGGTTCGCTGCGCGACCTGCGCTGGAAACGCTACGCCACCGGACTCTTCCAGGCGCTTGGGTTGAAGGTGGTGGATGGCAAGGTGCTCGTCCTCGGCCGCGACCGGATCACGCGACTGCACGATGAGAACGGCGACGGCGAAGCGGACTTCTACGAGAGTTTCTTCGACGGCATCGCCACCTCCACCGGCGGCCACGACTACGTCACCTGCCTGGAGACGGACGCCGCCGGGAACCTCTACTACGTCGATCCCAAGGGCGTTCACCGCGTCTCGCCGGATGGGAAGAGCCAGACCACCTTGGCCACCGGTTGGCGCAATCCCAACGGCATGGGCGTCCGCGCCGACGGGCTAGTGACCGTCGCGCCGCAGCAGGGCGAATGGACCCCGTCGTCGCAGATCAGCGAAGTCCGTGAAGGCGGTTACTACGGCTTTGGTGGTCCGCGCGTGAGCGACGCCCGTCCGCTCGGCTACGACGCGCCGCTCTGCTGGATTCCCCATCGCGTGGACAACGCCAGTGGCTCCCAAGTGTGGTTGCCCGACGGTGTCTGGGGTCCGCTCGGCGGCCAGATGCTGCATCTGCTCTGGGGCCGTTGCGGGATGATGCTGGTGTTGCGCGACGCGAGCGGACCGGTTCCCCAAGGCGCCGTCGTGCCGTTGCCCGGCAAGTTTCTCAGCGGCCCCAACCGCGCCAGCTTCAACTCCCGCGACGGCGCCCTCTACGTGGCCGGCAGCACCGGTTGGCAGACCAGCGCCGCGCGCGACGGGGCTCTGCAACGCGTCCGTTGGACCGGAAAAACCCAGACGCTCCCCATCGCCTGGCAAGCGCGGAGCAACGGGTTGAGCCTGACCTTCAGCCAGCCCTTGGATCGCACGACGGCCGAAGACATCGGCAGCTACGGCGTGAAGCGCTGGAACTATCGCTACGCGCGGGAATACGGCTCCAAGGATTGGTCCGTGGCCAACTCCGACCGGGAAGGCCGCGACGACGTGCCGGTGAAATCCGCCAAGCTCCAACCCGACGGCCGCACCGTCGTCCTCGACCTCGGCCCGATGACGCCGGTCATGCAGATGGAAGTGCAGTGGAACCTCGATACCGCCAGCGGCCAGACCAGCAAGAGCCAGCTCTGGCTGACGGTGAACCAAGTTCCGTAGCGAAGCACCGTAGCGGCGAACGGAAGTTCGCCGCTACGGGTTCTTAAACCCTTTCAGATCTTTGTGCTTGTTATGCCTCTTTGCGGCCATTCCTCCGCTCAAGGCGGCGTGTGGCCCAGCTCACGGTTCGCCCACTTGAGGAAGTGTTTCATGTTCGACCGGCTCTCGTGCCCGCCGGTGTGTTGCCGCCAAGCAAGCTGGCCATCGAGAAACTCCGTCTCCGGCGGCGGGAGTCGCACAGTGCGATAGTCCTCGGTCACGCCGAGGTCCTTCCTACCGAGGAGCCGATACGCCGGGCCGGCCGCGACCGTGGCCATGAAGCTGCCCTGCTGGTCCAGCCACAGCGCGTCGCCCTTCTCCGGAATGCCGTAGCTGATGAAGGTCGGGCGCGGAGCACACAAGGCAATGAGCTGGTGGGCGTCCACCGGCAGGTCTCCCGCCGTGCGGCGACCAAAGCTGGCTTCCTCCGCGCCGTATTTGAGGAAGTTGCCCGCCATCCAATGGTAGCCGCCCTGGCCGGTCAGGTTCTCCACCGCTTCGCCGAAATCGCGCCGGTGCGGCTTCACGCCGCCTTCGCCCGACGACGCGATCAAGCCGATGGCGAAACGCGGTTCCAGCGCGAGCGTGACCAGGGCCGCCTTGCCGTAGCGCGAAACGCCCTCGATACCCACGCGCTTGGCGTCCACCGCCGGCTCCGTCTCCAGGTAGTCCAGCCCCCGCGCCGCGCCCCACGCCCAGGCCCGCAATGCGCCCCAGTCGTCCGGCTTGCGCGCCTGGCCGCGGTTCACGAGACCGATGATCCCGCGCGTCAGGCCCGCGCCGTTGTCGGCCTGGATGCTGTTGGGATCGATTTGAGCGTAGCCCCAGCCGGCAGCGATCAACTGCTCGGTGGACGGCGGATCGGCGAAGGGCCCACCGAATTCCCGAACCTGGTTCGTGGAAGGCGGCGCGCTGGCCGAACGCGGCAAACGCCCTCCGCCGAAGCCCGTGAACATCATCAGCACCGGCACCGGACCGGGCGCTTTCGCCGGAACCACGACGACCATCTTGATCTCGACCGTGATCGACGGACATGCCGTGTTGTCCACGCGCCCGACCAATTGTTTGCCAATGACCGGCCGCCCGCCGACCACGCCGTCCAGGACGTTCGACACCACGGTCCACGTCACCGGCGGCATGTGCCGCGGCACCCGGCCGATCACTTCGCGTTCGAAGTCCTCGACGATCTCCGGCCTCCGCTGGGACCACCACGCGTCGGCTGTCGTGACCTTCGCGCCGCTCTTCGTGACGAGCAGTTCCGGGTAGTCGGGAAAAGGATTCGCCTTGGCCGGATCGTAGTTGGCGGCGTTCGGCTGGTTGGTCTGGGCGTTGCGCCCGGGTCGCAACCGCTGGATGCCGAGCTGCTCCAGCATGTTCCGGTGATCCTGCTGTGTCGTCCACGTCACCGGCGGCGGCTCCTGGGCGCGGACCGGGCCAGAAAGAAACCAAGCGGAAACACAAAGCGCCGGAACACAGGCCGCCGAAGAGAGCGTTCGCCGGAGATTCATGGGAATGGAGGAGATGACGCGGCGAACCGGACCGGGATACAAGGGCGAAGGATCCCGTCGCGCCGTCTCGATGGCGCCGTTTCTCCAACTCAGCCATGCTGACGACTCCCGAACGGGCGGATGTTGCCGGAGTGTCTGTCGCGCCGTCAGCGGATCAATCGGCGGTTCGGCCGTCACCAACTTCCAACTCTCCTCTTGAAGACAGGTGCTATTTTTCCGGCGGATGTGGTCGTGCGCTCCGGCGGATCTCCGCGATGGCCCAGGCGGCGTGTTCGGCGATCAAGGGTTCCGGGTCGGCGGCGGCGCGGGCCAAGGCAGGCAACGCCGAGGCGTCGCCGATGTTCCCCAGGGCCACGCAGACGTTGCGCAGCAGGCCCCGGCGTTTGGTGCGGAGAATGGGCGACCCGGCGAAGCGCTGTTTGAAGGCGGCTTGATCCAGGGACAGCAGTTCCAGCAAGTCGGGCACCTCCAGATCGGTCCGCGCGTGGTCCCGCATGATGCGGCCTTCGCGGGCGAACTTGTTCCACGGACACGCGGCGAGGCAGTCGTCGCAGCCATAGATGCGGTTGCCGATGGCGGTCCGCAGCTCGATGGGAATGGAGCCCTTCAGCTCGATGGTCAGGTAGGAGATGCAGCGGCGCGCATCCAGGGCGAAGGGCGCGGTGATCGCCTGCGTGGGACAGGCCACAAGGCATCGCGTGCAATGGCCGCAGCGGTTGTGCTCGGGTTCGTCCGGCTCAAGCGCCAGCCCGGTGATGATCTCGGAGAGGAAGAACCAGTTGCCCAGCTTGCGGCCGATGAGGTTGGTGTGTTTGCCAACGAAGCCGAGTCCGGCGCGCTGGGCCAAGTCGCGCTCCAGCAACGGCCCGGTATCGACATACCAGAGGGACCGTCCGTCCTGCCCGGCCAATTCGTCGATGAACGCGGTCAACGCCTTCAGCTTCTCGGCCAGGACATCGTGGTAGTCCGCATACCGCGCATAGCGCGCGACCACTCCGGTGGCTTCGGGCATCCGGCGTCCGGCATCCGGCACCGGCTCGCGATGGTAGCTCGTCGCCAGCACCACGAGACTGCGTGCCCCGGGCAGGACTTTCTTGGGATCGACGCGCTTTTCCGCGTTGCGGGCCAGCCACTGCATCTCGCCGTTGCGGCCGTCCTTCAGCCACGCCTCGAATTCCGCGCGGTGGTCGGGGGCGTCGGCGGTCGTGAAGCGGCAGGCATCGAACCCGAGCTCCAGGGCGCGCTGGCGGATGGCTTCTTTCACCGGGGTGTTTGCCGCATCTGGTGGAACTGGTGGACGACGTGCTGGGCCACTTCGCGGGCCGAACGCATCTCCACGCTGATGAGCACGTCGGCCAGCCGGTAGAACGGTTCCCGGGCGGCGAGCAGTTCGCGGATCTTCGCCTGCGGGTCGGGCGTCTGGAGCAGCGGGCGGTGCGTCATGTGGCGCACGCGTTCGTAGATGGTCTCGGGCGAGGCCCAGAGGCAGACCACGAGCGCGTGGGACTGGAGCGAGGCGAGGTTGTCCGGATCGACGATCAGGCCGCCGCCGGTGGAGATCACGAGGCGGTCGCGGTCGGCCAGGCTGCGGACGAGATTCTTCTCCATGCCGCGGAAGACGCCCTCGCCGTGGTCGGCGAAGATCTCGCGGATGCTGCGGCCGGCCTCGCGCTCGATGCGCTCGTCGGTGTCGAGGAACTCGAAGCCGAGGTGCTCCGCCACCATGCGGCCCACGGTGCTCTTGCCGACTCCCATGAAGCCGGCGAGGGCGAGGTTGCGGATGTTCCGGGGCGCGTTCATGCGGGAGTCCATAACCGACCGGCGACGGGCATCGCACGCGGATTCTTCGGGGCCTGGGCGCGGCTTCCCCGCGAGCCGCTGCTCAAGTCCTCCACGGGTCCGGCCGAGGAACCGGATGAGGGGCCGTGAGGCGTTCGCCGTTTCGCATCTTCGACACGGCCCCTTCCCTGCTCCTTTTCCGATCCGAGAAACCATCGCCTTGATCCGCGTCCGCCGCGCGCCGCACATGGCCGCGTCCACCGCCGGCGTGTTCTCAAAAGCGCGATTGAATCCTTCGATGCTACAGCGGAACCAGGGCTGAACACGGCCGACGAGACAGGGGGAAGACAATTTTTCCGGAATTTGGGAAACGCCTCCGCCGGAGGTGTCATCAGGGCTGACAGATGTGTCTCCTCTGCTGCGGGGAAGCGCGATTTTCTGGGTCGGCATCGCCGCTGCTATCTCCCCGTTCGTTATGAAGTCAGCTGGGTTTTTCAAAAATGGTGGCCGGTGGCTGGGTCTGCTGGCCGTGGCATGGGTGGGCATCGCGGGTGCGGCGGAGAACGAATCGCCGCGGATGATGGTGCTGGAGTTCAAGGTGACGCCCGGCGGCGTCAGCCTGTTGGCGGCGACGAACGTCGTGGGCCGGGCCAAACCGCAGCCGGACGCGCCGGCGGGCATCGAGTATCAGGTCCGCTCGGCCGACAGCGAGGTGCTGCAGCGCGGCACGGTGAACAACCCGCTGGTGCTCCGCACCTGCTTCGAGGAAGTGCCCGGCTCCGGCGAGCTGAGCACCAAGTTCGTCGAGCTGCCCGAGGCGCACCTCGTCGTGCGCGTGCCGGCCAACGAAGCCGCCAGCTCCATCCGCTTCTACGAGCGCGCCGCCGTCGGCAGCCGCGCCGCCAGTTCCACCCCCCGCCTTCTCGGCGAGATTTCCCTGAAGTAATTCCATGAGCGTCTCCCTGCCTGCCCCCGCTCCCGTCGTCCGCTGGTTCGCCCGCGCCGTCGTCTGGTTGAGCATCCTTTCGTCCGGCCTGTCCGTCTTCGGCCAGGAATCCTTCAACGTCCTGAACAACGGCCCCTCCGCCAACCGCATCAACATCGTGGTCCTGTCCGAGGGCTACAAGGCGTCCGAGCTCGCCCAGTTCCGCATCGACGTGACCAACACCGTGGAGGCGCTGGTCAACCAGCCGCCGTTCTCCCTGTATCGCCACATGTTCAACGGCTACGGCATCGCCGTGGCGTCGAAGGACTCCGGCGCGGACGACCCCAGCGCGGGCGTCTTCAAGGACACCTACTTCAACGCCACCTTCGACAGCTATGGCACCGCCCGGCTGCTGACCATCCCGCCGAACAACTTCGACTACAACTCGGCCAACGGGAACTCGAAGGTCAGCGCCCTGCTCAACCAGTTCATGCCCGAGTGGGACATCGTCGTGATCCTCGTGAACGACTCCCAGTATGGCGGCGCCGGCGGCAACTTCCTCACCGCCTCCAAGCACGCCAGCTCCGCCGAGATCGTCCGCCACGAGATGGGCCATTCCTTCGCCGGCCTCGGCGACGAATACACCACCGCGTATCCCGGCTACCCCGCGATCGAGGAGCCGAACACCACCCGCGAGACCAACCGGAACAACATCAAGTGGAAGGCCTGGCTCAAGTCCTCCACCCCCACGCCCACCCCCGCCACCACGGCCTACAACTCCGTCGTCGGTCTCTTCCAGGGCGCCCACTACAACACCACCGGCTGGTATCGCCCCAAGCTCGACTGCAAGATGCGCACGCTGAACAAGCCCTACTGCGAGGTCTGCTCGGAGACGCTCATCACCCGCGCCTACGGCCGCATCAACGCCGCCGGCGATCCCCTGACCAGCGCCCAGTCCAGCCTCGTGGCCGACAGCGGCTCCCTCCTGCACCTGGACGTGAACCCGCTCGTGCCCAGCGAGACCCGCAGCGTCCAATGGTCGCTCAACAACGTCTCCATCCCCGGCGCCACCAACATCTCGCTCGCGCTGGATTCCGCCCAGCTGGTCCCCGGCACGAACTTCATCCGCTGCATCGTCCGCGACACCACCGCGCTGGTGAAGAACGACCCGTCGAACAGGCTCCAGGGCGTGGTCGAGTGGAAGGTGGCGCTCTCCGCCGGCGGCCAGCTGGCGATGGACCCCCCGGTCTGGCTCGGCGGCGGACGCCTCGCGCTGCGCATGACCGGCTACGCGCCCAAAGGCGTGGTCCTCCAGGCCACCTCCGACTTCGTCCACTGGACCGACCTGTCCGTGCACGGCCCGCTCAACGGCGAGCTGAACGTCACGAACATCATTCCCTCCAGCGTCAGCGCCGTCGGCTTCCGGCTCCAGGCAGCGGAGTAGTCGCGGGGCACAGCCACGCTTTGAGCAACAGAAGCGCGAGCAGCCAACCCGCGAGGCCGACAAAGGCCGGTGCCAGGTGGACCGGGCTCGTGTAGCCGACGGCGTAGTGCACGCCGATGGCCGCCGCGAAAGCCGGCAATCCGGCCAGCAGATAGGTCCACCACAACCAACGTCGGCCGGGGCCGATGCCCCATTGGGCGGAGAGCCAGACGGCCAGCCCCGTCGCGATCAGCATCCCGCCCAGACTGGCGCGGTCATGCGCCACGAGCGGCACCAGCCGCTCGTTGGCCGACACCAACGCCTCGCGGGTCGTGCCGAGGAACTCGAGGTCTTCCCGCACGAACACCTCGGAGATGCCGATCAAGGAGATCACCAGCCCGGCTCCGACAACGCCCAGGCCGATCAGCACCATCAACAGCTGGCCCCATTGGCCACGACGCCATGCGGTGGATTCTTCCCAGTCCACGCCTTCGGGCCGCTGTGGCCGGGGCACACGGGCATACAGGGTCAGCAGCAGGAACTGGAACAGCACCGCGCTGACAAAGGCGTGGAAGGGATCGAAATACCCGAACCCGAGGAAGAGGAAGAAGCTGAAGAAGCCGGCCAGCGCCGAGGACACGACCGTCATCTTGGCCCAATGCCGTCCTCGACCCATGCCACCCAGCGCGAGCCCCAGATACAGCACGGCGCAACTGACCATGACCCCGGCCAGCGTCACGCGATCATGCGCCATGAAGGGCAGCAGCTTGTCGTTCAAGGCCGCCAACTGCGACCGGTTCAATCCGCAAAACACCTCGTCGTAGGGCAGCACCACGCGGGTGGAGGCGACCATCAACGCGATCACGCTTCCGACCAAGAGACCCGCGCCCATCAACGCCGCCCAGAACCCGGCGGTGCGCGACCACGGCAATGCATCTTCCGGGGCCGTCGGTTCCGATCCGAGGCTGAGCAGCGCTTCGTTGATGCGTTTCGGAAGTCCCGGGCCCGAGAAGAACAGCCCGGTGTCGAGCATCGCCACATGGGCTCCCGCCTGGAGCAGCGCTTGGGCATCCCTCGGGGAATGCGCACCTCCCGCGAGGATCAACACGGGCGGGTTGCCGTGAGCGGCGAGTTCTCCGACACAGGCCAGCACCGCCCTGAAATGGGCTTGGCCTTCGGATCGGCCGTGGTCGGTCTCCGCGCGGATTTGAACACCGTCAATTCCCGGGCGGCTCGCCATGCTCCACATCTCCAGAAGATGCCTGACCGACACATCGGCGGACACGCTGATCAAGCCAATCGCTGAAGACGTCTCGCTCTGGAGGCTGTCCGCGAAGGCCCGTAGGCGATCCTCTCGCCCGGTGTCGTTCTCCAAATCCAAGACGAATCCATCAGCCAGATCGGCCAAGGCCTTCACGGCTTCGGCGATTCGTGCCGGACTCAACGAGCCGGACAATCGGACCAGACGCCGCGTCTGAGCCGGGGAGGATCGTTGGAGGCACGCCTTCACCGCTTCCAAATGGCAACATGCGAGCGGAGCGTCCCGACGGATGGCTCCTGTTCGGAAATCCCAACGGGCGGGCGTCGGCAGCGACCCGGTTTCGCCCACCGGCCCCAGTTCCATCAAGCCGACTCCGAACCGCTCCAGTGCCGTCAACCCGCGTCCTTCTCCCACCAGAGACGCTGAAAGCCCGGTCGGGCTCGCCAGCGGAAGGCCGGCGTGAGCGGAGCGAAGCCGGGAGTCGGGCCGCGAATGCCCGAAGAAGTCCACCACCGCCGGACCACCCGGCAAGCGGCTCAATCCCTCCAGGAAGAGCCGCGTCAGCCGTTGCGCTTTATCCGGTCCGATCCGCTGGAACACCGGCCGGATCAGCGTGTGATAGGTCCAGTCCGGCATGGGCTCGTGCGGGAGGTTCAGCCCACCAGCCGATACCAGTTGTCCCGCTGCTTCGGCTCGTAGCCGAGTTCGGTGATGAGGCGCTGCATGTCGGCCACGCCCATGCGGAAGGTGGTGCCGGCGCTGCTGACCACGTTCTCCTCGATCATGATCGAGCCCAGATCGTTCGCCCCATACTTGAGCGCCACCTGCCCGATCTCCTGGCCCTGCGTGACCCACGAGCTTTGGATGCTCGGGATATTGTCGAGGTAGATGCGGGCCAGCGCCTGCATCTTGAGGTATTCATGCGAGCCGACGGTCGGGGCCTTCAGCACGGCGTTCTCAGGCTGGAAGGTCCAACAGATGAACGCGGTGAACGCACCGCCTTTCAATGAACCGTTCTCCAGCGCCGTCGCGTAAGCGGCGGAACGTTCCATCGGGCTTTGAGCTTCGAGCGTCGTCATTCGCGCCAGCGACGCGTCCTGCTGGCTCCGCACCACTTCCAAGTGCTCCAAGCGATCTTCCACCGTCTCCACATGGCCGAACATCATGGTCACGGAACTGGCCAGGCCGAGGCGATGGGCCACGTCCATCACGCCCATCCACTCGGCGGTGTTGGCCTTGAGCGGGGCGATGCGTTTGCGGACGCGGTCCACGAGAATCTCGCCGCCCCCGCCGGGCAGGCTGCCCATTCCGGCCGCGACGAAGTCCTTCAGGATCGTTTCCACGGGCTCGTTGAAGACTTCCTGGAAATGGACGAACTCGCTCGGACTGAAGCCGTGGATGTTGAAGCCGGGAAACTTGTCACGAACGTGGCTCAGGAGATCGAGATACCACTGCTTGGTCAGCTTGGGATGGTGCCCGCCCTGCATCAGCATCTGCGAACCGCCGAGGGCGATGGTCTCCTCGATCTTCTTGTCCAGCTCGTCGAGCGTGATGACGTAGTGGTCCGCGTCCTTCTCCGTCCGCCAGAACGCGCAGAACTTGCAGTAGACGTTGCAGACGTTGGTGTAGTTGACGTTGCGATCGACGATGTAGGTGACGACGTCGTTGCCGCGTCCGCCGTGGGCGGCGGCGCGGTGGAGCTGGCGGCGGCGGTCGGCCAACGCGCCGACCTCTTCCAACGGCAGGGCATAGAGGCGGTGGGCCTCGTCGAGGGAGATGCGGCCGCCGTCCCAGACTTTCTGGAGCAACGTGTCGAGCGACGCGTCGTAGATCATGGCGGGAGCCTAGCAGCGCGCGGAGGGAAACCAAGCGCGCGGGACACTTCGCAGCGGGGCTAACCGTGGCGGTTAGCGCGGCTCAAAACGGCTTGGGCGGCATCATCAGGCGGATGCCGCCGATCAGGCAGCAGAGCGCGCCGCCGAGACCGAGGGGGCCCTTGATGTCGAAGCTGCCGACCATGCTGGAACTCTGCTTCATGACCGCGAGCACGCCCATGACCAAAAGCCCGCAACCCAAGAACAGAACGGCGATCCCGATATACTTCTTCATCTCCGCCAAACTTGGCGTCGCCGCCGGGCAATGACAGCCAATTCTCCGGCAAAAGCCGCAGGATCGGAGCGCGGAGCATCACTCCGCCGGGACGCGCTCTGGCAGCGGGTTGTGACTTCCTCATGAGCGCTCCCGCCGCTTGGAAAGGATACCCGTCCGGCATGCGGCGGAGCGATGCTCCGCGCTCCGATCCGGCGTTTCAGCGGACGAAGACCGGATCGAACACCTCCCGCCCCGAGTGCTTCCGCAGCAGTTCGGCGAACTTCGCCAAGCCGCGCTTCTCGTCCTCGCCCAGGTGGTAGTGGATGTGCCAACCGAGGTAGTCGCGGCGGAAGGCTTCGTCGAACTCCGTGCGGTCGCGGACGATGTCCTCCAGCGTCTCGCGGCCGAAGTCGCGGGCTTCGCGGAGAATGCGCCGCAGGTCCGTCGTGTCCTTGTCCCGGCGCAGCACCCACACGGCATAGACGAACGGCAGTCCGGTGAGCTCCAGCCAAGCCGCGCCGAGATCCCAGATGCGGCGGTCCGGATTCGTGCGCAGATAGCGGATCGCGGGATCGCCGATGAGCAGCACGTTCTCCGGCATCAGCTCGGCATCGTAGTCGAGCAGCGGGATGAAGTCGGGCCGAAGCCCCTTCTCCGCGAGGAGCACCTTCAGCAGGTTGACGCTGGTCAACGAGGCGGGATCGAGATGCACCTGGGTGATTTCCTCCAGCGGTCCGGTGTGGGCGAGATAGACGCTCTTCACCTCGCCGAGCGAGCCGATGCAGATGCCGTCGAGGATGTCGTAGCCGGCGTGGAAGAGCGCTTCGGTCACGCTGAGAAGGGCGGCGTCGAGCTTGCCGTCGCGCAGCATCGCGCCCAGCTCCGAAGGCGGGACGAACTGGACCTGGTCCTCGATCCCGCGCGTGAGCGGCACGGCGTTGAGGTAGGGCACGGAACCCACGCGGAAGCCAGAGAGCGTCTGCTCCAACAAGTCCTCCTTCTGGTCGATCTCGAAGCGCGGCGCAGCCCGGGGCGGACGGGGCAGATCCTTCTCGGAGGCGGGACCGGCGAGACGCAACTTGGGCATTTCTTCGGATTGGCTCATGGACTCTAAAACGATGGGCAAAGCTGGAACGCGCCTTCGGTCGGGTCAATCGCGGGGCGGCTGGCGTTCAATATCCGTGGGGCAGGCTTGCAGCCTGTCCATCTGATCCACTCGAACGAGCGAGAAGATGGCCTCGGTGGTAGCGCAGGTTTCCAAACCTGCTGTGTCGCACGTTTCCAAACGTGCGCCGCACGGAAGCTTCCACGCGCTCGCCCGCCCGAAGACCTGCCGACTTGGAAGTGCGGCGACACGGCAGGTTTGGAAACCTGCGCTACGGTGGCTCTTCCCTAGGGGTCCAACTGCATCGTTCCGGCTAAGGCAAAGTAACGGCGCGGAAGAATCCTTGGCCAATTCCTCCGGACCACGAGTTGGTCCAGGTGAAAGGCGTTGTATTGGTCCGCAGCGGCGTCCAGTTCGTCAGTGTCTCGGAAGTTTCCAGCACGTGGGCGAAGTCCGGTTCGCCCTCCACCCGCACATGGATGGTGGCCACGTCGCTCAGTGGAAGGATCGTCAGCACGGGCGAAGGCGGTTCCCGCCACCAGACACCGCGCAAGGCTTCGTAGGCGGCGCGGGGCTCGAGGACGTTGGGTGTGCCCGACAGAACGCGGTGGAGGCCCCACCATTCTTCGTCCGCCTGGCCGTCGGGGAACGCGCCGTTGGCCCAGCCGCCGGCGTTGTGGAGCGAGGCGTTGCCCGCCTTCCACCATTCGTCGCTCCACGAAAACACCGCGCCACCGGACGCGACCTCTCGGTTCGTCTCCAGTTCGCCCCAGAGCTTCAGCAGCCACTCGGCCGGCACGCGGGCGTTGTCGGCGAACTCCGCACCGGTGCGGGCGTCATGGGCATCGAGGCCGAATTCCGTGACGAAGAGCGGCTTGGTCGAAGCGGCGGCGTAGTCGGTGAAGAGCGTCTTGAAGCTGTCGCCGCGATACACCTGCACGCACCACGCGTGGAGATTGGTCATCGCGGCGTTCCGCGTGGCGATGGACGACATCAGGTTGTAGTCGCTGAGCGCGGTGCTGACCAGATGGTCGGGATCGGCGCGCCGGACCTCTCCGGCGAGGGCGTTGAGCGCGGGCCAGAGCGAGGAGAGCGAAGGGTTCCACCAAGCACCGTTCAGTTCGTTGCCCAGGAGATAACCGAGCACGGCGGGATGGCTCCGGGCGTTCGTCGCGATCTGGGACCATTCGTTCTTCAACGCGTTCAGCGCCGTGGCGGAGGTCCAGTCGGTGTTCGGATCGATCCAGCGGTTGATCAGGACGCGGATGGGGCGATGGCCACCGTTCCAGCACAAGTCGAGGAACTCGGTGTGGTCGCCATCCGGCGCCCAGCCATAGACGCGGACGGTGTTCACGCCCATCGCACGCATCCGGGGCAGATCGCGCAGGTAGATCGTGCGCCATGCGGGGGTGAAGAAGTCGCCGTTGGGCGTCATCTCGCCGGTGTGGCCGATGGGATTGGGCGCGTAGCAGACGCCGCGCATCTGGAAGGGCTGGCCATCCAGCAGGACGACGCGGTTGGAGACGGTGACGGTGCTGGCGAAGGCGACGGGGCTCCAAGCCAGGCAAAGAAGCACGAACAGGAAACAAGGCCGCCAACCCGTCCCTAACCCCTCCGAGGAGGAGAATTGTGGACGTGCGTCCGGTGGCCGGATGGTGTTCTGCCTTGTCCCCTCCTCGGAGGGGTCAGGGGTGGGTTCCGGGAAGCCCAAGCGTGAAGTGGGTTGGCAGATCCGCTGCGGCGACGCGCGTCAGACGTCGATCACGGGACCGCTGCCCTTGTCGTCGTCGTCGCGGTCCAGGCGGCGATGATCAGACGCCGGGCCGGAGTTCGGGGTTCCGCCGCGCTGGACGCGGACCTTGGTTTCGGAAACGCCGGTCACCAGGCCGAGAACGGTGGAGACCACGCTGATGACGATGCCGCCGAAGAGCGCGGGCCAGAAGCCGTCCACGGTGAAGCCGGGCCGGAGCAGCCAGCCCACGAGGCTGAGCAGGGCCGCATTGATGATGAGGAAGAACAGCCCGAGCGTGAGGATGAGCAGCGGCAGGGAGAGCAGCAGCAGCAAGGGCCGCAGAATGGCGTTGAGCACACCCAGAAGGAGCGAGGCCAGGACCAGGTGGTGCCATTCCTGGAATTCCACCCCGGGCACGAAGCTGGCCGCCAATACGGCTACCGTGTTGATCGCCCAACGCTGGAGAAACAGTTTCACTGGCGGCGACGCTACGGCACAAACGGTGTTTCGGCCAAGGAGGAGGATTCGAGGATCGTTCTTCGGGAGCGGCGCGAGAACGCCACTTCACCCACATGGCCCGTCGAGGAGGACGCGGGCCTTTCTACGGAGCGGTGGCGGTCTGTTGAGGCCTAACGACCCAAGTTCAGCGAGCCGGCCCACGGGACGCAATGATTGCAACCGCGACGCTCACGCCGGGGTCGCTGCAGCGCATGGTTAGGCCACATATGCCTCCACACTCTCTGCCATGTCGCGCCACTGGTCGCGTGTAAACGCAGCGTGACCCGCAACAACGACAAGCTCGTCAATTCGTAGAATGATCCGAAAGCTCTGCAGAAAATTGGACGGCAGGTCGCGCGGGCCAACCAATGTAACGCCAGGCTCATCCACTGAGAACGGTGCTGCGTGCTCGGAGAACACATAAACTTTGCGCGTGTGATGTGGAACGAGATGTCTGACAACCGTGCGCAAACACCCAGCCATCTCATCGGGAGAGACGTGAATCGTCAGGTTCTCGTGTGTGGCTTTGAAGCGCATCGCGGGGTGTGGCCTAACGATCAAGCTCAGCGACGTGCGCCGAGCGAAACGGTTGAGCGCACAATTCGCGTCCGAAGTCTCCCAAGACTCGGAGCGGAAAGGCGGGGCGCACGTTCGCTGCAGCGCCCTTGTTAGCCGACGTTCTTGTCATCTGGTGCTCCAATTGGCCAAGTATGAAAGACGAAGACCTCCCTATCAATCTCGGCCTGCTCGAAATACTGCATCCCGTCTGGATGCTTCGCCTGACTCTCTCTCGTCATGAGCATCGCTTCCTCAACCGAAGTGATGCGCCAATCCTCGTCCCCAATCCAACCACGCGCTACCGCCTCGGCCTGACTCTGCGTGTCGCGCAGAATCCAGCAATTGACCATCGCGCCAGCATACTCGCCTCGCTTCGGGTGCGTCTGTTTCGGTCGAACCTCAAACTGGAAAAAGAACATCGGCATCTCAAAGCGCGTGAAGTCGGCGAACATTGTCATTGAGCCTCAGCGCTTGCAGCCTATCACGGCTGGGCACTCTCGGGCTGCTGTTGCTGGTCGGTGAATGCCAAGCAATGGTTTTTTACGGACCGGGCCTCACTTCTTCGCGTGCTGGATCAGGATCTGCGCGCTCACCCGGCCGCCTTCGCCGCTGGTGAACGTGTGCCGCCGGCCTTTGAATTCGTAGACGACGACCAGCGCCTTGTTCCAGCCCTGGGTGGGATCGGCCTGGAGCCATTCGGGTTTCGCGGTGAACTCGAGCGTCGGCTGGTGGACCAGGCTGTTCACGCGGTAGGTCACATCGGCATACGCCGTGCCGGAGCCATACACGGCGGAGATCACCAGCAGGTCGTCGGCGATCGACGCGACGGGAGCGTCGGGTTGGGCGGGCGGCTGGTGGGTGCGGGACGGCGTGGCGCAGCCGACGGCGAGCAGGAGGCTGACACCGAGACCGATGAGGGATGCTGTTTTCATGGGATGGATTGCCGGACAGGTCCTTGAGCTGCTCCGTTTCAGCCGATCCCGGCTGATCGCAGCCCAACTCCTCTTTCGGCGGCGAGCCTGAAGTGTTTCCGGCCGGAGGCGAGGGGAAATTGGCGGCACATCCCATCAACGCCGCCGCCGCGGTGGCTAACGTGAGCCAGAGATGGGGCGCGGCAAACACCCTCTCTTCCGAGCGCAGCCGGAGGAGAGGGAAGGGAGAGGAGGTTCCCACCGCTTTTCAAAGGATCGATTTCCCCCCTCTCTCCAGCTCTCTCCCCGTTTTTGCAGAACGAGGAGAGAGGGTTCGCTTCTCGTTCTCGATGGTTTCTTCAGAACAAGTGGTCGTCTGCCGGATCTCGGCCTGCGGGCTGCCAGTCCGCGATGCGGCCGATTGCCAATCGGCGCTAAAGAGCGGCGCGCAGCGCCGGATTCAGGCCTTGCCCGGCGTCACCTGGAGGAACTGGGCGTCCTTCGTGGCCTTCACTTCCGCTACGCGGAGGGAGGCGGGTAGTAGGCAGAATTGGCCGGGCTTGAGCAGGGCTTCGCCGGCTCCGCCCTTCACCTTCAGCTCGCCGGAGACGAGGCCGAGGATCTGGAACGACGCCAGCGGCAGGGCGAGCGAGCTTTCCGCCGCCAGCTCGCAGACCCGGACGTTGAAAAGCGGATCGTCCACCAAGGGCCGCAGACGCAGCGGTCCGTGCGGCTCGAAGCCGGTGCGGACGAGGTCGGGCTCGAAGTCCGTGAAGTCGATGCTGGCCATCGACTGGGGGATGTGGAGGTCGCGCGGTTTGCCAGAGGCGTCCACGCGGTTCCAGTCGAAGACGCGGTAGGTGGTGTCGGAGTTCTGCTGGATCTCGAAGAGCACGCTGCCCGCGCCGAGCGCGTGGACGCGACCGGAGGGGAGGAACATCGAGTCGCCCGCCTTCACGCTGATCTGGTGGAAGCACTCCGCGACGGTGCCGTCGTAGGTGCGACGCTCGAACTCGTCGGGCGTCACGCCTCGGCGGAGGCCGACGTAGAGCTTCGCGGTGGGCGTGGTGCTGGTGAAATACCACATCTCCGTCTTGGGATCGCCCTTCAAGTCGGCGGCCTTGGCGGCGGGCGGATGGACCTGGAGGGAAAGGTCCTGCTGGGCGTCGAGGATCTTCACCAGGAGCGGGAAAACGGGCGGAACGGGATGGTGCGGGCCGAAGAGTTCCGGGCCGAAGGTCTCCATCAAGTAGCGCAGGGTCTTGCCGGCCATCGGGCCGTTGGCGATGACGCTCTGGTCGCCGGAACGGTCGGAGATCTCCCAGGATTCGCCGATGGGCACGCCGGACGGGAGGGGCTTCTGATAGAGCGTCTCCAGCAGACGGCCGCCCCAGATGCGTTCCTTGAAGAGGGGTTCGAAGAGGAAGGGGTAGAGCATGGGGAACTATAGAATGCGCGGTTTCGGCGACAGAATCAGAATGCTGGCCGTGGCTAGCGTGGCAAACGCCTCCAAGACGGCACGGCCGTCGCACAACAACGCGGTAATTTCCCGGGTCGGGCAGTTTCCGATCCGCAGGAACACCAGCTTGGGCGGATGCCCGAACAACAGGCTGCGCTGGTGAAAGTCCGCATCTTTGGAAACCAGGACGAACCCGTTCTCGCGGGCGAATTCCCAAATCAACCCGTCGTCCGTATGGGCCAGCCCCAGGGTTTTCACATGGCTGGAACCCGGGAAAAATTCTTCCAGCTTGGGAACGATCCGATCCGACAGGTTTTCGTCGAGGAGCAGTTTCACGCGGCCGCGCCGAAGATTTTCCGTTCACGGTCCGCCGCAAAAGCCAGACATGCCTTGATGTCCTCGCGGGTCAGCTCCGAGAAGTCCTCAAGGATCTCCTCAACGCTCATGCCGGAGGCCAGATAATCCAGCACGTCATAGACGGTGATCCGCAGGCCCCGGATGCAGGGCTTTCCGCTGCGCTTGCCGGGCTCGATCGTGATGATCTGGCTGTAGTCCATGGGGCCGGATGGTAGTGGAGTATCCAGCGGCGACAAGGCCGCCGAACAGGGGTCAAGCCGCCTGGCCAGCCTGCGCCGCTTCGGTGAAGTGGCCGAAGGCGCGGAACTTCTTGTAGCGCTGGTCGAGGCGTTCCTTGGCCCCGAGCTTGGCCACGGCGTCGAGATTGGCGATGAGGGCCTGCTGGAGGCTGGCGGCGGCGGCTTTCGGATCGGTGTTCGCGCCGCCCAGGGGTTCGGAGACGACTTCGTCCACCAAGCCGAGCTGCTTCAGGTCGTTGGCGGCGATCTTGAGGGCTTCGGCGGCCTTGGCCGAGGCGGTGCGGTCCTTCCAGAGAATGGCGGCGCAGCCTTCGGGACTGATGACGGAGTAGTAGGCGTTTTCCAGGATGAGCACGCGGTCGGCCACGCCGATGCCGAGCGCGCCGCCGGAACCGCCTTCACCGATGACGGCGGCGATGATCGGCACCTCGAAGAGCATCATCTCGCGCAGGTTCACGGCGATGGCCTCGCCGATGTGGCGTTCCTCGGAGCCGATGCCGGGGAAGGCACCGGCGGTGTCGATGAGGGTGACGATGGGCAGGCCGAACTTGTCCGCCATTTTCATCAGGCGAAGCGCCTTGCGGTAGCCCTCGGGATGGGCGGAGCCGAAGTTGCGGAGGATGTTCTCCTTCGTGTCGCGGCCCTTCTGGGTGCCGAGCACCATGACCTTGCGGCCGCCGAGCTTGGCGAAGCCGCCGACGATGGCGCGGTCGTCCGAGAAGGCGCGGTCGCCGTGGATCTCCTGGAAGTCCTCGAAGGCGAGCGCGAGGTAGTCGAGGGTGAAGGGCCGTTTGGGATGGCGCGCGAGCTGGACGCGCTGCCAGGGCGAGAGATTGGAGTAAACGGCCTTCTTGGTTTCCGCGACCTTGGCCTCCATCTGCTGGATCTCGGCCTCGAAGCTCACGCCCAGTCCCTGGGTCTGGGCCTGTTTGCGCAGCTCTTCCAGACGGCGCTGGAGTTCCACGATCGGCTTCTCGAAATCGAGCTGATGTTTCATAGCAAGGGGCGGAATCTAGGTGCCGGGCGGACGGCAGGCAACGGGGGAAAAAGGCGAACTCCGAGGGCCGAAAACCGATGCCGGATCGATCTCCGATCCCGGATAGCGGATTCCTGATGGCGGATGAGGAACGCGTCTTTCTGGATTTGGACCTCGGGCTTCTTTGGGCCTTTGGCCTTCGCGCTTCGGCCTTCCAGCGGTGAAAGCCTTTGACCGTGCGCGAAGGCATCTCCTACCGTCCCCGGAAACTTTCCGCACAACACACCATGAGATTCGGCATCAACTCCTTCCTGTTCACCTCTCCGTTCACCAACGAGAGCACGAAGCTCTTCAAGCAGTTCAAGAAATGGGGCTTCGACTCCGTGGAGCTCGCCATTGAAGACCCCGCGCACATCGATCCCGCGCATGTGAAGGCCGAGCTGGACAAGGCCGGGCTCGTCTGCGGCTCCGTCTGCGCCGCGATGGGACCGGGCCGCGACTTCCGCGGCACCGAGGCGGAACAGCAGACCGCGATGACCTACTGCAAGGCGTTGATCGACCACATGGTGGTGCTCGGCTGCCCCACGTTGATGGGGCCGGTTTACAGCGTCGTCGGACTGATCGGCTCGCATGACGAGGCGACGAAGAAGAAGCACTTCGCGCTCGTGGTGAAGAACCTCAAGGAACTCGGCAAATACGCCCAGAAGCGCGGCGTGCAGATCACGGTCGAGCCGCTCAACCGCTTCGAGACCGACTTCCTCAACACCGTGGACCAGGCGCTCAAGCTGGTGAAGGCGGTGAACAATCCCGTGGTCCGCATCCACCTCGACACGTTCCACATGAACATCGAGGAAAAGGACTCGGCCAAGGCGATCCTGAAGGCCGGCAAATACCTCGGCCACCTCCACGCCTGCGGCTGCGATCGCGGCACGCCGGGCAACGACCACATCGACTGGAAGTCCATCGCCAAGGCGCTCAAGGCCATCAAATACAAGGGCGACGTCGTCATCGAGAGCTTCACCACGGACGTGAAGGTCATCGCGCGCGCCGCAGCCATCTGGCGCAAGATGGAGCCGACCAAGAACGAGATCGCGGTCAAGGGCCTTAAGTTCCTCAAGAAGACGCTCAAGTAATCCGGCGCGTCCGCCATTCTTCCTCCAACGCGAAGGCACCGATTCATTTCGGTGCCTTCGTTGTTATCTGCGGACGGAAGCGCGGCGAAATCCGGCGCAGGAGACGGCTGGATTGTGCCGCGCCTTCCTCCTAGGCTCCCGCGCGTCGAGGCGTAGCCGGAGCCCCTTAGTCGGTCGCCGTGGGTTTCCCGTCCCTGCGCCTGGCCGCAACCGCATGTCGTCCAACGCACCCAGCCCCGCTCGTCCGGAGACCGAACGTCCGGCGTTCATGCGCGCCTACAAGGCGTCGCCGGACGTCCACGACGAGCTGGTCGATGCCACCGGCGCGATGCGCCCGCACTACGCGCCCCTGATCGCGGGGCTGAAGGACCTCGGCGCCCCGGAGTTCGACCGCCGCTGGGAATCGGGTCAGCGCCTGCTGCGCGAAAGCGGCGCCACCTACCACGTCTATGGCGACCCGATGGGTGCGGACCGGCCTTGGCAGTTGGACCCCATTCCCTACGTCATTTCCGCCGCCGACTGGAAGACGCTGGAACGCGGCCTCGTCCAGCGCGCGCACCTGCTGAACCTCATCCTGGCCGATTTCTACGGCCCGCAGCGCCTGGTGAAGTCGGGCCTCATTCCCCCGGCGGTGCTCTTCGGCCAGACCGGCTTTCTCCGCCCGTGCCACGGCATCAAGACGGCGGAGGACGTCTTTCTGCACCTCTACGGCGTGGATCTGGCCAAGTCGCCCGATGGCCAATGGTGGGTGCTCTCCGACCGCACGCAGAATCCCTCGGGCGCGGGCTACACCTTGGAGAACCGGCTCGTGGTGTCGCGCGTGTTGCCGGAGATTTTCCGCGAGGAGAAGGTCCAGCGCCTGGCCGGGTTCTACCGCGCGCTCCAGGTGGGCTTCGCCGAACTGGGCTCCCGTCGCACCGACCAGCCGCGCGTGGTCATCCTTTCGCCCGGCCCCTACAACGAGACCTACTTCGAGCACGCCTACCTGGCCCGCTACCTCGGCTACACGCTGGTGGAAGGCGAAGACCTCACCGTCCGCGACGACCGCGTATATCTGAAGACGCTCGGCGGCCTGGAGCCCGTGGATGTCGTCGTGCGCCGCGTGGACGACGATTTCTGCGATCCGCTGGAATTGCGGAACGAATCGATGCTCGGCGTGCCCGGCCTCGTGCAGGCGTTGCGGGCCGGAAACGTCGTCGTCGCCAACGGCCTCGGCAGCGGCGCGGTGCAGAGCCCGGCGCTGATGTCGTTCCTGCCCGGGCTTTGCCGCGAACTGCTGGGCGAGGAGCTGCTCCTGCCTTCGGTCGCCACCTGGTGGTGCGGACAGCGCGCGGTGCGCGACTACGTGGAGGAGCAGTTGGACGATCTGATCGTGAAGCCGATCGCGCCCGTGCCCGGCTTCGAGCCCACGCTGGGCGAAGGCCTGTCGGCGGCGAAGCGCGCGGAGCTCGTCGCCAAGATCCGCTTCCAGCCGCATCTGTTCGTGGCCCAGGAGGCCGTCACGCTCTCGACCGCACCGTCGTGGAACGGCTCGCAGCTCGTGCCGATGCCCGTCTCCACCCGCGCCTTCCTCGTGGCCCACAAGGGCTCGTATCGGCTCATGCCCGGCGGGTTGACCCGCGTGGCCTCCAGCACCACCTCGCCCCGCATCTCCATGCAGCGCGGCGGCGTGAGCAAGGACACCTGGGTGTTGAGCGACGGCCCGGTCGAGCCCATCACGCTGCTCCAGAGCGCGGGCGATCCGGGCGAGCTGCGGCGCGTGGGGCACAACCTCTCCAGCCGCATCGCCAGCAGCCTTTTCTGGATGGGCCGCTACGCGGAACGCGCCGAGGCTACCGCCCGCATCGCCCGCGCCGCCGTCTTCCGCCTCACGGTCGAGTCCAGCACCGCCGCCGTGAACCTCGTGGGTCCGCTGCTGGTCCCGTTGGTCCGGCTGGGACAGATGACCGCGCCCGATCCCAAGGGCAGCGACGCCGATTGGCACTTGCGCGCCGAACGCGAGCTGCTCCGCGCCATCCTCCACAAGAACAATCCCGGCAGCCTCAGCGTCTGCATCGGCCACATCGAGCGCATCGCCACGCTGCTGCGCGACCGCATGTCGCTCGACGTCTCCCGCGTGCTGGGCAGCCTCGACGAACCGTTCATGGCCTGCACCGGCCGGGGCCGCATCGAACTGGCCGAGATCCTCGACCTGCTCAACAAGGTCGTGCTCGCCCTCGCCGCCTTCCGCGGCATGGCCCACGACAACATGACCCGCGCCCAGGGCTGGCGCTTCCTCGACATGGGCCTGCGCATCGAGCGCGCCGTCTATCTCTCCGAATCGCTGCTCGGCGGCCTGGGCGCGCGCGAACCGGGCGACACCAGCCTGCTCGAAGCCCTGCTGGAGATCGGCGACAGCACCCTCACCTACCGCTCCCGCTACAACCTGGTGCCCCAGACCGCCGCCGTTTACGACCTGCTCCTGCTGGACGACCTGAATCCCCGTTCGCTCCTCTACCAGCTCGCCACGCTCAAGGAACATCTGGACAAGCTGCCCGCCGAACGCAGCGTCGCTCCCGTTTCCCCACGGCAAAGCCTGCTGCTGGAAAGCCTGCTCGCCCTGCAACTGGCCGATCCCCGCGAACTGGCCGCTGCCGAGACCGTGCCCGGCAAATCGCGCCTGGCCGAAGTGCTCCGCAAGATCCTCGTGAATCTGCCCGCCCTCTCCGACGAACTGGCCCAGGCCTACTTCGCCCACGCGACCATGAGCCGCTCCAACGACGGAACCGCCTCCGTCGCCGAACCCTGATTCCGCGATGACCTACGATCTTGTCCATCGCACCGTTTACGACTACGCGCTCCCGGTCTCGGTCTCGCACCACGCCGCCCGGCTCCATCCCCGCGCCCACCCGGCCCAGACCTGCGCGTCCTTCGAGCTGCGCATCGTCCCGGCCCCGGCCGTCAGCACCGAGCGCGGCGACTACTTCGGCAACGCCGTCCGCTTCTTCACCATCCAGCAGCCCCATCGCCGGTTGGAGATCACCGCGTGCAGCCGCGTCACCGTCAGCTCGCTTCTCCGGCCGGACACGGAACGCACGCCCGTGTGGTCGGAGGTCGCCGCCCTCTTCGAGGAAAACCCGCCCGCCGATCTGCTCGACGCCCAGCAATTCGTCTTCGGCTCGCCGATGGTCCGGCGCGGGCTCGACTTCGCCGCCTACGCCCAGCCGAGCTTTGTCGCCGGTCGCCCGCTCCTCAAAGCCGTGGCCGATCTCAACGCCCGCATCTACCGCGACTTCAAGTTCGACCCCCGCGCCACCAATGTCGCCACCCCGGTCGAAGACGTCCTCCGGCTCAAGCGCGGCGTCTGCCAGGACTTCGCGCATCTGATGATCGCCTGCCTGCGGTCCATCGGCCTGCCTGCCCGCTACGTCAGCGGCTATCTGCGCACCCGGCCCAAGGAAGGCGGCCCCCGCCTGGTCGGGGCCGACATGTCCCACGCCTGGATCTCCGTCTTCTGCCCCGGTTACGGCTGGGTGGACTTTGACCCCACCAACAACCTCATTCCCGACGCCGAACACATCTCCGTGGCGGTTGGTCGGGACTTCTCCGACGTCAGCCCCGTGGCTGGCATCATCATGGGCGGCGGTCGCCACACCGTGACCGTGTCGGTCGATGTCTGGGGCGGAAGCTGACCGGCCTCCGAAACCTGCGCGACGGGCTGCGACAATTCTGACACACCCGGGCGGCGCAAAATTTCCCGGATTTGTGCCAGTCAGGACACAGCTTCTGCGGCCGTCTCCTGGGGAGATTTTCATAAATCCCATCTTTCCACGGGGTTGCCGCAGCCGGGGCCGCGCTGGCATTTCCCAAGCTATTTTCCGACGGCAGAAAGGAACCATTCCTTATGACACTGCTACGTTGGAACAAACCGAACACCCCATCCGCTTGGCCCTTTGCCGAGCTCAATCGCCTGCAACAGGAAGTCGCCCGGTTCTTCGATGCGCCGCTGCGAGGCGGACATCGGTTGGCCTTCGACCAATGGGCTCCGGCCGTGGACTTCTCCGAGGACGCCGACCAGTTCGTCCTGAAGGCCGAACTGCCCGGGTTGAAGAAGGAAGAGATCCAGCTTTCCGTCGAGGACGGCGTGCTCAGCCTCTCCGGCGAGCGCAAGTCCGCCACCTCCGAACAGGACGGCACGCTCATCCGCTCCGAGCGCTTCACCGGCCGGTTCCACCGCGCCTTCTCTCTCCCGACCCCGGTTGAGGTGGAAAAGGTCCGCGCGACCTACGAGGACGGCATCCTCAGCGTCGTCCTGCCCAAGCGGGAAGAGGCCAAACCGCGCCAGATCCAGGTCGAAGTCAAATAACCCCGGTCAAGAAAGGAAACGCCATGAATGCACTGACCCAGAAGACCAATGGCACCTGCGCCCCGGTCGAGAACGACGCCGAACTCTACGTGCGGCCCGAGGTGGACATCCATGAAACCCCGGAAGCCTACGTGCTCCATGCCGAGATGCCCGGGGTGAACAAGGAACGGCTCTCGATCACCGTCGAGGAGGACCGCCTCACCGTGACCGGCCGGAAGGCCCCCGCCACCGCCGAAGCGGCCGTGCTCCTGAAGGAGACGGCGGCCGCCAGCTACCGGCGCACCTTCCAGCTCTCGCCCGAAATCGACCGCGACCACATCACGGCCCGGATCGAGCAAGGCCTCGTGACCCTCACGCTGGCCAAGACCCGCAAGCCGGCCCCGCGCCGCATCGAAGTGGTCTGAGCCGCCGAATCCGTCGGAGCGCGGACGCCCGAAGTCCGCGAGTCCGAACACAAAGGAGCGATGGCCCGGCAGGGCCCTTGCGCCTGAAACACGACGCCCGCAGGAAAATTCCCGCGGGCGTTTTCGTTTCCGGGTTGAGGAAGGTCGAAAGCTACAGCGTGATCTTCGTCCCCAGCACTTCGAGGAACTTGGCCAGGAACGCCGGATGGGCCGGCCAGGCGGGGGCGCTGACGAGGTTGTCGTCCACATGGGCACCGTCCACCGCGATGTTCTGGAACTGCCCGCCGGCCAGCGTCACCTCGGGTCCGCAGGCGTAGTAGCCGGCGCACTTGCGGCCGTTCAGGCCACCGGCGGCGCTGAGGAGCTGCACGCCGTGGCAGACGGCGGCGATCGGTTTCCGGGTCAGGACGAAGTGGCGGACGACCTCGATGACCGCCGGGTCCAGCCGGAGGTATTCCGGCGCTCGCCCGCCGGGAATGAGCAGGGCGTCGTAGTCCGAGGCCTTGATCTCGGCGAAGGTGGCGTTCAGCGCGAAGTTGTGGCCCGGCTTCTCGCTGTAGGTCTGGTCGCCCTCGAAGTCGTGGATCGCGGTCCGCACCTTGTCCCCGGCCTTCTTGCCCGGGCAGACGGCATGGACGGCGTGGCCGACCATCAACAGGGCCTGGAAGGGAACCATGACCTCGTAGTCCTCCACGAAGTCGCCGACGAGACAGAGAATCTTTTTCGCGCTCATGGGAACCACTTCCGCCGCAGAAGCCGTTTCCGTCAAGGAACGGCTGGGTGTCGGAACCGCCGCTCCGGTTCAACGGGGCGGCCGGCCTGACAGACTCTTTACACACGGTCCCTCCGCTTGGGCGCAGGATGGCGGTGAACCGTAGAACTCCACTGCCATGAAACCTTCCCTTCTTTTCCCGGCTGCGCTGGCCCTGGTGGCGGGCGCACTGCAACTCCACGCCTGCGGCGGCTACGACACGCTGCCGCGCTACCGCGCCCACGAGTGGGGCACGTTCACCTCGGTCGTCGGCTCCGACGGTGCGCCGATCCACTGGAACCCCTTCGTCGCCGTCGATCTCCCGGGGTTTGTCTATCGCCGCGAAGCCGCGCTGCGCGGTCCCGAACACGCGGCCGCTCAGGCCAAGCTGGATATCCAGGCGGCCCTCACGAAGAACTCCCGCCATTGGCTCCAGCGCATGGAGACGCCCGTGATCTACTTCCACGCCAACCAGCCGATGACCGTGAGCGCCACCGTGAAGTTCCCCCGGGGCCTGGTCACAGAGTGGTATCCGCAAGCCCATGCCTTCGGCCCGGTCATCGATCTGCCCGGTCTGCTCCCGGGCACGAACCTCAGCTATATCCGCTGGGACAACGTCGCTATCGGGGCCAAGGCCGACACGGTGAAGTTCCCCGTCGGGGACGCCCCGGCGAACCACTACTTCCACGCCCGCCACACCGCCGCGAATCCGCTGGTCGCCCGCTCTCCCCTGATGACCCAAACGGAGCAGGACCTCGGACAGGCGGAGAAATTCCTCTTCTATCGCGGGGCCGGAAACTTCGCCACGCCGCTCGCCGTGCAGTTCGAGGGCGAAGACCGCTTGGTCCTGCAGAACACCGGCTCCGAACCGATGCTCGATCTCCAGGTCTTCGAGGGACGCGGCCTCTCCGGAACCCTCACCACCGTGGACGTGCTCAAGCCCGGCGAACGCCTCCCCATCGCGCTCAAGCCCGCCGAAGGCAATGCCCGGCGGCCCGAGCAGGCGGCCGAGCTCCGCCGCCGGCTCAAGGATTCGCTGACCCGCGCCGGCCTCTTCGCCGATGAAGCCGAATCGATGCTGGCCACTTGGGAAAGCGACTGGTTCGACGACGACGGGCTGCGCGTGCTCTTCCCGCTGCCGCGCGGCTGGACCGACGAGACGTTGCCCCTGGAACTTTCGCCCGCGCCCGCGTCGCTCGTGCGCGTGATGATCGGCCGCGCGGAACTGATCCGCCCTTCCACCGAGACCCGGCTGCGCGAAATGCTGAGCGACTATGGCTCGGGCAAGACCCAGGCCGCGCTCGCCGAGATGCGCCGCCTGGTCGAGCCCCGCTTCCTCGAACCGGCCCTGAACCGCGTCGAACAGATGGAACGCCGCGCCGCGCTGATCCGCTACGGCCTCAACGAAGGAACCTCCCGCGCTCACCCGGCCTTCAACGCCGAGATGCAGCGCCGCGCGTCCGTCGTGCAGGAAGTGCAAGCCGCCTTCACCGCCCAGCTCCAGCGTCCGCCGGGCAAGGCCGTTGCCCAGAACTGATCTCGCAAGGGTGGCTCCGCCGAGCCGCGCCGCGCCGACGTCCCGTCGGCCGTGCCGCAAGCGTCACGCTTGCCAGGGCGTCCGCCGTTGGCAGGACGCCTTGGCCGACAGGATGTCGGCGGCACGCCCAGCCGGAGGCTTGCGCCACAAAGGGCTTTCCGCCGGGTGGGCTTTCGTGTTCCGTTCCACCGGAATTTCCCCCGAATGGTTCGTCCGCTGACGCTGGTGGCTTCGGCCTACGCCGTCGGCATCGTCGCAAGCCGGGTGTTGGAGGCGCCGCCGTGGTTGTTTCTCGGGATCGCCGCCGGGCTCCTGTTGCGGGCGGCGATGTCGGAGCGCGGCCGTTGGACGATGGCGCTCGCCCTCTTCGCCGCGCTGGGCGCGGCGCACCACGCCATCGACGCCCAGCCGCTTTCCCCGACCGATCTCCGCCGCGTGCTGGGCGCGGAGCCGCAGATCGCCACGGTGCGTGGCCGGCTGGTCGGGCCGCCGGTGCTCAAGCGGATGCTGATCGACGACGAGCGGGTGGACCGTTCGCTGGGCCGCATCGCCGTCCACGCCGTCCAGACCCGGGGCGAATGGAGGCCCGCCTCGGGCGAGCTGGTCGCCACCGTGGCGGCCGATCTCGAAGGCCGTTTCCATGACGGGCAAACCGTGGAGCTGACCGGCGTGGTCGCGCCTCCGCCCGGCCCCAAGGCCCCGGGGCTCTTCGACTACCGGACCTTCCTCGCCAACCAGGGCGTCCATCATCTGCTGCGCCTCGACGATCCGCGCGAATGGACGCTCGCTCCGGACAACGGCGTCATCGGCCCGGGTTTCTCCGAACGCTTCATCGCCTGGGCCAAGGCGACCCTGGCGCGCGGCCTGCCGGACGACGAGGCCACTGCGCTGCTCTGGGCGATGGCCCTGGGCTGGAAGGCGGGCCTGAACGACGAGGTGGCGGAGCCGTTCGTCCTCTCCGGCACGCTCCACATCTTCGCGATTTCCGGGCTCCACATCGCCCTCATCGCCGCCATCCTCATCAAGCTGGCTGTGCTGCTCCAGGTGCCGAGGCGATGGTGCTTCCTGCCGGTCATGGCGCTGCTGTGGTTCTACATCGGCGCGACCGGCTGGCAGTCCTCGGCCGTGCGGTCCGGCGTGATGATGAGTGTCATCCTGCTCGGCTGGGCGCTGAACCGTCCTCCCGACCTGCTCAATTCCCTTTTCGTCGCCGCGCTCTGCATTCTCGTGTGGGAACCGCTCCAATTGTTCCAGGCGTCGTTCCAGCTCTCGTTCTCCGTGGTGCTGGCCATCGCGCTCGTCAGCACGGCGCTGGAGACGAGGCTGCGGCAGTGGTTCGAGCCCGACGCCTTCCTCGTCCGCGATCTCCGCACCCGCTGGCAACGCGGGCGCGACGCCGCGCTGCGCTGGTTCGCGAAGGCCTTCGCCGTGTCGGCCGCGTCGTGGCTCGGCTCCCTGCCGCTCACGGCGCACTATTTCCACCTCGTCACGCCCGGCAGCCTGTTGTCGAACCTGCTCATCGTGCCGCTCTCCGGCGTCGCGCTCGCGGGCAACATCGCCAGCCTGCTCAGCGGGGCGCTGCTGCCGTCCATCGCCGAAGTGTTCAACCACGCCGCCTGGGTCTGCATGAACCTCATGGTCCGGGGCAGCGAGTTCTTCGCGGAACTCCCCGGCGCCGCGTGGTTCGTGCCGTCGCCGAGGTTCTGGGAAATGGCGCTCTTCGCCGTGGCGCTGCTCGTGCCGGGCTTCGTCCGTTTCCGTCCGGGCTGGCCCGGAAAGGCCGGACTGGCGGCGGCCGCGCTCCTGGCGGTCTGCCTGCTGGTCCGCATCGGCATCGACCATCGCACCACCCGGCTGACGATCCTTCCGCTCAACGGCGGGCACGCGGTCCATTTCGACACGCGGGGATGCGCCGAAGACCTGCTGATCGACGCCGGCGACCAGCCCGCCGCCGAGCTGATCCTGCGCCCGTTTCTCCGCGCCCAGGGCGTCAACCGTCTGCCCCGTCTCGCCCTGACCCACGGCGATGCCCGGCATGTGGGCGGTGCTGTCTTGATGGCGAAGGCGTTCGGCACGGAGCGCGTGGTCCTCGGCGATCTGCGCTTCCGCTCGCCGGTCTATCGGCGGGTCGTGGAAGAACTCGAAGCCGCGCCGATGGCCTTGGAGCGGGTGTCCGATGGCGAGGCCGTGGCCGGTTGGCGCGTGCTGCATCCGGCCGCCGATGCGCGCATCAACCTCGCGGACGACGGCGCGCTGGTTCTGCTCGGAGAGAGCCACGGCTTCCGTTGGCTGCTCCTTTCGGATCTGGGCCGTGATGGCCAGGAAGCGCTGCTCCGCCGCCACGGCGACGATCTGCGCGCGGACATCGTGGTCGCCGGGTTGCCGACCAAGGACGAACCGTTGAACGACGCGCTCCTCGAACGCATCCAACCGCGCCTGATCGTGGTGGCCGACGCGGAGCTGCCCGCGGCCGAGCGCGCGCCTCCGGAGCTGAAGCGGCGCCTTGCGCAACAGCGGTGCCCCGTCCTCTTCCTGCGAACCGAAGGAAGCTTCGTGGCGGAATGGACCGCCGGCGGCGACTGCGTGATCCGCTGTCTCTCTGGAACCGTGGTGCGGCTCCCGCGCAGATGATCACGGCTCCAAAAGCCCCGGGCCATTCCACTTGCTCCGAACCGCGTCGCTCCGCAGATTCGCCCGCATGGAACTGGTCATCACATTGCTCGTCGCTGGTTTCATCCTGCTCGTGCTTGAAACCTTCCTGCCCGGCATCGTCGCCGGTGTCGCGGGCGTCGTCTGCATCCTGGCGGGCGTCGCCGTGGCGTATCTGAACGTGGGCGTGCAGGCGGGCAACTGGTCCCTCGCCCTATCCTCCATCCTGCTGGTCGCCATCACCGTGGCCTACGTGAAGCTGCTTCCGCACAGCCCGTTCGCGAGGCTCTTCGTCTCCGACCGCGTGCTTTCCGAGCCGCCCTTGGCGTCCACCGGTCTCGTCGGCCGGCCCGGCGTGACCGAAACCGTCCTGCGCCCCTCCGGCGTCGCCATCATCGACGGCCGCCGCATCGATGTCCGCAGCGACGGTCCGCTGATCGAAAAGGGCGTGGCCATCAAGGTCGTCTCCGCCGACGGCATGAGCGTGGTCGTGACCCGCGACACCGAAGCGTCCTGAAATCCCCTTTACCATGAACCTGCATCCCTCCCTGCTCGCCGCGCTCGTCGATTTCCCGACGATCCTCTACATCATCGCCGGTGTCTTCGCGCTCGGCGTCGTCATCTGGGCGCTCAGCTTCTTCGCCATCTGGCTCCGGGCGTTTTCGTCCGGCGCGCCGGTCGGGCCGTTCGAGCTGGTGGCTCTGAAGCTGCGCAGCGTGCCCGTCGGCCTGGTGGTCGATACCCGCATCACCGCCGTGAAGTCCGGCATCCCTCTGACCATCGACGACCTCTCCACCCACTACCTCGCGGGCGGCAACATCGAGATGGTCGTCCTCGCCCTCATCGCCGCGCGCAAGGCGGGCATCCACCTCGACTTCGACCGCGCCTGCGCCATCGACCTCGCCACCAAGGGCACGGGCAAGACCGTGCTCGAAGCGGTGAAGACTTCGGTCAATCCCAAGGTCATCGACTGCCCCGCGCCCTCCTCCGGCAAGACCACCATCGACGGCGTGGCCAAGGACGGCATCATCGTCAAGGCCCGCGCCCGCGTGACCGTCCGCACGAACCTCGACCGTTTCGTCGGCGGCGCGACCGAGGAGACGATCATCGCCCGCGTCGGCGAAGGCATCGTCACCACCATCGGTTCCTCGGACAGCTACAAGATCGTGCTCGAGAACCCGGACCGCATCTCGAAGAACGTTTTGGACAAGGCCCTCGATTCCAACACCGCCTTCGAGATCCTCTCCATCGACATCGCGGACGTGGACGTCGGCGAGAACGTCGGCGCCAAGCTCCAGGCCGAACAGGCCGAGGCCAACAAGCTCATCGCCCAGGCCGAAGCCGAAGTCCGCCGCGCCGCCGCCGTCGCCACGGAGCAGGAGAACATCGCCCGCGTGGCCGAAATGCGCGCCCGCGTGATCGAGGCCGAAGCGCAGGTGCCCCTCGCGATGGCCGAGGCCTTCCGCAACGGCAACCTCGGCGTCATGGACTACTACCGGATGCAGAACCTCCAGGCCGACACCGGCATGAGGCAGCAGATCGGCGGCGGCCCCCAGACCGCGCCGAACTCCTGAACCCGCCGTGATGCCCGCCACCGCAGCCCTGCTCGCGGATGCTCCCCGCCTCTTGGCCCTGAGCGGCGGGTTCATCGCGTTCATCCTCATCCTGGTCGCGCTCTCCGCGCTCTTCGACTGGATCAAGAAGAAGAGCCAGGAGGGCGCGACCGATTCACTCGATCCCTACGTCTATCGGCCCAAGAAAACCGGAGAAACCAACATGGCCACCGAACCCAACCGTCCGCTCAGCGACTGGGAAGAGGAGATCAACCGCTTGCTCCGGGGCGAAACCGCGCCGCCGCCTCCTCCTCCGTCCTTCCCGCCCCAGGGACTTCGCCGGTCGCCCCCGCCTCTGCCCACGCATCCGTGCGATCCGCTGATCGCCGAAACCGAGGGCCGGGCCGAGGAGCCCGTGCCCACCTACTTGGCCTCGATGGAACGGCCGGACGCCGCCTACGACCGCGGCAGCCACCTGGAGGACCGCGTCCGGGCTAGGTTGGCCGATGTCTCCGATCGCTCCGAGACCCAGGCCGCCATGGCCCGGGCCGGCAGCATCGATGACCGGGTCGCCGCCCGTCTGGCGGCGGCGGGCAATCTCCGTTCGGCCCAGCGTTCCGCGCCGGCTTCCCCGGCGAGATCCAACACGCGCGCCGAGCTGCAGGCCGTGGTGGACGCCCTCCGTTCCCCGGCCCATGCCCGGGGCGCGATGGTCGCCTCGATCATCCTCGGCCCGCCCAAGGCCCGGGAGCGTTCGTCGTAGCTCCCGCGAGCAGGCCGCAAGCCCGCCGCGCTTTTTTGGTCCGGCCACTTGTCCGAGAATGCCGCTTCCCCTTTGCCGCCGGACCGCTAGTCTGCACAGACCTTGAGAGGGCGGAGGATCGCTCCGGCGCAAGCCGGGGAGGAAAGTCCGAACACCATAGGGCGCGATGCCGCGTAACCGGCCGCTACGGCGACCGGATACACGCGGGAGAGCCGCTGGAAACGGCGGCCCGACGGACAGTGCCACAGAGAACATACCGCCTGGGGCGCAAGCCTCCGGTAAGGGTGAAAAGGTGGGGTAAGAGCCCACCGCGCGGAGCGCAAGCGACGCGGCACGGAAAACCCCATCGGGTGCAAGGCCAAATAGGGAACCCCGGAGCGGCCCGCTCCCAGGCGAAAGCCGGGTTCCGGGTATCGGCCGCTCAGACAAATGATCCTCTCCGCCGGGCAACCGGCGCAGACAGAATTCGGCTTACAGCCCTCTCAAGGTCTCCGCCGGAACAACTCCTCCTCTTCGTCCTCGTCCTCCTCCTTCACCCTACGGACACGGACGAGGACGAAGAGGAAGACGAGGAGAAGGACCATCCATTGAAGAAAATCCTCGCCCATCCGTCCGTTCCCCCGACCATCCGCCCACCGCCTATGCACTCCTGGATTGCCCGCTACATCGACGCCCAAAAAGCCGCCCTCGACTCCGTGGACCAGGCCGCCGTCGCCCGCCTCGTCGCGAAGCTGCGCGAAACCCTCCGGGCCGACCGCCAGGTCTTCGTCATGGGCAACGGCGGGTCCGCCTCCAACAGCTCCCACTTCGCCACTGATCTCGGCAAGAGCTCCTCCGACAGCGTCCAGCCCCTCGTCGGAAAGCGTTTTCGCGTCTTCTCCCTCAACGACAACACCAGCTGGATCACCGCCCTCGGCAACGACTACGCCTACGAGGACGTCTATCTCCGCCAGCTCATGAACTACGGCCGCGCGGGCGACTTCGTCCTCAGCCTCAGCGTCAGCGGCAGCTCGCCCAATCTGGTCCGGGCCAACGAATGGGCCAAGGACAACGGCCTCTTCACCGCCGCGCTCGTCGGTGCGAAGCGCGGCAAGCTCGCCGGCCTCTGCGACGAGGTCCTCGTGGTCAACGACACCCACTACGGCCGGGCCGAAGACGCCCAGATGACCATCGCGCACCTGCTTTGCTACGCCTTCATCGAGCACCCCGAATGGGCGCGGCCGGAGTGACCGGCGGTTTGGGGGGCTGCGTGTCGCGAGGTCCGACCGGGAATCGGGCTTTCTCCTGCTGTTCGGCCAGAACCCACCCCTGACCTCTCCAAGGAGGGGATAAGGCAGAACGCCTTCCCATCAATCGGCCGCGCGTGCCCGGTTCACCTCCTTGGAGGGGTCAGGGGTGGATCTCAGGCCACTTCCTCCATCGCGCTTCCTTCGGCCTTTGGCCTTCGCGCTTCGTCCTTCCCTTGGCGGGTGCCGTTTTCCGCAACCGATTGGAGCCTTTTTCCACTTCCCGCCCTCCGGGGCGACGCCCACATTTCCGGCCCACAAGCATGCCCGTGAGGCCCATGACAACGTTCCGGCTCCACCGCGCGATTCACGCGGCGGAACGGGCGTCCGTCGCCATCGGCCGTTGATCCGCTCCGCTCCATGAGAATCCTTCTCACCACCACCTCCTTCCAGGACACCCCCGGCGCCCACCACGACCTCCTCGCGCAGACCGGCTGGGAGATCATCCGCGCCCGCGGCCCGCTCAACGAAGCCGACACCCTTGCCCTCGTCGGCGAGGTGGACGGCTACATCTGCGGCGACGACATGATCACCCGCGCCGTGCTCCAGAAGGCCCTGCCGCGCCTCAAGGTGCTGAGCAAATACGGCATCGGCGTGGACAAGATCGACACGAAGAGCTGCACCGAGTTCGGCCTGCCGCTGCTCTTCACCCCCGGCGTCAACCACACCACCGTGGCCGAACACGCATTCCTCCTGCTCCTCTCCATCGAGAAGAACCTTCTATTCCACACCGACTCCACCCGCGCCGGCGGCTGGAAGCGCAAGACCGGCCGCGAACTCTTCGAAAAGACGATCGGCATCGTCGGCCTCGGCCGCATCGGCAAGGAAGTCGCCCTCCGCGCCCGCGCCTTCGGCATGACCGTCGTCGGCTTCGGCAGCTACTGGGACGACGCCTTCGCCGCCGAGCACGGCATCCGCCGCCTGGAAACCTTCGAGGAACTGGCCGCCATTGCCGACTACGTCTCGCTCCACACCAATCTCACGCCCAAAACCAAGAACCTCGTCCGCGCCGAGACCCTGGCGAAGATGAAGCCCGGCGTCGTCATCGTGAACTGCGCGCGGGGCGAAGTGGTGAACACCGCCGACCTCGTGGCCGCGCTGAAGTCCGGCCATGTCGCCGGTTACGCGGCCGACGTGCTGGATGAAGAGCCGCCCAAGCCCGACCATCCGCTGTTGCGCCTGCCCAACGTCGTCATCACCCCGCACATCGGCTCGCGGACGAACGAGAGCGTCGTCCGCCAAGCGACGGCGGCGGTGCAGAACCTGATCCTGGCGATGAAGGGCGAGAAGCCGCTGGCCCAGATCAATCCAGAGGTGGCGGTGAAGAAGTGGGTGTGAAATCGGTTATGACGCCGGAATGAAAGTTTTTTGCCATAACTGCGGAAGACGGACGAATCACTCAATTGTGGGTAAGGGCAGTGTCCTCTCGGAGCCAAGCGAGGAATACAGGTGGGGAGAAAAGCACTTCTTTGTTCAGTGTGCCGGATGTGAAGATTTTAACTACGCGATTGAAGAGTGGGAGGAAGGCGCTCGAGACCCTGACACAGATGAGTATCTGACTTGGTGGAGGACTTATCCTCGAAACGAAACAGAGCGAAAGCCGATTGAAAACTGGCTGAAATGCCCTCCCAAGATTCGAGTGATTTACGGCGAAGTTGTTGGGGCTATGAACGCCAAGCTCCCAGTTCTTACAGCGATTGGGTTGAGAGCGTTGATCGAGGCACTCTGCCGAGAAAACAATGCCACTGGTTCCAACTTGGAGAAGTCGATCGACAGTATGGCTGCCAAAGGGATCTTGTCGAAGGCTCAAGCGGATATTCTCCACACGCACAGATTTCTGGGGAATGTCGCAGCGC
>CAMLMI010000004.1 GCA_946480965.1 uncultured Verrucomicrobiales bacterium | reverse complement strand
ATTCCGAATCAGATCTCCATCGGCAGGGTGAGCCGCCAAATGTTTCTGCAGCTCGGCGTAGCTCGTATCGTCCATAAGCTGGTTGACCAGCTTCGTGAACGTTGGTGTTTCGATGAAAACCACGCAGCTGGATATACGCCATTGGCGTATCGAGTCAACGTGTGTTGAGAAGTCCAACTATCGTCTCGGAATCGAACACACACCCGCCCCATGTCCCGCCGCTCGCCGCCTGGAGCGCGGCCCAGAGCTTCGTGTCCTCAGGCAGGTTGGCATTCGGGGCGAGATCGGTGCGGGAAGCCCGTTGCCGCAGCACTTCCAAGCCTTCGTCGGGGCTGAAGCGGCGGTCGCCGTCGCCAACGAGATCGACGCGGCCGCTGCATTGGGCCCGCTCGATCACGAGCCGGATCACGTCGCCGTCGCGCACCTTGCCGATGGGGCCGCCGGCCAGGCCTTCGGGCCCGATGTGGCCGACGCACGCGCCGGTGGAGACGCCGGAGAAGCGGGCGTCGGTCAGCAGCGCGACGTGTTTGCCGAAGGGCAGGTGCTTGAGCGCGCTGGTCACCTGGTAGGTTTCCTCCATGCCGGTGCCCATCGGCCCGATCCCGGCCAGGACCATGATGTCGCCGGCCTTCACCGCGCCGCCCTTGATCGCGGCGATGGCGGCCTTCTCGCTGGTGAAGACCTTGGTCGGGCCTTCCTTGCGATAGACGCCGTCGGCATCGACCACCGAAGGATCGATGGCGGTGCTTTTGATCACGGCGCCGTCGGGCGCGAGGTTGCCTTGGAGGAAGCTCAGGGTGCAGGTCAGTCCACGGGTCTCGGCTGCTTCGGGACTGAAGATGACCTCGTCGGGATCGACGCCGTCCTGTTCGCGGAGGATCTCGCGGAAACGGCTCCGGCGTTCGCTGCGTTCCCAGGCGTCGAGCGATTCGCCCAAGGTGCGACCGGTGACGGTCAGCACGCCGGTTTCCAACAGTCCGAGGCGGCGCAGATGGAGCATCACCTCCGGCACACCACCGGCGAGGAAGGCACGGACGGTGGGATGGTGGACGGGGCCGTTCGGCAGGACGCTGACGAGGCGCGGCGTGCGGCGATTGACGTCGATCCAATCGGCCACGGTCGGGCGGTGCAGCCCGGCGGCGTGGGCGATGGCGGGGATGTGGAGCAACAGGTTGGTGGAGCCGCCGAAGGCCGCGTGGACGACCATGGCATTGCGGAGGGCGGCATCGGTCAACACGTCGCGGCTGCGGATGCCCCGCGCTTCCAACTCCACCAGTGCCTTGGCGGATTGGACGGCGAGATCGGTCCAGACCGGCTCGCCCGAAGGAGCCAGCGCGGAATGGGGCAGGGACAGCCCCAGAGCTTCGCCCACCACTTGGGAGGTCGCCGCCGTGCCGAGGAACTGGCAGCCGCCGCCCGGCGAACCGCACGCTCGGCAGCCCAACTCCGCCGCTTCCTGGAGCGATACCATCCCGTGGGCATAGCGCGCGCCGAGCGTCTGCACGGCTCCGGCATCTTCGCCGTTGGTCGGAGGCAGCGTCACGCCGCCCGGCACGAGCACCACGGGCAGATCCTTCAATCCGGCCAAAGCCATCATCATCGCGGGAAGCCCCTTGTCGCAGGTGGCCACGCCCATCACGCCAGCCCGGCAGGGCAACGAACGGGCCAGGCGCCGAAAGAGCTGCGCGGCGTCGTTGCGATACGGCAGGCTGTCGAACATGCCGGTCGTGCCCTGCGTGCGGCCGTCGCACGGATCGGAGCAATAGGCGGCGAAGGGCACGCTCTTCTCTCGGCGGAACTCCTCGGCGGCGGCCTGGACCAGCAGGCCGATTTCCCAGTGTCCCGTGTGGTAGCCAAGGGCGATGGGTTTCCCATCCGGGGCGCGCATTCCGCCCTGGGTGCTGAGGATGAGGAACTGTTTGCGCCCGAGTTCGTCGGGGTTCCAGCCCATGCCGACGTTCTGCGTGAGCCCGAAGAGATCGCCGCTGGGACGGTTCAACAAAAGATCGGCGTCGATGGGCAGCGAGCCGGCGGGACCGGCGGCCTTGCTGCGGACTCGGTAGATGGACGGATCGGCGGCGAAAAGGTCGGGCATGGGCGGGATTCAACGCAGCGCCCCGTTGGCTGGCCAGCGCGAAGAGATCAGGAACCGGGCAGTCGCTTCCATCCGGCGGCGAACGCATCCAGCGTCGCGGCCAGGTTCTTGGCTGCGGTGCGGCTGGTCTGCTGGAGACGCATCAAGCCCCGGATGCGCGAGGGCGAAAGCACGATGGCACCGGCGAGCTTGAAGAAGTTCAAACGATGGTCGGCGGTCATCAGCGCGTTGAAATCGATGGGAAGGTCTTCCTGCGCCGAGTCGGAGATGACCCGGACGGTCGCGCTGGGAATCTCATGCGCGCGGGCGATGGCGCGGATGATCTGCGACTCCATTTCCACTGCGTCGCATCGGGTCGATTCCCACAACGCCTTCTTTTCCGCCACGGTCACGGCCACGCGGTCCGAGCAATGGAAGGTGGCGGGACACGCTTTGGCCGCGAGCAAGGCGGCGTTGAGCGGTTCGTCCGGATCGCAGTCATAGACCACGGTCCCGGAAGACAAATACGGATTCAGGCCGCCTGCGAAACCGCAGGTCAGGATGAGATCGTATTCGGAGGTCTTGAGGCGTTGATGGACCTGCTTTTCGGCGTTGTCCCGGCCCATGCCTGTGACCAGCACATCGAGCCGCTTGTCCGGCCGGAGAAACGCCGCCTCTTCCCGCACCGCACAGCAGACGAGGATGGCGGGTTCTTCGGCGAAGCTCATTTGATCCCCTTGAGCCGTTCCGCCCAGATGCGGTGCAGCCGGACGGTCGCTTCCACATCGCGCAGGCAATATTCGGCGATCTCCTTGAACCGGCCTTGCTCGATCATCTCCGGCACCTGGTAGCCGGTGACGCCCTCGGCCTTGGGCGACGGGATGCCGAAGGCCTTGCAGTAGAAATCCAGGTTGAACTTGCGCGCAGCCCCTTCGCGTCCGCTCACGCCGTAGAAGCTGAGCTGCTCCGCGAGATCGCAATGGGGCTCGGTCGCGTAGCGGTAGCCGAGCCAGTCCTTGCGGCTGACGGGGATGTTGAGCAGGGCGGAGCGGAGATAGAGGAAAGGGACGTCGAAGCCGCGGCCGTTGAAGGTCACGACGGAATCGTAGTGCTTGGCCAGGTCCCAGAAGCCCGCCAACAGCTCGGTTTCGTCCACACAGGGCACGAATTCGACCGGCCCGGGCTGCTCGTCGTCGTAGTCCTCGGAGACGAAGAGCACCTTCCCGCGCATCGACTCGGCATTGAGCATGGCGATGCAGACGACCTGGCCGGTCAGCGGCCAGAGACTGAACATGCGCTGGATGTCCTCGCGCTTCTTGGCGCGCTCCTCATCGTCGGGGATGCGCTCGGCCTCGCGGAAGAGATACTCCTGCTGCACCTCGTCAAAGTGCTCCAACGGTTGACCGGTGGTTTCGATGTCGAAGACGAGGGTGGCCATGGACGGGGAGGAAAGAGAGGAGGGATGAAAAACCATCAGGATGGAACCCAGCGGCGCTCGGCCGAGGATTCCATCCTGCGGGATACGACGGGTTACTTCTTGGCGGCCTTCTTCTTGGCCACCTTCTTGGCTACTTTCTTCACCGCTTTCTTCGCGGCCTTCTTCTTAACAGCTGCTTTCTTTGCCATTAATTCTCACCCCCGATCCGGGTTCACCACAACATATGTTGGGCGGTTATGGGACGATTAGGTGACAGAGATGTTCCTGCTTTTCAAACAGTTTTCGGCTTTTCACGCAGTTTTTGATGGACACGCGACATGTTTCTTTGATTGGCGGCGCACGCCTCGACATCGATTCCGACCAATGTCCATGCGGCTTTCGTCGCGGTCGCGCTTCCGCGTCGCGCGTCGGATCAGAGGCCTTCAACCGGAGCCTCTCCGGGGATCTTTCCGTGCTTCGACCGGGCCGATTCATTTAGTTGACGTATCAACTATCTATCTCTAAACACTGTCGCCGTGAGCACGACCAAGCCCAAGCCCGGCCCGCACTACGGCGCACTCCTCCAGCTGCTCCGCACCTCGGAGACCATCTGGAACGTCTCCCGCCAGTTCTTCGCCCGCTGGGACATCAGCCCCAGCCAGTTCAACGTCCTCAACGTCCTGCGCGACCACCCCGGTGGCACCACGCAGGTGGAGCTCAGCCGCGTGCTCATCATGCACCGCTCCAACGTCACCGGCCTGATCGACCGCCTGGAGGAGCGCGGGCTCGTCTCCCGGAAGGACAATCCCGAGGACCGCCGCGCCCATCGCGTGGTCCTGACCGCCGCCGGCCGCCGGCTGCTGGCCGAGATCCTCCCCGGTTACTACCAGGCCGCCGAATCGGTCTGGGCCGGCTTCAGCGGCCGCAGCACCGCTTCCTTCGTCGCCGGACTGGAAAAGCTCGACCAGAACGTCGCCGCCTTTGCCGAAACCCTCTGATCCCGGGCCTGCACCATGAAATCCGCGAAAAACTATCCGCTGCTGCTTACCGGCCAGTTCCTCGGAGCCTTCGGCGACAATCTGCTGCTGGCTGGCATCCTGGCCCCGTTGACCTTCCTGAAGAATGCCGGAACCATCGGAGAACAGCAGGTCAACGGTACGAACACCCTCTTCAGCGTCGTTTTTTTCATCCCGTTCATCCTCCTCGCGCCGCTCGCCGGGTTTCTGAACGACCGGATGCCCAAGACCACGTGGCTGCTCGGCGGCAATCTCGTGAAGCTGCTGGGTGTCTTCGCCGGTTTCATCGGCGTTCAGCTCCATGCCGCCAACCACGACCAGGCCATGTTGTGGCAGGCCGTGGGCTACGCCATCGTCGGCATCGGTGCCTGCCTCTATTCGCCCGCCAAATACGGCGCGCTGCCCGAAGTGCTGCCCGCCGAGAAGCTGGTGAAGGCCAACGGCACCGTGGAGATGCTCACGCTCGTCGCCATTCTCGGCGGTCTCGCGGGCGGGGCGGTGCTCTACGACAAGAGCCGCGCCTTCTACGGCCATGAGCGTGCGCTCATGGTTTGCTACGGCGCGTCCGCGCTCTGCTACGTCCTCGCCGCGGTGCTCAACGGCTGCATGGACCGCACGCCCTGCAACGCCTCGGCGCGGCTCGGCGACAGCGTCCAGGCCTTCTTCCACCACTTGGGCGCGCTTGTCGGCAGCCGCCGAATCGGCCGCGTGCTGCTTGGTTGCGGTCTCTTCTGGATGGCCGGCGCGTTCATGCGGACCAACCTCCACGCCTGGGGGCTCACCATCTTCGAAGAAGCCGGGATGCCTCCCGAGAAGATCACCAATGATCGCCTCGCGCTGCTCAAGGTCGGACTAGTGCTCGGCATCGTCTCCGGCAGCCTGCTGGCCGGACGGCTCCACGGCATCGGAGATCTCTCCAAGCAATGGCTCTACGCGCTCGGCATGGCCGTCGGCATCACCCTGCTGGGCCTGCTGCCGGGCAGCGCGGGCTTCTGGATCATCGTCCCGGCGCTGGCCTTGGCGGGAATCATGGCGGGCTTGCTCATCGTCCCGCTGAACGCCGCGCTCCAGCACGAGACCGACCCGACCGCGCTCGGAAAAACCATCGCCGTGCAGAACGTCGTGGACTACGCCGGCATGTTGGTCGGCGCGGGGCTGCTCGGCGTGATGACCAAGGTCGGTTTCTCCGCCCACCACGCCTTCCTCGGCCTCGCCGTGGTCGTGGTCATACTCACTCTCGGAATGAAGCTCACCACCCAGAATCCCGCGCCCAAACAGGCGTAAGGCGACCCACGCGGCCGCCGGAAAGGAAGCCGTGAAAGCATCCGCAGATCCAATGGCCGGAATTGCCGAAGTCCCCAAGGTGGGGCGAGCACCCAGCCTGCTCCAAGACGCGCCGTGCATTCCGATGGGCTCCGATTTTCAAAAAGGGACCGGCAAGATGCATGCCCCACCTTGGCCGTGGTGGCGTATCCTCACCCTGGTTGGAACAGGCACTCTGGGCTTCCACCTCGCTTTCGCCTCCGCTGCGTTGGCGTGGATGGTTGTCCTGCTTCCCTTCGCGCTGATCGGGCTCGCCCGATTGCCGCGCTGGCGCATGGCCTTCTATCCGGCGGTGATCCTCGGGCTGCTCTGCTACGCGCCCAAGCTGGAGTTCTTCTGGACGATCTTCGGCTTCGGAGCCGTCGCGCTCTGGCTGGTGTTGGCGATATGGCTTGGATTCTTCTCCGCCGGTCTGCGCTGGCTGCGACTTCGTCTCCAACTCAACCGCGTCGGGCTGATCGCGGTCGCACCCGTTCTCTGGACCGCTCTGGAGTTTTTCCGCAGCGAACTCTACTGGCTGCGCTTCGCCTGGTTCACGCCCGGCATGGCCTTCGACCAATGGCCGGGAGTGCTTGCGGCCTTGGGTGGATATGGCATCGGCTTCGTGGCGACGTTGTTGGCGGTGACGGCTTGGGTGTTGCCCGGTATCCGGAGATTTGAACCCACGACCCTCTCAACGTCGCTACCGTCCCTTGAAGCCACCGCCCGCGCGACCGCTAGTCTGGTCCTCTTGCTGATTGGGTTCACCGCCTCCGCCGCCAAAACCCTCCACCTCGCCGGCGCGCAACTGGAATTCCCCAGCCAACACGCGGTGCTGGAAACCCTCGACCGCATCGTCGCCCAGCACCCGCAGACCGAACTCATCGTCCTCAGCGAATACACCCTCGACGACGCCCCGCCGAAAGCCGTGCTCGATTGGTGCCGCCAGCACCGCCGCCACTTGATCGTCGGCGGCAAGGACCACCAACCCGACCGAACCTTCTACAACACCGTCTTCGTCATTTCGCCCGACGGCGAGATCGTCTTCCAGCAGGCCAAGAAGCAGCCCATCCAGTTCTTCCAGGACGGCAAGCCCGCACCCTCGCAGCAGCTCTGGAATTCTCCGTGGGGCAAGATCGGCTTGGCCGTTTGCTACGACTTCAGCTACTCGCGGATCATCGACGAACTCGTCCGCCAAGGCGCCCAGGCGCTGATCATCCCCACGATGGATATGGTCGAATGGGGTGAAGCCCAGCACGCGACCCACGCCCGTCTCGGTCCGATCCGCGCCGCCGAATACGGCCTGCCCGTCGTCCGCGTGTGCAGCTCCGGAGAATCCCAGATCGTCGCCCGCAACGGCACCGTCGAACACTCGCTCCCCTTCGACGCCCAAGGCGCGATCTTCGCCGGCACGCTCACGCTGGACCAACCCGGCTCCTTGCCGCCCGACCGTTGGCTGGTGCGCGGTTGTTTGGGCGGAACGCTTCTGCTGTTCGTCGTCGGAATTTTTCGTCCGCTCCGACCAAAGCCCGATACGGGCGCGCTTCTGTCCAAGCCACTCTCCGCATCATGAAACGTCTCCTCCTCTTCCTCGTCCGTTGGTTCTACCGCTACGAGGCGCACCGGCTCGACGCCCTCAAGTCGCCCGGCCCCGTGCTGCTCATCCCCAACCACGTTTCCTGGCTCGACTGGCTCTTCCTCATGCTCGTGCTGGACGACGACTGGAAGTTCGTCACCTCGTCCACCACCGCGCAGACCAGCTGGCTGCACCGGAAGATCATGATCAACCGGCGCACCTTCCCCATCGACACCGCGTCGCCCTACGCGGTGAAGCGCATGGCGGAATTCCTCAATGGCGGTGGCCGTCTCGTGCTCTTCGCCGAAGGCCGGCTCTCCCGCACCGGCACGTTGATGAAGCTCTTCGACGGCACCGGATTTCTCCTCCACCGCACCGCCGCCAAGGTCATCACCTGCTACCTGCGCGGCGCCCAGCGCCTGCCTTTCTCGCCCAACTCGGAACAACACCTGTGGTTCCCCAAGGTCACCGCGCATTTCAGCGACCTGCTCACGCCGCCCAAGCACCATGACGCCAGCACGTCCGTCGCCCGCACGCGCCTGACCACGTGGCTGCGCGACCAGATGGTGGAACAGCAGTTCGCCATCGAGATGGAGTTCGGCCCGAAAACGCTGGCCGAAGCCGTGGCGGAAACGGCGGAGAAGTTTCCCCGACGCACCATCCTCCAGGACGCGAGCATGACCGAACTGTCCTATCGCAAGCTGCTGGTGGGCGTGCGGGTGCTGGCCGAAGCGTTGTCCAACGCTTCAAAACGTTGCCCGGATTGGAAGACCAACCTGGCTCACCCCAAAGCGCAGGTGATTCACGCGAGCGATCCGGCGAAGATCATGCCGCCGGGTTGGATGGACCAAGCCGATCCGGCATCCGGCATCCAGCATCCGGCATCCGATTCCCCCCGCATCGGCGTCCTGCTGCCCAACGTCAACGCAATGCCTGTCGCCGTCATGGCCGCGTGGTGCCTCGGCAAGGTGCCCGCCGTGCTGAACTTCTCCACCGGCCCCACGGTGATGCTCCAATGCTGCCAGCTCGCCGGGCTCCAGCAGGTCATCACCTCCCGCCTCTTCGTCGAGAAGGCCCGCTTGAACCTGAAACCGCTCGAAGAAGCCGGCATCCAGTTCCTCTACCTCGAAGACGTTCGCCAGGGCATCAGCAAAGGCCAGAAGCTGGCCGCGCTCCTCCGCAGCTTCTTCGGCCTACGGTCGTGGTTCATGGCGCCGATGACCTTCAACCTCGCGCCCGACCTCACCGCTGTCGTGCTCTTCACCAGCGGCTCCGAAGGCGTGCCCAAGGGCGTCGAGCTCACCCACCGCAACGTGCTCGCAAACATCCGCCAGATGCTCGCCGTGACCGACATGCAGGACACCGACCGCATGTTCAACTGCCTGCCGCTCTTCCACAGCTTCGGCCTGAGCGTCGGCACCTTTCTCCCGCTCGTGCGCGGCATGTTCTGCTTCGTCTATCCCTCGCCGCTCCACTACCGCATCGTCCCGGCGGCGCTCTACGACCGCGACTGCTCCGTCCTGCTCGCGACGAACACCTTCCTCAACGGCTACGCCCGCCGCGCGCATCCCTACGACTTCCGGAGCATGCGCTACCTCTTCGCCGCGGCGGAGAAGGTCCAGCAGACGACCTACGACACCTGGGCGCAGAAGTTCGGCGTGCGCATCCTCGAAGGCTACGGCGCGACCGAATGCAGCCCGTGCGTCTCCGTCTGCACCCCGTTGACCCCGAAGCATGGCAGCGCCGGCCGCATGATCCCGGGTATGGAATGGAAGGTGGAGCCAGTGGAGGGCGTCGGAGCCGGGGAGCCGGGGAGCAAGGGAGCGGAGGAGAAAGGGAGTTCGTCAGAATCCTCCCCTGCGCCCCAGCCTCCCGGCTCCCCCGCGTCGGCCACCGGCCGCCTCCTCGTCCGCGGCCCCAACGTGATGAAGGGCTACCTCAACCCCGACGCCAACGCCAAGTTCCAGGCCCTCGGCGGCTGGTATGACACCGGCGACATCGTCCGCATCGACGACGACAAGTTCGTCCACATCCTCGGCCGCCTGAAACGCTTCGCCAAAGTCTCCGGCGAGATGGTCAGCCTCACCGCCGTGGAAGACGCGCTGGCCGGCGCGTTCAAGGACGAGTTCGGCGCGCGCTGCGAAACCGCCGTCGTGGCCGTGCCCGACGAAGACAAGGGCGAACGCCTCATCGCCATCGCCAACGAACCCAAGCTGACGCTCGACCACCTCCGCACCGCCATCAAAGCCAAGGGCCTGACCAACCTCTGCGTGCCTCGGGAGATCAAGTTCGTGAAGGAGATCCCCAAGCTCGGCACCGGCAAGGTCAACCACCGCGAGCTGCTGGCGCTGGTGAAACCTTCCTAGACTCGTAGCCGCCGACGTAAGGAGGCGGGGCAATCGAAAAAACCAAAGCCGCCTCGTCACCTCGGCGGCTACCGGAACCATGAACCTCAGAACCCTCCTCGGCTTCCTTGTCGGACGCGCAGACGCCATCCGGAACGTCGCATCGTCCAAAGCCGCGTTCTGGACCGGCATGGCGCTGGTCCTATTGACCGCCTTCCCGCGCAACTACGACCAGACCTACATCCCGGAGAAACCCGTTCTCTGGTTCCTCGGGCCGTTGCTCTTCTCGCTCGTCTCAGGAACTTGGCTGTTTCTCATCAGCTATGGGCTGTGCGCCCGTTGGAAGATGGACTACGCCGACGGCAAGAAGCCTCCGCTGTGGTCGGCGTGGCGCGGGTTCATGGGAGCCTTCTGGATGACCGCACCCATCGCGTGGATCTACGCCATCCCGGTGGAGCGGTTCTGGGACAGCCTCACCGCCACCAAGGCCAATCTCTGGCTGCTCGGCATCGTCTCGCTCTGGCGTGTGCTGCTGATGGCGCGGGTCTTCCAGGTGGTCTGCCAAGCCCCAGCCTTTCGGTGCTTGTTGTGGGTGCTGCTGGCGGCGGGAGTGGAGGTGGTGTTCCTTGGGCTGTCCAACTTCTCCGACAGAATCATGCGAAGCATGGGCGGAATGAGGAACTCGCCCGAGGAAGCCCTGTTGCTCAACGCGCTGGGCAGAGTGTCCGACTTGGCGCTTGTGGGAATACCTGTGGTGATCGTGACGTTGGCGGTCTGGCGTTGGGGTGGGACGGTTCAATCTTGGCCATCGCTGACGCGGGACCGGATTCCTTGGGCTGTGTTGCTGGTGGCTTTGCTCGGATGGAGTGCCGCCTGTATTCCCGTTCAGCATGAGCTATCCCTGAACTACGCCGTCGAGCAGCACATCGCCCAAAGAGAGATGCGCGCTGCCATCGACTTCCTGAACCGACACGAGCCCGATGATTTTGCCCCGGCCCGCCCGCTGCCTCCGAAGCTGTATGAGACCACTGTGTTCGAGGAGCTGTTTCCGCTGGCAGGCGCACTGACCGCCGATGACAAGGCCTGGGTCAGACAGCACATCGGCGCAGGATTGCCGGTCGCCACCGGACACTTGGCGTTGTGGTGGCGAGGCAGTCCGCCGCTGAACGAAGTGGAGCCAATCGCCTTGCGGAATGGATTGAGCCGATGGGGCATTTCTGCGGCCGATCTTCTCCCGCTCTTCAGCGTCACCAATCGCGCTCCCGAAGTGGAGGAGTGGTTGCAACAGCACCCGAATTTTGTCCAAGGCATCGCTCTGTTTGCCGCCGATGCCCACTCTAATAGCGCGGAAGAGGAATGGGCTGATTGGAACAAGCTGGCCGAAACGCTGCGTCAGCTCGGACATCCCGGAACCAACACTACGAATGCTGTCACGCAGTGAACGCACCCACCCCATGATCACCGCCAATCTCCTCCTCGCCTGGACCTGGATCTTGCTCGGCTTCCTCACCGGGCTGGTGCTGGGGCTCTTCTTCCACAAGCCGGATTGGCTCGGCGGCTACGGCAGCCATCCGCGCCGCATGTATCGGTTGGGGCACATCTCATTCTTCGGCCTCGGCATGGTGAACCTCTGCTTCTGGCTCACCGCGCACGCGCTCGGGCTGGACGGCCCTTGGATCAAGACCGCGTCCGTCGCCTTCCTTGTCGGCGCGGTGACGATGCCGCTGTGCTGCGGGTTGATGGCGCACTTCGGCTGGGCGCGGAACCTCTTCGCCATCCCGGTCGTGAGCCTGGTGCTCGCCGGCACCATCACCCTCAAGGAGATCCTGCCGTGAAGTCCCGCCCCGGAGCGCGGAGCATCGCTCCGCTAGAAGATCGATCGCCCCTCAAGCACGAAGTTCATTCGGGGCTTCATCTGCCAATGGCGGCCTCTCGAACCCCTCACCCGGCCTTCGGCCACCCTCTCCCCGTCCGACGGGGAGAGGGCAGGGTGAGGGGCTGGGCGGGATTCTACGGGCCGTCATCCAGATTCAGACGGACTTTCGGCGAAACTCGCCGACTGGCAGAGCGATGCTCCGCGCTCCGGGCTGTGCTCGGTCCCAACCCAACCACTCCATGAAAATCGGCCTCATCGCCATGAGCGGCGTGCGGGTTCGCACGGAAGAACTGGCCAGGCTGGGCGTCACCTTGCCGGGCTTCGTCCGGCGGGGGCAGGTCATCGCCTCGCTGCCCAGCCTTGGCCTGCTCACCGTGGCCGGACTCACGCCGCCGGAACACGAGATCCACTACTTGGAGATCGCCGAGCTGCGGGCCGAGACGGAGCTGCCGGACTTCGATCTCGTCGGCATTTCCTCGTTGGCCGCGCAGATCGACGAAGCCTACGCCGTGGCCGACCGCTATCGCGCGCGCGGCATCCGCGTGGTCATGGGCGGACTGCACGTCTCGCAGTTGCCTGACGAAGCGTTGGAACACTGCGATGCCGTGGTCATCGGCGGCGCGGAAGGCACCTGGCCCCGCGTGGTCGCTGATGCGGCAGCTGGTCGCCTCCAGCGCCGATACGCCGGCGCGACGGACACCGTCTTCTCGCCCGAACTCTACGCGCGTCCCCGCTTCGAACTGCTGCAAGGCCGCCCCTACAATCGCGTCACCGTCCAGACCTCGCGCGGCTGTCCGCGCGCCTGCGACTTCTGCGCCGCCAGTCTGACGATCACCCGGCGCTTCAACCAAAAGCCGGTCGAGCTCGTCATGGCGGAGATCCGCGAGGCAAGGCGCTGGTTTGAGGAACCGTTCTTCGAACTGGCCGACGACAACACCTTCCTCAACCGCACGTGGAGCCGCGACTTCCTGCGCGAGCTGCGAAGCGAGGAACTGCGCTGGTTCACCGAGACCGACGCGTCGGTGGCGGACGATCCGGTGCTGTGCGATCTGCTGGCCGACTCAGGCTGCCGCCAGGTGCTGATCGGGTTCGAGAGCCCGTCGGAGTCTGATCTCGGCGGAGTCGATCCGGTGCGGTGGAAGGCCCAGCGTGCGCCGCGTTACCGGCAGGTGATTGACACACTGCAATCACGCGGCGTGAGCGTGAACGGCTGCTTCATCCTCGGCCTCGACAACCACACGCCCGAGGTCTTCCCGCAGGTGCTGGAGTTCGTCCGGTCGAGCGGACTGGCCGAAGCGCAGTTCACCGTGTTGACGCCTTTTCCCGGAACGCCCCTGCACGCGCGATTGAAGCGCGAGGGCCGACTGCTCCGCGACCGCTACTGGGACCGCTGCACGCTCTTCGACGTGAACTTCCGCCCCGCACGGATGTCGGTGGAGGAACTGGAGGCGGGAATGCGCTGGCTCTTCCGCGAAGCCTACTCGGCGGAGGAAACACAGGCACGGCAACGGGCCTTCGTGCGACAGGCGCGGACGGGAAAGCGGGAACTGAGGAGCTTGGCGGAATGAACATTCAAACGGCTCTACGTAATGCCTTCCTGGATTCGTGCTGCTTGGTGGAGAGCACGGCGAGAAAGGCCCCTCACCCCAGCCCTCTCCCCATCGGATGGGGAGAGGGTGGCCAAAGGCCGGGTGAGGGGGCGTCACTCATTCACTGTCCGGAGCATGGATTCCCAGAGGCAGTTGCCAGTCGGCGGAATCTTATGGAGTGCGGTGGCTCGACACCGCTTTGGTGCGGCTGGAAAAGACATCGCGGCTTCTCCAAAGCGCCGTCGAGCCGGCGCACTCCAAGGCGCGCCATGCCCATCCCTTCCTTTCGTGGCCAAGAGGAACCCGATCTATGAACACCCCTTCTCCCTCCCGCTGGAAACGCTGGCTGCGTCGCATCGCCTTGTCCGTCGTCGTGCTGGTCGCGTTGCTCGTCGCCTCCTGCGCCATGTTCTTCCAAGGGCCATATCGGCCGGTGGAACCGTTGCCGCAGGCGCGGATCATCGACCTGCATTGCCACACGGCGGGCCTGGGCCTGGACGGCAGCGGTTGCTTCGTCTCCAAGGCGATGCGCGACAGCTACAAGTTCGACATCTACCTGAAATCGTTCGGCGTGACGCGGGCGGAGCTGGAGACGCAAGGGGACGGGTTGGTGATCCAACGCATCTCCGAGCAGCTCGGTGCCAGCGGCAATGTCGCGGCGGCGGTCATTCTCGCGATGGACGGCGCGTTGGACGCCAGCGGCCAGCTGGACACGAACCTCACCGAGGTCTTTGTGCCGAATGAGTTCGTCGCGCGGGAGACGGCGAAGTTCACCAACCTGCTCTGGGGCGCGAGCATCCATCCGCTGCGGCCCGACGCGCTGGAGCGGCTGGACTGGGCGGCGACCAACGGCGCGGTGCTGGTGAAGTGGATTCCCAGCATCATGCGCTTCGATCCGGCGGACGAGCGGATCGTCCCCTTCTACCGCCGCATGATCGAGCTGGGGATGCCGCTCCTCAGCCACGCCGGACAGGAGCGCTCCTTCACCCATGCGCAGGACGAACTGTGCGATCCGGAGCGATTGAAGCTGCCGCTGGAACTGGGCGTGACCGTGATCGTGGCGCACATCGCCTCGACCGGCGAAAACGGCGGCGAGCCGGACATGGAGCGGCTGGCGCGGATGATGGCCACGTATCCGAACCTCTACTCGGAGATCTCGTCGCTCACGCAGGTGAACAAGCTGGGCTACCTGAAGGCGGCGCTGACGCGGCCGGAGTTCCAAGGGCGGCTGCTCTACGGCTCGGACTTTCCGCTGATCAACACCGCGCTGGTCTCGCCGTGGTTCTTCCCGTTGAACATCGAGGCCGGCGAGGCCCGGCGCATCGCACGGATCGAGAGTCCCTGGGACCGCGACGTGGCGTTGAAGCAGGCGCTTGGCGTGCCGCAGGAGATCTTCCTGCGGACGGAGACGGTGCTGCGGACGAACCGGTGGGCGCAGCGGTGAAACCACGAATGGACACGAAGCCACACGAATGGGAGCGCGGACCGGTCGGCTACCGTGCGTTGGCGAAGCGTCCTGGCAGGCCGTCTCAGAATTCGTGTTCCTTCGTGTCCATTCGTGGTTCCGGTCGTCTCTTCCCATGATCAGCGACACGGAGATTTCCCTGCGCATCCACGGCTCGGCCGACGGCCCAACGGTCGTCTATCTGCCGGGGATGCACGGCGACTGGACGATGGCGGGCAGCTTTCGTGCGCGGATGCAGACGGAGGTGCGCTTCGTGGAGCTGAGCTATCCGCGCACCACGAGCTGGAGCCTGAAGGACTACACGGACGCCATCGAGATGGCGTTGATCAAACACGGCGTCACGCACGGCTGGGTGGTGGCGGAATCGTGGAGTTCGCAGCCGACCTGGCAACTGACGGAGCGGTCGCGGCTCGGCGGCGGGTTCCGGGTGGACGGCGTGGTGTTGGCGGGCGGCTTCGTCCGGCATCCTTGGCCACGCGCGGTGACGTGGGTGCGGCGACGGGGAGAAACCATCCCGTTCGAGGCGCTGCAACGCTTTCTCCGGATCTATCCGCTCTACGGTCGGCTGCGGTATCGCCACGCGCCGGAGACGTTGGCCGATGTCCCCGAGTTTCTGGCGCGCCGGACCGAGCAGGATCGGCGCTCGACGGTGTATCGGTTGCGGTTGATGGAGGAGAACGATCTCCGGCTCTTGGCCCGCGCCTTCACCGGTCCGGTCCACTACCTGACGGGCGCGGCCGATCCGATCGTGCCGTGGCCGTGGGTGCGACGTTGGTTGAAGGCGAATTGTCCCGGCTATCGTGGCACGCGGGTGTTCTGGACATCCGACCACAACGTGCTCAACAGCCGGGGCGCAGCGGAGCAGGTGCTGGAGTGGGTCGGTGATTGTTGAGTGTTTCGTGCGATGAAGCGGCTTTGAGCATGGCCGACATTCCAGATGCGGAGCAGCGACAGGCCCTAGCCTCGATTGTTCGATGGAGGTCAGGTTTTGGGAGGCTGGGATCTTGTGTCACAACGGTTCACGGCAATTTCCATCGACGCTTCAGCGCCGCTCAGGACCCCTGTGGGTGATCCGGGCTGGCGTGGCGACACGCCCCTTATATCAGGGGCCCGCGCTGCGGCAGATCGCGCAATTCGCCGACAAAGTATCGCAAGCGGCCGGAAGCCCGGAGCGGCGCGGGCGGTTAGCGTGGCGGGCATGTTGCAGAAGAGACTCGGTTTGTTGGTTCGGGCCGTCTTCCCGGTGGTGCTGGGCGTCGTGGCCGTGGGCTTCCAGTCGTCCGCACGAGCGGCGCAGGTTGTGGAGAAGGTCGCGGACCTCAGCTTTGCGAACGTCGATGGCGTGGGCGTGGGCGGCTATTATCCGCTCGACCGCTTCACGCAGGCGGGCACGAACCTGTGGTTCACCACGGAGCGCGGCGGCACCTACGACGAGGGCACGATCAGCCGTTTCGACTTGGGCACGGGCGAGATCGTCCAGGTGGCCAGCATGGACGAGACGGTGCAGAACAACATCGGCAGCCGGCCGGAAGGATCGATCCTGGTCGCGGGCAACTTCGGCTACTTCACCACGAAAAACGGCGGTCTCGGCGACAACGGCACCATTGCCCGGATCGACCTGACCACCGGCGTGATCACCGCGCTGCACCATTTCCCCGAGAGCGGTTCGCCCGATGGAGAGACACCGCGCGGCGGGCTGACGTTGATCGGCGACACGCTCTTCTGCACCACGTCGGGCGGTGGCACGAACAACATGGGGACGATCCTCGGCTTCAGCTTGGTCTCGAATGCCGTGTCGTTCGTCCACCACTTCGACGGCGCGGCCACGGGGCGCCAGCCGTATGACGGATTCGCCAAGGTCGGCGACGCCTACTACTTCACGACCTTTACCGGCGGGACCAATTCCGGCACGGGCGTGGGCAACGGCGCGGGCACGCTCGGGCGCATGGTCTTCAACGGAGAAGGACATCCGGTGATTGAGAAGGTCTGGGATCTGCCCGTGGGGCATACGCAGTTTCCCGCGTCCACGCCGATGCCGGTCGGGAGCAATACGCTCTACTTCCTGACGGTGGGGCCGACGGCCGCGCCCGGAGCCATCGTGCGCTACGACATCGCGGCCGGGACGGGCAGCGTGGCTTTTACCTTCCGCACAAACGCGCCGGAGCCGGTGCTCTACGGACGGCAGCCGGGCTACAGCGGTCTGGTCGAATGGCAGGGCGATCTCTACTTCACCAGCCGACTGGGCGGGACGAACAACACGGGCGTGATCGCGAAGTTCAACGTCGTCTCCAACACCGTGACCAAGCTGGCCGATCTGAACGGCACGGGCATCGATGCGCTGGGCAGCGGCAGCTCTTCCTTCAATGCCGGCACGATCGTGGAGGTGACGAACCGCTTCTACGCCTACTTCCCGATCACCCGCGGCGGGGCCTTCACCGGCGTGACCGGTGGCGCGGGCACCATCGTCCGCGTCGCGCTGCCCGCGCCTCCGATCCAACTGGCGTTGGCGAAGGCCGACGAGGGCTTGGCGCTGTCTTGGACCGGCGGATATGCGCCGTTCGCCGTGCAGGCCACGGGCGATGTGACCGGCGGCTGGACGAATCTGGTGGAGAATGTCTCCGGGCGTTCGACGGCGTTGCCCGCGCCGATGGCGCCCGCGTTCTACCGCGTGATCGGGAGCGAGTGACGTGACGGCGGTGTTCCAGCTCCGGAAAGGGCGCGGCGGTTTCACGCTGATCGAGCTGCTGGTGGTCGTTGCGATCATCGGCATCCTCGCGTCCATGCTGCTGCCCGCCTTGGCGCGGGCCAAGGACCAGGCGCACAAGGCCGCCTGCATGTCGAACCTGCGCCAGCTCGCCATCGTCTATCACCTCTACACCCAGGACAGCGGCGGCAAGCTGCCTTCGCGCGACCTGCTGGGGAACTCCTCCTACCGGATGCTCCTCGATCCGCTGGGGCTGCCGGGATACTTCGCGAACTACGTTCCGACCAATCGCCTTTGGCTCTGTCCGACGGGCCGCAAGACGCTCGTCTCGAACGGCGTCAACTATGCCTGGTCCCGCGCCCAGAACCTCGTGGGCGAAACCGGCAGCCAGGAAGCCTTCGCCAAGCTCTCCACCACCACCGTGGTCTGGGACAACTTCACCTACGCGACCCCGTCGGTCTTCGGCGTGACCGAAGGCACCAGCGGCGGACCCAGCGCCGTGTCCGCCATTCTCCGCTACTACCCCCATGCCTCCCGCAAAAAGCTCAACTATCTCTACCTCGACGGCCATGTGGAGACGCGCTGAACCAAGCATGAAGACGGCGCTTCGCTTCGCGGTGTTGGCCATGATGTGCTGGGCCTTCGTTTCGGCGCGCGAAACCTTCGCGCAAACCAACACACCTTCCACCAACTCCACCCCGGCCCTTCGCCAGGTCTGGGACTACGCGGAGGAACTCGCGTTCACCGAGGAACAGCGCGCCGCGATCCAGCAGGTGAAGGCCGACTACGAAGCCGCACAGGCGGAGGTGCGCGCGACCCGCGACTCCGACGTTCCGCCCGACCAGAAACGCGCCGCCAACCAGGCCTTCGCCGAAAAGTTCCGCGCGGTGAACCGGCGCATCGCCGAGATCCTCACGGCGGAACAGAAGGCGAAGTTCGCCGAGCTGCGTTCGCCACGCCGGACCGCACCCGCTTCTTCCGACGATGGACCGGAGGCCGCACCCGCCGCGCGTCGTCTTCCGCCGCGTCCTTTGCCTGCCGACGAGGAGCTGCGTCGCCTCACGGCCGAACTCCGCGCCGCCTATTCCAAGCCGTCCACCGAATGGCCGTTGCCCACGCTCGACGACTCGGTGAAGGCGTCCTACGTCGAGCTCGGGCTGCTGCCCGCGATGCCGTTTCCCGCGAACAATGCCTACAGCGAGGCCAAGGCGGAGCTGGGCAAGAAGCTCTTCTTCGACGCTCGGCTCAGCGGCTCGGGCCAGATCGCCTGCGCCAGTTGCCACGATCCGGATCTGGCCTGGGGCGACGGACGGACGGTGTCGTTCGGCCATTCGCGCAAGGAGCTGAAACGCAATTCGCCCACGTTGCTGAACGTCGGTCTCCAGACCTCGTTCTTCTGGGACGGCCGGTCCAACTCGCTGGAGGAACAGATCCACGAGGTGCTGAACAACGAGGACGAAATGCGCAGCGGGTTGGAGCACTTGCGCGAAACTATCGGCCGCATCGGCGGCTACACGAACCAGTTCGCCGAGGTCTTTGGCACGCCGGAGGTCACGCTGCCGCGCGCCACCCGGGCCATCGCCACCTTCGTCCGCACCATCACCAGCCGGGCCAGCCCGTTCGACGCCTTCCTGCGCGGCAACACCAACGCGCTCGACGATTCCGCGCTGCGCGGCCTGCACCTTTTCCGCACCACCGCTCGCTGCGCCAATTGCCACCACGGCCCCACGCTGAGCGACGGCCGGTTCCACGACGTGGGCCTGAGCTACTACGGCCGCGCGCTGGAGGACTTGGGCCGTTACCGCGTCACCACGAACGCCGTCGATGTCGGCGCGTTCCGCACGCCCACGCTGCGCAACCTCGCCCGCACCGCGCCCTACATGCACAACGGGCTCTTCGACCTCGACGGCGTGCTGAACCTCTACAACGCCGGAATGCCCACGCTGCGCCGGAAGGAGTCGCAGAAGGACGATCCCTTGTTCCCCACGAAGTCCCACCTTCTCCAGCCGCTCGGCCTGAACCGCCAGGACCTCGACGACCTCAAGGCGTTCCTGGAATCGCTGACCGAAACGCGCCAACGGATGCGGCCGCCGGAGCTGCCGGAGTGAGGCGAAACGGTGCGGTCCAATGGCAGGCCAGGCTTCCAGCCTGACGTGGAAGGCGTGGTAAATCCGAACGCGCCATCCCGCCCAAGAACCCGCTGTCGGGCGATGCTCTCCGGGGAGACTGCTTGGACAGGCTGGAAGCGCCGTCCTGGTCCGGATCAGAAGGTCGTCGCGTCCGCCTGGGCCGCCTCGCGGGTTGTCGTGGCACCGACGTTAGTTCGGCTTTTGGTTCGTTCAGCGGGACGGGCCGCGTTGGTGCGGGCGGAAGCGTGTCCAGGCGTGTGCAGGCCGCTTCCTTCGCCGATCACGCGGAGCAGGTCCGCCACGGACTCGTTGAGCCCGACGGCCTGGGTGCTGAGTTCCTCGGCCGCAGCGGCGCTTTCCTCGGAGGTGGAGGCGGTGGACTGGACGACCCTGTCCATCTGGGCGACCGCGTCGTTCACCTGGGAGATGCCCTGGCTTTGTTCCCGGGATGCCGAGGCGATCTCGGCGACGAGGTCATCGACCTGACGGGCCTTGAGCACGATCTCCTGGAGGGACTTGTCCACCTTTTCGCTAAGGGCGGCGCCGCGATGGCTTTTCTGGATGGAATTCTCGATCTGTTCGGCCGTCTCGCGCGCGGCCTTGGCGCTGCGCTGGGCCAGGCTGCGGACCTCGTCGGCCACGACGGCGAAGCCGGCTCCGGCTTCGCCCGCGCGGGCGGCTTCCACGGCGGCGTTGAGGGCGAGGATGTTCGTCTGGAAGGCGATCTCGTCGATGGTCTTGATGATCCGGGCGATGTCGTCGGAGGCGGTCTTCACCTCGGCCATGGCGCCGGAGAGTTCGCGGACATCGTTGGCGCCGGCTTCGGCGGCGGCGCGGGTCTGGGTGGAGAGGGACTTGGCCGAATCGGCGTTGTCGGCGTTGCGCCGGGTCATGCTGGAGATCTCCTCGAGCGAGGCTCCGGTCTCTTCCAGGCTGGCCGCCTGTTGGCTGGCCCCTTCCGCCAAGGACTGGCTGGCCGAGGCCACTTGGCCGGAGGCGGAAGCCACGTTGTCCGCACCGGCGCTCAGGCCGGAGACGACGTTTCGCAGCGGCCCGGTGATGGAGCGGATGGTCCACAGCCCGAAAACGAGCGTCGCCACGGCCAGTCCGGCGGTGAGCGATCCGGAGAGAAGGAGGGCCAGCCAAGCGGCGGCCTTCGTTTCGGCGGTCGTCGCGAGGTAGTCCTGGGCCAGGCGGTTTTCGACGACCTTCATCAGGTCGATCTTGGCGGTGCTGGCGTCGAACCAGACGTGGGAGGCGACGCCGAAGCCGCCGGTGGTCGCCAGCTCGAAGGCTTTCTGTTTCATCTGGGCGACCGCGTCGCACGCCGCGCCCCGGACTTGGTCATGATGGAAGCGGACCTGTTCGGACGTGGCGAAACTGGCGAACACCCGCAGGTAGGTTTCCTGCGCGGCCGTCACCTGGTTCAACTTGTTCAGCGCATCCCCGGTAAACTTGTCCGCGCTGAACACGCCCGCGAGCACAGCCCGTTCGACGCCGGTCTGCTCTTTCGCCTGGAGGTAGCCGAGATACCCCGCCATGCCACGGGCGACCGCAGCGTCCTGCACGAGGTGGGAAACCGCGTCGCCGACTTCCAGCAGGGAGGCGATCGTGCGGGTGAAGTGTCCGGTCGATTCCGCCGAGGTCAGATTGGTCGAAAGAATGGAGCGCCGCGTCTCCGTGACGAGACGCTCCAAAGCATCCAGTCCGGTGTCGAAGCGGGTCCTGCCGTCGGCCCCGAGCCCCGAGGCGTCGAAAACCGACAACAACTGGCGGAGCCGGACGATTTCGGCGTCGGTGGCCCGTTGTTGGGCGGGCAGCTCCACCGAGAATTTGGCCCCTTGGCTGCCGAGGAAAACGGCGGAACGTCCCCGCTCCTTCTGGAGTTCATGCACGACCGTGCCGAACTGGTTGAGCAGGGCGGCGTTCTTTTCCAGCGCCGCGCCGGCGCGGAAGACGAGCCACTTCTCGAACGCGATGCGCCCGCCGAGCAGGCACGCCCCGACCAGCGGCAGGGAGAGGAGCAGGAGCAACTTGTTCTTCAGGGTCATGGGATTTCGGGTTTTCAGGCGGTGAAAGGACCGGTTCGGGATCACGCAGCCGTTGAAACAGTGGACACAGAAGTATCGGAAGAACGGCCCCGTGCTTGAGGCGGAACGCCGCTCCGGCGGGTTTCCGCAGGAGCCGTCGCGGAAGCCACAAATGCCCGGTCTGTCAAAGCCCTTGCCGTAGCGCGTTTTGGGGACATGCGGCCAGCGTGTCGGGGCCGTGAACACGCAGTTTTGCCTTTAATCCTGACCAAGGTAGGCCGGACACTTTCCTCACGCTATGACCGATCCGCGCCTGACCAAGCTGGCCAAACTCCTCATCCAATACTCCACCGACCTCCAGAAGGGGGAGACCATCCTCCTCGACATGATCGACGTGCCGGACGAGATGACGGTCGCCCTCATGCGCGCGGCCCGCGACGCCGGCGGCATCCCCTTGGTCGAGTGCCGCCACTCCAAGGTCATGCGCGAGGTGATGCTCGGCTCCGACGAGACCCACGCCGCCACGGTCAACGAGATCGAGATGGCCCGCATCAAGAAGTGCCAAGCCTACGTCGCCATCCGCGGCAGCGCCAACGCCTCCGAATCGTCCGACGTCCCGTCCAAGACGATGCAGATGTATTCCAAGACGCTGCGCCCCTTCCTCAACTACCGGGTGAACAAGACCAAGTGGGTCGTCCTCCGCTGGCCCTCCTCCAGCATGGCCCAAGCGGCGAATATGAGCACCGAGGCCTTCGAGGATTTCTACTTCAACGTCTGCACGATGGACTACGCCAAGATGTCCAAGGCGATGAAGCCGCTGGAGAAGCGCATGGCCAAGGCCGACAAGGTCCACCTCAAGGGCCCCGGCACCGACCTGACCTTCTCGATCAAGGGCATCGGCGCGAAGATGTGCGAGGGCACGCGGAACATCCCCGACGGCGAATGCTTCTCCTGCCCCACGCTGAAGTCCTCCAACGGCGTCATCCAGTTCAACACCCCCACGCTCTACGCGGGCACCAAGTTCGAGGGCATCCGGCTGGAGCTGGCCGACGGCAAGATCATCAAGGCCACCTGCGCCGGCGGCGCGGAGAAGAAGCTCAACGAGATCCTCGATACCGATCCGGGCGCGCGCTACATCGGCGAGTTCTCCCTCGGCTTCAACCCGTGGATCGAAAACCCGATGTGCGACATCCTCTTCGACGAGAAGATCGCCGGCTCGCTCCACTACACCCCCGGCCAGGCGTATGAGGACGTCGGCAACGGCAACAAGTCGGCCGTCCACTGGGACATGGTGCTCATCCAGCGTCCCGAATGGGGCGGCGGCGAGGTCTGGTTCGACGGCGAACTGATCCGCAAGGACGGCATCTTCCTGCCGAAGGATCTCCAAGGACTGAACCCCAAGAACCTCAAGTAACGCGCCGAAGTCGGTGCCGGTTTTCGACAGGGCTTCCGGGCGACCGGAAGCCCTGATTTTTTGGGCTGCTGCTGTTTCCAGGGGACGGGGCTGAGGCTGGAAAGCCCGGAGCGCGGAGCCTCGCTCCGCCGACCGCCGGACGGACGCCCTTCCCAATCGACGATCCGGCCTCCGTGATTTCTTTTCCGCCTCTCGACGAAGCACGTCCCGACGGAGCGATGCTCCTCGCTCCGGGAAACAGCGAGGAACCTTTTTTCCCGTCCCAAGCCGAAAACCGTTTCGTGCGTCGCGCAGGTTCGGGCAAAGTCCGCGAGCTGTCGCTTCGGCGACGGCGGTTGCCATGCCCGAGAGCCTTCCAGAACGGGTTTCGCCGCCGGAACCGGCCGTTGCCAAACGGCCGGAGACCGGCGCGCTCGACCTCATCCTGCTGGAGGCCGATCCGGCGGCGGAGTTGCCGGACCGGGTGAACTGGTTGCGCGCGCTGGTCCGGTGGATTCGCCAGCCGTTGCCACCCTCCGAAACCGCCCCGCTGGCCCGGCCGGAACACGTCCGGCTGCGGCGTCTGCTCACGTTGCTGGACCACCAGCCGGAGCTGAAATGCACCACCGCGCGCACGCTGCGGAGCCTGGTGCGCGACACCTGCGCGCTCGATCTCTTCTGCGAGACCGGGCTGCCGCGCGAAAGCGGCTTCTTCTCGGAGACCTTCCAGCGGCTTTCCCAGCGCCTCTTGCCGACGCCGCCCTACGACGGCGATCTGGGCACGCTCTTCGCCTGCCTGTTCCCCGAGGCGGAGGACGCCGTCTGGGTGCGGGCCCTGGACGAAGACACCGTGCGGCGCGTGCGCGGGCTCTTTGTCCACGGGCATGCCCCGGACGAGGCGGAATGGAACACCCTCGTGGCCGACATGGAGGACGCCGTCGTCCATCTCAGCGGCCAGGTGGCTTCGATGGGCGGATCGACCGCCGTCCGCACCCGCATGGAGCGGCGCAACTACCGCGACCTCCCGTTCGCCCGGCTGCTCCAGTCGGTGAACGCCGCCTTGGCCTGCCGCCGACGTGGCGCCGCGGACGCCCTCCTCGCGGAGATGACGCAGTTCCATCTCCACCTCGACGCCTGCCACGCCGCGCTCGACCGCGCCACGCGCCATCTGGAGGACTACGGCGTCAGCCCCGGTCTCGTCTATCAGCTCGAACGGATGCGCGCCCAGTTGCGCCGCGTGCAGACGCTGATGGAGCTGCTGGCCCGGCCCGAAGTGCCGGACCGAAGGCTCGCGGAGTTCGTCGCCGAGCTGGTGCAGGAAAACCAGGAACGCCTCGGTGTCGGCCAGTTGCTGCGCGACAGCTCGTCGCTCTTCGGCCGGCGGCTGGTGGACCGCAGCGCCGAGGCGGGCGAGCACTACATCACCCGAACCGCCGGTGAATACGCGCACATGCTGAAGAGCGCGGCGGGCGGCGGCGTGGTGATGGCCGGGACGACGTTCCTGAAGGTGCTGATCTTCGCCGCGATGCTGGCTCCGCTCTTCCAGGGCTTCTTCGCCGGGATGAACTACGCGGCCGGATTCGTCCTCATCCAGCTCCTCGGTTTCACCGTCGCGACCAAGCAGCCCGCCAACACCGCGCCCGCCCTCGCCCGGCAGATGCACGAACTGCGCGACGCCAAGCGGCTGGACGCGCTGGTGGACGAGATCGTCTTCCTCGTGCGTTCGCAGGCGGCGGCCATCTTCGGGAACCTCGCGCTGGTGGTGCCGGTGGCCATCCTCCTGGAGTTCCTTTTCGAGTCCGCCTTCGGACGCCCGTTGATGCCGGAGGCGAAGGCCCGCCACGCCATCGAGTCCTTCAGCGTCCTCGGCCCAAGCCTGCTCTACGCGGCTTTCACCGGCGTGCTGCTCTGGCTCTCCGGCCTCTTCGCGGCGGCGGCGGACAATTGGTTCACCTACAAGCGCATCGCCCAGGCCCTGGAGCACAGCCCGGCGCTGAACCGCTGGTGCTCCGAGAAGCGGCTGCGGGAGACCGCCGCCTTCCTGCGCGGCAACATCGCCGGGCTCGCGGGCAACGTCTCCCTCGGCTTCATGCTGGGGCTGCTGCCGGAGATCTTCCGCTTCGCCGGGCTGCCGCTCGACATCCGGCACGTCACCCTCGCGGCCGCCACGCTGGCGGCCGCCGTGACCGGCCTCGGGCCGGAGCTGCTCTCCGCGCCGGGATTCTGGCTCTCGGTCGTCGGCGTCCTGGGCGTGGGCCTGCTGAACGTCGCGGTCAGCTTTTCCCTCGCCTTCCTCCTCGCCATGCGTGCCCGCGACGTGCGCGCGCCCGAGCGCCGGATGCTCTATCGCGCCCTGCTGGGACGGTTCGTGCGTCGCCCCTTCGCCTTCCTCCTGCCCATCGCGCCGCGCTGAAGGTCGCGGACCGGCGTCGGCGCCACCGCGAGCCTCAAGCCGCCCGGCCTCCGGGCGGAACGGGCTCCGGCTCGGTGTTCGGCCGTGGACCGAGCCATTGCCGCCAGTATTGCCGCAGGTAGCCGGGTTTCTCCTCGCCGGGCGGTGAGAGCTTCGGCAGGTAGCGCCACGGCACCTCGGGATGGCGATGGTGGTTGAGGTCGTGTTCGCCGTGCAGGAGCAGCAGGCTCATCAGGCGGTTGTGCCGGAGGTTCCACGCGCCTTCGACCACGTCGCGCTTGGTGAAGGCGTGGCCGATGTATTGGCGGGTGGACCAGTTGAAGGCGAAGCAGGCGTAGCAGACCAGCACCGCCGTCCAGCGCAGCTCCAGCAGCCAGAACAACGCGCCGAAAAACGCGACGATGCCCGCGGTCTCCAGCCGCACGAGCCACACGCCCGCGTCGCGCACGCCGTTCAGCAGGTAGCCGGTGGACTTGAAGCGGATGAAGAGCCGTTCGCGGAGGCTGCGCGGCGCCACCGAGAAGACCACCGCGCCGATGGGCACCAATGGCCAGAAGAAGCCGCAGAGGATGCCATACCAACGGACGAACTTCGTCACCTTGTTGTCGTGCGGATAGTAGAGGTCGAACATCTCCACGTCGGTCCGGTTGTGGTCGTGGTGCCCCTGGTGCGTGCTGCGCATCAGCGTGAAGGGCATGGGGAAGAGCAGCCCAGCCATCAGGCCGAGCAGGTGGTTGCGCAGCGGGCTGGTCTGCAAATTGCCGTGGCTGGCCTCGTGCAGCAGCGCGTAGTTCGTCAACAGCACATAGGAGAAGGCGACGCCCACGCCGAAGACCGCCCAGCCGCTCTCCACACGCGAAGCCAGCCAGAGCAGCGCAATCGCGACGGTGAACACTCCTACGGTGAGAACGGCGTTGAGCCCGTTCGGCACCGGCATGTCGGCCGGAGTCGCGCGGATGGGGACGGCGGACGGGCGGGGCGGGGCGGCGTCTCCGGCATTCATGGGCGCAGGGTATTTTGTCTGGTGCGTCTGACAACTTTGGATTCCCATCCGGCCGTGATCCCGGTGCTCCACGGAACCCGCCCATGAAAACCCTTCTGCGCATCCTCGCCCTCGTTGGTTTGCTGGCCTCGCTCCCGCTCCGCGCCGCCGAACCGGCCGAAGATCCCGTCCACCAGGAACTGCGCGCCCTGCGCGACCAGGTCATGGCCGCGATCAATTCCGGCGATTCCGCCGCCGTCGAAAAACATCTCCACACGAACGTCGTCATCACCTGGCACAACGCCGAGACCAGCCGCCGGCCGGAAGGCGTCCGCGCCTACAACGACCGCGTGATGAAAGGCCCCGGCAAGCTGGTGGAGAGCTACCGCTGCGAGCTGAAGGTGGACGAGCTGACCATCCTCCACGGCGGCGACACGGGCATCGCCTTCGGCAGCACCGACGAGCTGTTCCAACTGGTCGGCGGCAAGCAGCTCAAGATCGCCGGTCGGTGGAGCGCGACGGTGGTCAAGGAAGGCGGCCAATGGTTGATCGCCAACCTGCACGTCTCGACCAACCTCTTCGACAACCCGCTCCTCGCCATGTCGCGCAAGGTGGCGTGGGGGCTGGGCATCGGCGGGACGGCCATCGGCCTCGTGGTCGGCGTGATCATCGGACGCCGCACCGCCAAGTCCTGAGCCGCCGTTCGCAGCGATGCACCGCGACGCGACCATTCCGGCTGAGGCTCCGTTGTCCCGCTCCATTCCACGTCTGCCAGCGGCGAAAGGGTTCACCGGCTCGCCCACCGGCTGGTATCTGCTCTGCGAGTCCGACGCGCTGAAGCGTGGGCCGCTTTCGCTGCGAATGCTGGGGCGCGATCTCGTCGCCTTCCGCACCGAAAGCGGACGCGTGGCGGTGATGGACGGACGCTGCGCGCATCTCGGTGCAGACCTGGGGCGCGGCGATGTGGTCGGCGAAACCATCCGCTGCCCGTTCCATCACTGGCGCTACGGTTGCGACGGCGCCTGCGTCGGAGCGCCGTTGCTTCAGGAGATTCCCGCCTTCGCGCGTCAGCGAGTCTATCCCGCCGAGGAACGCCACGGCGTGGTCTTTTTCTTCAACGGACCCAAGGCGCTCTTTCCCCTGCCGTTCTTCCAGGGCTTGAAGCCCGAGGAACTGGTCGCGGCGAAACCCTTCAGCTACGAGGCCGACGCCGACTGGCTGATGGTCGCCTCGCAGGCCTTCGACCTCGCGCACTTCCAGGCGGTGCATGATCGGCGGCTGGTGGCCGGGCCGTTCGTGGAACAGCCCAACCCGTATCTGCGCACCAACCGCTGGGACGCGGTGAACATCGGCGAGGAGTTCCGCGACCGTCTGTTGCGTTGGCTGGCCGGACCGAACGTCTCGCTCTCCATCGCCAGTTGGGTCGGCACGATGATCATCGTGGAAGCGCGCTTCGACCGGGCCGTCAGCCGTTTCCTCGTGTCGTTCCATCCGCTGGACGACGGGCGCACGCGCTTCAGCGTGGTGGTCTTCGCGCCGCGCGGCACGCCCAGTGTGGCGCTGCGGTTGCGGCGGTGGTTCACGCGCGGCCATCTCGCCGCCGAAGCCGCCACCGTGCGCCACACCGAATACCGGCCCGCGCACCTGACCGAAGCCGACGCCGACATGGCGCGGTGTTTCCAATGGCTGGCGGAGCTGCACGCGAACGCCGCCGAGAAGCCGGGTTCTTGAGCCATGCCGCCCGCGCTCTTCGCACCTCAGTTTCCTTCCGAAGAACGCGCCCTGTTTGACCGCGCCGCCGCGTGGCCGGAGCTGCCCAGCCTCTCAGCGATCAACGAATCCGCGCTCCGCGAACTCACCCAACGCAAAGGCGTGGATTTCGCCACGGCCCTTTTCTACGACCGGTTCACACGAGAGGCTTCGCGTGCAGGGTTCATCGCCGAGGTGGATCATTGCCGAGACGAGGTGATGAAGCTTTCCAGTCATGCCGACCACAGAGGCAGGTTGGAAAAACAGGAAGAAGCCCCCCACCTCAGCCCTCTCCCCGTCGAACGGGGAGAGGGTGGCCGCAGGCCGGGTGAGAGGGATTCGGCTGCTCACTCCGTTCATCTTATTGGTCGGGACGAAGACCTTCGTGTGGTCATCGTGCCCGGCGCGTTGCACGAGGAACGGCCGGACATGGGCGGCGATGGGCGCGTGGTCCGCGCCGCCGCCGAGGAACTGGGCTTGGAGTGCGACTTCGCCCCGCTGGCTAGCCGGGGCTCCGCCGTGGACAACGCCGTGCTGCTGCTCGATTGGCTGGAACGCCACGTCCAGCGTCCATCCGTCCTTGTCTCGCTCAGCAAAGGCGGGCCGGAAGTGAAGCTCGCCTTGGGCGCGGCTCGAACGGCTCGCGCCTTCGCTCCGGTCCACGCTTGGATCAATGTCTGCGGCCCGCTCGATGGGACGCCGATGGCCGATTGGCTGCTGGGCAGTCCGCTGCGACAGGCGCTGCTGCGCTTCCAATACTGGATGCAGCGGCGCGACCTCCGCTTCATCGCCGATTTGCGCCGGGGCGAAGGCTCGCCGCTCTCCGCCCCGCTCCGTTTGCCGCCGCATCTGCGGTTGATCAGCCTGGTCGGCTTTCCCTTGGCCCGGCATTTCTCCACGCCGTTCTCCCGCTTCTGCCATCGCCGCATCGCTCCGCTGGGACCGAACGACGGCACCGTGCTGCTGGCAGACCTTCTCCGTTGGCCGGGCGAGGTCTATCCCGTCTGGGGCGCGGACCACTACTTCCGTCCCGAAGCCACCGCCCGCGCCCTGATCCGCGCCGTGCTGCGTTGGCTCCACACCGTAAAGCCGCAGGCAGCCGCTGTCGGCTGACCGGCCATGCCGACAAAACCAAGGGCTCCATGCAGGCTGGTCATGCGGTAAACTGGCGGCTCATCCACACTTCGCGGACATCGTCGCAGCAATGCGCCATGCAGAATCTCGCTGGGCCGAGCGTCGGCAGAGTCCGCTCCAGCAGCGTGGTCTCCAGCCGCTCGATCCGGCATCGCGCCTGGGACCAGGGCGGATGCCAAATGTGGAATCTTCTAGTTCGTCGGCCTCGCACGGTGAAGGCCGTGTAGCGCTCCATCAGGAACTCGTCGAGCGAGCCCGGACGGCACGACGTCCTTTCCGCGCCGGCTTCCAGCGTCGCTTCGAATCGGCCTCCCTCGCGGACCCTGGTCCAAGGGGTTGCCCGCAGGTGGATTCGGCCGTTGTGCTCGGTGCGTTGCAGGTGCCCGGCGCGGTAGGGCAGGCCATAGGCCAAAGGCCCGAGCGGCACGCTGGCGCGGTTCGAGAGCCATTCTGCGAGGAACTGGATGCCCGCTTCGCCCCCGGTTTTCACATAGGTGCGGAGATTGAGGAACCGGCTGTCGGTGAACGGACGAAACAGCGCGCGGGTGCAGGCGGGCAGTTGGTGCAACCGCAGATCCGCCATGCGGAACGAGACGAGCGTGATGAAGGCCCGGCCCTCGAAACGGTCGATCTCGAACGGCGTGAGCCGCTGCAATGCCTCGGGCGCGACCTCGAAATGCAGCATCGCCACCTCCCGCCAATCGGCGAGGAAGAGCGGTTCGCCCGGCAGTTCCCGCAACCGTCGTTGGGCGGAGCCGGAGAGCGAGCCGCACGCGGGACGTGGAGGCTGCGTCTCCGGCTCCGCCACGTGGGTCGGAGCCGCCCCGGTGAGGAAGGGGACGGCATTCATGGGTTCTCCTTGGCGTCTCGCATGGCCGGCGCGGGACAAAGGGCTTGAGTTCACAACTCGGCGGCATGGCATGCGGCCCATAGGAAAACCAAGGGCAGCAGGCTGAAGAGGACGTTGGTGATCTGGTAGCCGACCCGATACAGCGGCCGAGTCAGATAGGGCCGGACATCGAACACGAAGGCCGCCACCACCAGGCGCAGTGTCCAGAACACCGTTAGAAACAGAGAAAGCGCTCGCGCCAAAGGGGTGCCGGAGGCCAGTTCCTCGGCGCAGAACAGAGTGATCAGCCCAAATCCGAGCAGGCTCAGGCCGATGAACACGTAGTAGGTCCAGAACAGGTGGCGGATGAACTCGGGCAATTTCCGCAGATGGCGGCGAAGATCCACCGCGCCCGGCATGAGCGCGCCGGCGAGGATGAGTCCCAGCTGGGCGCAACCGGCGATCTGGAGAAGAGCGGCGAGTTTCATGGGAGTCTCCTAACGGGTGGGAAAGAGCGCGGGCGGCTGAGGCTCGGGACGGGCGGTTCCTTTTCGCCGCATTTTGTGGAAGTTGAACATGTTGAAGAAGTGCATCGCGCCCAGGACGAGCAGGACCACACCGAGCTTGGAGCCGAGATACTCCACGCCCTCCACGGTGTTCTGTGGATGCGCGCCCAGCTTCAGGAAGAGCAGGATGAACCCGAGATTGACCAGGTAGAATCCCACGACGAGAAGGTGGTTGACCGAGTCGGCCATCTCCGCGTTTCCGCGAAAGGCATCCACGAGGAAGATGCGGCCGTTGCGCTGGAGAGTGCGTGCGACCCAGACCGTCATAGCGACGCTGATTGCCACATAGGCGGCGTAAGTGAGAAGGATGGTGTTCATGGGATTGGATTCAACGAAGGGGTGCGGTCAAAGCATCGAGCATCGGTGCGATCACCTTCTCGATGAAGGGCGGCGGGAAAAGCAGCGGCACGGGGACGGCGACGATGCCCCAAGCAAACACCCGGTTCAGCACACCACCGAGCTTCCAGCGTCGCTCGACCAACAAACCGATGCCCTGGACCATGAAGTAGAGCGTCGGCCCGCCATGGGCGGCTCCGGCCGGAACGGTGATGACAAGTTCATGGACCAAGCCCGAGGCGAGGAAGACGAGCAGCATCGCCGCCGCCGGTCCGGCACGTTTCGCGGTCGGTCGGAAGAGAAGCCGATGGGCGACTTCCTGGAATGCGTGGTTCCAGCGGCGACCCCAGAAATCCGCCACCGAACGCGCAGCCCAAGGATTCTCCATCAGAGGCCGCACTGGAACTCCGCAGCCCTGCCAGAAGACGGCCAACAGGTGGAATACACCGAAGTGTAGGAGCAGGATCAGTCCGACCCATCCCATCCAGCCGCCCATCAACGGTCTTTCGGGCAGAGCCGCGAGAGCCGGCATGGTGATCAGAGTTGCCCCCAAGACCACGCCCAAGGCACCGGGAAGGATTCCCGCCCTCGTGCCGGAGTGCGCCTTCGCCGCGAACGGTTTCGGGTCCATGCCCGGCCACAGCAACCAGTATCCCAAACGGCGGCGCAGTGGCAGCCGATCGGACAGGCGCAGAACCAGGGTCCACTTGCAGGCGAACCAGATCGCCACCGCTGTCAGTCCCATTTGCGGCCATCCCGGCCATTTGGTCGCGACGAATGGAGTCGAGATGGCGATCCACCAAGGAAGGCTGCCGAGGGCTTGGGCCGTGGGCATGAGAGGCCCTATTGGCAGCGTCATGGTTTTCATGGGGCCTCGAAGAACGCGGTGTGGACGTGGTGGGGGCGGGCTGGCCGTTCGGGCACTCGGCAAATGCCGAGAGCGTGGCGGTTCCGGGCGACCCAGCGGTAGGATGCAACGGTGAGGGGTTGCAGCCCGGGCAGCCAAGCCAGCCACGCCAGCGGAGCCAGCCAACCTACGGAGCCGAGCAGCACGACGATGGATTCAGCTCCGCCAACAACGTGGCCGCCGGCCATCAAGAGCTTCATTTCCTCCGGCATCTCGCCGTCCTTCAGGCCCAACCGACCGGCCAGCCAGGGATTCTGGAGCGGGAGGAAAACAAAGCCGCGTCGCTCAAAGGGCCCGGCGCAGCGTCGGACCAGCATGGCGCAAAGGCCGCAATCGCCGTCGTAGCCGACCCAGCCCCGGATCGCGGGCCTGTCGTTGTTGTCGGTCTTTTCTGTAGTCACAGAAATTTCTCCTTAAAAAAAACTCAGCCGCCGAGGCCGAGCAGTTTCACCGCCTTGTCGCCGAGCTTCAGGAACTTGGTCAGGGCCGCGACCGGCAGTTTGCGGACCTGTTCATACCAGCTGTTGGTGGTCTCGAAGAAGCCGTGCAGCTCGCGCAGGCGCTGCTCGGTGTGTTCGCTCGTCTCCTTGTCCTTCGCGGCCTGGTCGATGCATTCGCGCAGGACTTCGAGGGTGGGATCGATCTCGCGGCGTTTCCGCTCGTCGAGCACCACGCGGAAGAGCTCCCAGACATCCTGGATGGATTCGAAGTGGTCGCGCCGGTCGCCCTTCACGTGCACGACCTTCACGATGCGCCAGTTCTGGAGCTCCTTGAGGCTGTTGCTCACGTTGGAGCGGGCGACGCCGAGGGTCTCGCAGATCTCCTCGGCGTGGAGCGGGCGGGGGGAGACGAAGAGCAGCGAATGGATCTGGGCGACGGTGCGGTTGATCCCCCAGCGGACGCCCATCTCGCCCCAGTGGAGGATGAACCGTTCTTCGACTGGCGAGAGTTTCTTCATTTCTGTGAAGACAGAAATAACGGAATTTACGGTTGGGCGTCAAGCCCGGGTTCGCTCCGGGAGGCTGCGGCGGTGGAAAAAGCCGGTCTCCGTCCAGTTGACGAACCGCCCCGGCTTTGCGGAACGTCACGGCCACAGAACTATGAACCAGATGCACGAAGTCGATTACGAGATCCACGGCAGCGAGATGCAGTTCGTCGAGGTGGAGCTGGACCCGCAGGAAGCCGCCGTCGCGGAGGCCGGGGCCATGATGTATATGGAGGAGGGGATCGACATGGAGACGATCTTCGGCGACGGCAGCCAGCAGACGGGCGGCTTCTTCAACAAGCTGATGGGCGCGGGCAAAAGGTTGATCACCGGCGAGTCGCTCTTCACCACGGTCTTCCAGAACCAGGCGGCCGGTAAGCGCAAGGTGGCCTTCGCCGCGCCGTATCCCGGCAAGATCCTGCCCATCCAGTTGAGCCAGATCGGCGGCGAGCTGATCGCGCAGAAGGACTCCTTCCTCTGCGCGGCCAAGGGCGTGTCGCTGGGGATCGCCTTCAACCGGAAGATCGGCGCCGGTCTCTTCGGCGGCGAGGGCTTCATCATGCAGCGGCTCCAGGGCGACGGGCTGGCCTTCGTCCATGCCGGCGGCACTTTGCGCGAGAAGCTGCTGACGCCCGGTGAAACGCTGCGCGTGGACACCGGCTGCATCGTGGCCTTTCAGCCCTCGGTCAGCTACGACATCCAATACGTGGGCAAGATCAAGACGGCGTTCTTCGGCGGAGAAGGCCTGTTCTTCGCGACGCTGCGCGGGCCGGGCCGCGTCTGGCTGCAGTCGCTTCCGTTCAGCCGCTTGGCCGACCGCATCCATCGCGCCGCGCCGCAGACCGGCAGCGGCGGCAAGGGCGAAGGCTCGTTGCTCGGCGGCTTGGGCGGGTTCCTGGACGGCGACAACAGCTGAGAACTGTAACGTCCGATTCTTCCTCCTCTTCGTCATCCTCCCCGTCCTTGTCCCCGCGCCTCGGAGTCGAGACGAAGAGGAAGACGAGGACGAGGGAACCGGCGGCGGATCAATCCGAGTTCGGATAGCTCCCGAGGATCTTCACGAGGGCGCAGTGTTCCTCCAGCGCCTGGATGGCGGCGGCGACCTTGCGGTCCTGGAAGTGGCCGTCGCAATCGACGAAGAAGTAGTATTCCCAGGGCTTCCGCTTGCTGGGCCTGGATTCGATCTTCGTCATGTTCAGCTTGTAGCGGCGGAACGGGGCGAGCGCCTTGTGCAGGGCCCCCACTTCGTCGGCGATGCTGATCATGAGGCTGGTGCGGTCCTTGCCGGTGGGCGCGCTGCATTGGCGGCCGAGGACGAGGAAACGGGTGGCGTTGCCGGCGTTGTCCTGGATGTCGTGCTCCAGGATGGGCAGACCGTATTTCTCGGCGGCGAGCAATCCGCCGATGGAGGCGGCGTTCTTCTCGGCGGCGGCGAGCTGGGCGGAACGGGCGTTCGACGAAGTCTCCACGATCTCCGCGTCGGGCAGGTGTTTCTGGATCCAGCCCCGGCACTGGGCCAGGCTCTGTGGATGGACGTAGAGTTTCTTGATCTGTTCCCGTTTGCCCTTGCCCATGAGGCACTGCTGGATGGGCAGGACGATCTGCGCGACGATCTTGAGCGGGCTGTCCACGAAGACGTCGAGCGTGTTGGTCACGACGCCCTCGCTGGAATTCTCCACCGGCACGACGCCGTAGTCGGCGCGGCCCCGGGACACTTCCTGGAAGACCTCGGCGATGGTGCGGGTGGCGGAGTATTTGAGGCTGTTGCCGAACTTCCGGAGCGCCGCCTGTTGGGTGAAGGTGGCCTCGGGCCCGAGGTAGGCGATGGTCATGGCCTTCTCCAGCGAAAGGGCGCTGGACATGATCTCGCGGTAGATGGCGCGGAGGGACTCGTCGGTGATGGGCCCCTCGTTGTGCTTGCAGACACGCTGGAACACGGCGCGCTCGCGGTCGGGCGCGTAGATCTCGGCCCCGTGCTTGTGCTTCAGGGCACCGATGGCCAGAACGTGTTCGGTGCGCTGGTTCAGCAGCCGGACGATCTGGGCGTCGAGCTGGTCGATGGCTTGGCGGTGGTCGGAGAGGCTCATGGCTGCTTCTGGGGCGAAGGGGCATCGTTCAAGGCAAGACCCGCGTTGTCCCGGCGCTTGGACAGATCCACGTAACGTTCGGGATGCCGCGCCTCGGCTTCGAGGAGGCTGTCGATCATCGCGTCCACGTCGAACCGATGACCGGCGGCGATCTCCTCCTTGATCCGGCGGACCTCGTCGAGGGTCGATTCTCCCGCCGGGGAGGCATAGGACGGCTGTTTCATAGGTTCAGGAGCTGTTGGGGCGAAGCCATGCCCGGAAGAACATAGCCAAATCTCCGCAGAGCCTCGCGATATTTTTCCTGCATCACCGGGTTGGCCAAATGGCGGCAATTCCAAGTCAGCAGGATGTCTATCCCATGCACTGCGGCCAGGGCCAAGTGAAGGGCGTCGGACTCCACCTTCGCCGGAATCAATCCGGTGGAAACCAGATGCCGGGTGAGATCCCGGACCGCCGGGAGCACCGGTAGCAACGGAATCCCATCGAGAAACTCTAGCCGCCGCTTGGCTGCGCCTTCATCGCCCCGGGCGGCTTCGCGGAAATCCTCTTCTGATGAGTAGAGGTCAAAGTCTCCGCGCTTTGTGTCCCACCAGAGTTTTGTCGCCCCTTGCATGGCTTGCTCGGTGAAGACGTTGGAAGGCCGCGCCGCCAAATAGCTCGGAATCGTGGTCTCGATGTAAACGGTGGCGCGCACGGGGCGGCGGGATCAGGCCGTCGGCGGATTCTCCCCGGACGGAGCGTCATTGCTGGACGGAGTTTCTTCGACCTCCGCTTCTGTTTCGGTGGGCTCCGCAGCTTCGGCTGCAGGTTCCGACGCGGGTTCTTCGGTTGGCGCAGCGGCTTCTTCGACGCTGGTAGGCGCTTCCCCCGTCGCTTCCGCGACGACCGCTTCGCCCATCAGTTCCGCCGGAGGCGCCACGGCGAGGTCGGGCTGGGTGGGCGCGGCATCGGCCGTTTCCAGCTTCTCGGGGCGGGTCACGGGGATCCTTCGCAGCTCGTCGGCCGACGGCAGGTCTTCGAGCGAACGCAGCCCGAAGTATTCGAGGAAGAGCGGCGTGGTCGCATACATCATCGGGCGGCCGATGACTTCCGCGCGACCGGCCTGCTCGACCAACCCGCGCTCCACCAGCGTGCCCATCACGCCGTCCACCGCCACGCCGCGCACCTGTTCGATCTCCGCGCGGGTGATCGGTTGGCGGTAGGCGATGATCGTGAGCGTTTCCAATGCGGGCTGCGTGAGGCGCGGCGGCCGCGGCTTCTGGCCCACGAGCGCCATGATCCACGGCGCGTAGTCGGGCTGGCTGACGAACTGCCAGGAGCCGCCGATGCAGGCCAGGCGGAAGGTGCGGCCGCTGGCGGCATGGATCTGCTGGAGCGCTTCCAACGCGGCGACGATCTCCTCTTCCTTCGTCTTGGCGAAGGCCTTCACCGGCGTCTCCGGGGCGTCTTCGGGCAGCGTGGCGGCGGCGTTCTTCAGCACGTCGCGCAGCTCGCGCGGACTGAGCGGCTTCTGGGCGGCGAAGAGGATGGATTCGAGGACGAGTTCCAGTTCCATGTCAGGGAGCGGCGGGTTCGGTCGGTTCGACGGCGGGCTCGGCGTCGAGCTGGACGGGGGTGGCCAAAGTGACGGCGGGATTCGGGTTGGTGCGGATCTCGATCTCCCCGAACTGATCGGGCTGCACGCAGACGAGGCGCTTCATGCGGATCAGCTCCAGCAACGCGAGGAAGATGCAGACCACCTCCGTCTTGGATTCCGCCTTCGCGAAGAGATCGGTGAAACGCACCAACGGCTGCGCGGAGGTCAGCTCCATGAGCTGCTCGATCTTCTCCGAGACGGTCCACTTGTCCTCGAAGATCTCGCGCAGATCCTCGCGTTTGTTGACGCGCTTGAGGATCGAGTTGACCGCGTTGACGAGGTCGAAGAGCGAGACGTCCAGCTTCTGCGGCGCGGGTTCCTCCAACTGGAGAAAGGCGGGCTTGCCGGGCAGGCGCGGGTAGGTGTTCTCGGCCTCCAGTTCCAGGCGCTGCATCTGGGCGGCGGCGTCCTTGAACTTCTTGTATTCGACGAGCTGGCGGATGAGTTCCCAACGCGGGTCCTCGCCCTCCTCCTCTTCCTCCGGCGCGGTCTGGAGATCCTTCGGCAACAGCTCCCGGCTCTTGATATACATGAGCGTGGTGGCCATCACGAGGAACTCGCCGGCGATGTCGAGGTCCAGCATCCGCATCACCTCCAGATACTCGACGAACTGGCTGGCGAGCTTCGTCAGGTTCACCTCATAGATGTCCACTTCCTCCTTCCTGATGAGATACAGGAGGAGGTCGAGCGGGCCCTCGAAGACCTCGAACTTGACCGTGTATTCGGACATGCGTGCGACCGGGACGGGTGAACCGGGCGCGGAGATTAGGCCCCCGGGGAAATGTTTGGCAACGGGGGAAGTCCGCTCTGCAAGGCCGACGCAGCGACTGGCGGCTGTTTCAGCCGGAAGGGGCAGGGCGACGGCTCCGGCCGAGCCGCCGTTGGACCCATTGACGACGCGACCGCTGCTCTGGCAACTCCAGGACGCTCTGGAGTCGCCAGTGAAACTCTCTCGAACGGAGTTCGCCCCAAGGCGGCTCGGCGGGAGCCATCGCCCTACCTCTTCTGCCCAAATCCCGAGGTGTTCAGCCGGGGTTTTCCGTGGTTCCATGTCCACGTCTTCGGACCCCAAGACCATGCGCCCCATCGTCCAGGAAACCGCCACCGGCCACACACCGGAATCGCTCGTCGCGGCCCTGGCGGGCGAACCCGGCATCGTGCTGCTGCGCAGCCGGCAGTTCGAGCTGGCGCAGGCGCGCTACTCCTTCGTGGCCGCCCGGCCGCTCGTCACCTTCCGCTCCAGCGGTTCCGTCTGCGAAGTGCGGGAAGAAACCTTCGCCCTACCCCCGCAGCAGTTCGGCAATCCCTGGCAGCTCCTCGACGCGCTCATGGCCCGCTTCGAGTTGCTGGACGAGCTCGACCTGCCGTTCCCGCTCGGCGGCTGCTTCGGCTACTGGGGCTATGACCTGAAGAACTTCGTCGAGCCGCGCCTGCCGCGAAAAGCCGTCAACGACCTGGAACTGCCCGATTGTCACGTCGGCTTCTACGGTAGCCTCGTCGTCTTCGACCACCGGCAGGACAAGGTCTGGATCGTGGCGACCGGTCTGGAGCCCGACGGTTCGCGAAACGAAACGACTGCCGCTGCGGCGCTGGACTTCTGGAAAGCCAAGCTCGCCACCGAACCTGCGGAGCCCTCCGGCATCCGGCATCCGGCATCCGGCATCAGCAGTCCGGAGCCCACCCCCCGCTCCAATCTCTCCCGCGACGAATTCATCGCCCGCGTCCGCCGCTGCCAGAGCTACATCCGCACCGGCGACATCTACCAGGTGAACCTCTCCCAGCGCTTCAGCGCGCCGTGGAGCCCCGGGGGTTGGAACCTCTATCGCCAGCTCTCCGAACAGTCGCCCGCGCCTTTCTCCGCCTATCTCGACTGCGGGGAATTCCAGGTCGCCTCCGCCTCGCCCGAGATGTTCCTCCGTCTAAGCGGCGCGCACATCCAGACCCGGCCCATCAAGGGAACGCGCCCGCGTTCGGCCGATCCCGTGCGCGACGCCCAACTCGCCTACGAACTCCAGACCAGCCCCAAGGAACTGGCCGAGCTGGTCATGATCACCGATCTGCTGCGCAACGACCTTGGCCGCGTCTGCGAATACGGTTCCGTGCAGGTGCCCGATCTCTTCCGTCTCGAACGTTTCGCCCAGGTCCACCACCTCGTCTCCACAGTTGAGGGCCGCTTGCGCCCGGACGTGACCCACTTCGCCGCGTTCGCCAGTTGTTTCCCCGGCGGAAGCATCACCGGCGCACCGAAGATCCGCGCGATGGAGATCATCGACGAGCTGGAGCCGGTGACGCGCGGGCCCTATTGCGGGGCCATCGGCTACTTGGGCTTCAACCGCGAGAGCCAGCTCAACATCGCCATCCGCACCGCCGTGGTGAAGGACGGCGCGGCCCACTACCACGCCGGGGCCGGCATTGTGGCCGACTCCGTGCCCGAAGCCGAACACGACGAAACCCTGGCCAAGGCGCGCGGGTTCTTCCTCGCGCTGAAAACCGATCCCGCCCTGGAAGCGGTGACCAAGTCCTAGAGCTTCGAACGTAGCTGAGATCGCGGTGGTCTTAGTGTTCAGATCCGCTTCGACAGCGAGAAGAATGTCGAGAGATTGGCCGAGGGCAGCGTGAACCTTTGAAGAAGACCATCGTCCGCCACCGGTTGGTCATTACGCATTTTATGAGCGAGAAAGCGACATGTCCCAAATGCGGAGGTTCCATGCAGCCGGGGTTTATCCTGGAGCAGACGGAAGCTGGGCGACAGGTTACGCGTTGGGTTGGCGGGGTGCCCGAAAGCCCAGTCTGGTCATTTGGGGTTAAGATCAAAAACAAGGAGCACTATCCCATTCAAAGCTTCCGGTGCTCCACATGCGGTTTCCTCGAATCCTATGCGAAAGAAGCGTAAGCCAGAATGCCCCGATCTGAGCCGTTGAGAAGGCGGCTATGCCAAGTGATCCATGAAATGCCCGCATTGCAGCCACGAGTTCCCACTGACGTGGGAACGTTATTTGCGGTCCCCCATGGGTCGCCATGTTTGCCCCCGTTGTCAGCAGCAGTCGCGCTTTCGCTGCACAGCCATGTCGTGGGTGCGGCAGTTCGCCATGACCGGTGTCGGAGGGGTGCCAGTCGGTCTTTACTGCTATTCTCGTTTCAGCGGCGATTGGTGGCTGCTTGGCGGAGTTCTTGGCGCGTTGCTCGTTGGTATCCCGCTGGACAAGATCTATGACGGAAGATTCAGAAAGCTTGAGAAGTGCGAGCCGAAAAGCACCGTCTAAATTCCGCGAATC
>CAMLMI010000003.1 GCA_946480965.1 uncultured Verrucomicrobiales bacterium | reverse complement strand
TGACCACCGCCGAAAAGCCGATCTACCAAGCCTATTTCGGTCTCTCGGGCGTGGCCGAGATCCAGGGGGATCTGAAGGAAGCCATCAAACAGGCCGAACTCTACCTCAAGCACGCGCCCCGGGGCACCCGCGAGTTCACGTTGATGCAGCTACGCCTCGGCGATTTGAAGAAGAAGATCTAGCCTTGCGGCGAGCGATGCGCGTCACGCACATCATCACCCGGCTGGTGGTCGGGGGCGCGCAGGAAAACACCGTCTCCTCCGTCCTTGGGCTGATGAGCCGGCACAACGTCGCCTGCGACCTTGTGGCCGGCCCCGCCCTCGGTCCCGAGGGCTCGCTCGAACACCGCGTCAGCCAGCAGCCCGGCCTCCTGACCATCGTCCCGGAGCTCGTCCGCAACGTGCATCCGTGGAAGGACTGGATCGCGCTGTTCAAGCTCACCCGCCTCCTGAGGCGTTTCCAGCCGGACATCGTCCATACCCACAGCAGCAAGGCCGGCATCCTCGGCCGTCTCGCCGCCCGCCGCGCCGGAGTGCGGCGCATTGTCCACCACATCCACGGACCGGCCTTCGGCCCCTTCCAAGGTCCGTTGGCCAACGCGGTCTTCACCGCCGCAGAACGCCACGCGGCCAAGGTGACGGACCACTTCCTCTGCTCTTCACAGGCGATGGCCCGCATCTATCTCGCGGCGGGAATCGGCCGTCCGGAGAACTACACGCGGCTCTTCAGCGGCTTCGATGTCGCCCCGTTCCTTGTCGCGACCAACGATCCCGCTCGCCGCATCGCCCTGGGCTTTTCCCCGGACGATTTCATCATCGGCCAGGTCTCGCGCTTCGTTCCGGCCAAAGGCCAGGGCCCTTTGCTGGATGCGTTCAAGCTCGTGCTGCCCCAAGTGCCCCGGGCCCGGTTGCTCTTCGTCGGAGATGGTCCGGACAAGGCGCGGATCGAGGAGCGGGTCCGGCAGGAAGGCTTGGGCGACAAGGTCGTCTTCACCGGATTGGTCGCGCCGGAAGAGGTGCCGCACCATGTCGGCCTGATGGACTGCCTCGCGCATCTCTCGACCTTTCCCGAGGGATTGCCCCGCGTGTTGCCCCAGGCGCTCGCCGCCGCGAAACCGATTGTCAGCTACGATTTCGACGGCGCGGACGAAGTCTGCCTCAATGACGAAACCGGCTTTCTCGTTCCGCGCGGCCAAGTGGCGCTCGCCGCTGAACGTTTGGTCCAATTGGCGGCCAATTCCGAGCTTCGCACCCGCCTCGCCTATCGAGGCCGTGAACTGGTGCGCGACGAGTTCACCGTGGAAGCGATGGTGGACCGGCAATACCGCCTCTACCGGGAGCTGCTTTCCCGGCCAGTCACTTCGGCGCGATGAACTCGGCCTGGCTCTATTATCTCGCCGCCGCTGTCGGTGGATTCGTCTGCGCTTGGGCCTCACTACCCGCTTGGCGTCGCCTCACCCAGCGTCTGAATCTCGTGGACGATCCCGGCCATCGGAAAATCCATTCGGTTCCCACCCCCCTCGCCGGCGGACTCGCCGTGCTGACCGGATTGCTGATTCCGTTGCTGGTGGCCGTAGCCGCCGCCGCGATCAACCCGTCCTTGGACGCCTTCAACCATGGCTTCGGCCGACGGGCGCTCCAGCTCACAGGCATCGTCGGCGGCGCCATAGGCATGTTGGTTTTGGGCCTGATGGACGACCGGTTTGAACTCGGCCCAGCGGTGAAGTTCTCGGGACAATTGCTCATTGCGGCACTCGTCGCCGCAGCGGGCACCCGGATCGATCTCTTCGTGGACAACCCCGTCTTCAGCTACGGCATCACGGTCCTCTGGATCCTCGCCCTCACCAACGCGATGAACTTCATGGACAACATGAACGGCCTGTGCGGCGGCATCGGCGCGATTGGCGCGACTTGTTTCGGCCTGCACGCCGCGTTCCGGGGGCATTATCTGGTGGCCGCGCTGGCGTTTCTCGTCGCGGGGGCCATTGCCGGATTCCTGCCGCACAACTACCCCAAGGCCACCGCCTTCCTCGGCGATTCCGGCAGCCATCTGGTCGGGTTTCTGCTCGCCGTGCTGGCCATCGCCCCGCATTTCTACACGCCGGAAACCTCCCGCCCAATGGCCGTGCTCAGTCCGCTCCTCGTGCTGGTCGTGCCCTTGGTCGATCTGGCCCAAGTGGTGGTGGTGCGCACCCTGAACCGGAAGCCGTTCTGGATCGGTGACACCAACCACCTGTCCCACCGCCTCGTCCGGGCCGGTCTCTCCAAGCCCAAAGCCGTGGCCCTGCTATGGTTGATCGGGCTCGCGGGTGGGCTGGTCAGCCTGCTGCTGTAAAGCTCCGCCAAAGAAAAAGGCCGACAGGAAATCCTGTCGGCCTTTCTTTGCTGTCGTGCAGGAGCCTCAGGCGGCTTTCGCCTTGGCCACCGGCGGCGGATTGCCCTGCCGGATCAACTCCGCCTTGTTGTTCCGCAGAAAGTCTTGGACGGTCTGGATGCCGCCGAGACTGATGGGAACGCGCTTCTGGTTCGAGAACAGGCGGTAATGTGTCAACGTCTTGCCCACCTCCATGATTTCGAGGTGCTTGTCATCCATTTTCCAAAGTTGGCCCTTTTCGAGTGACGGAAGTCGGCTGCGTTTGTTGAGTTTCATAAAGAATCGGCAGGATGGTGTTGTAACAAACCTGTCCCGGAAAAACAACCGCCGTCTTGACCCGTTTCCGCAGCAAAAATCACAAAACACTGAAAACCAAACACTAGCAACCCAACACACCCTTCCCAAAATCTAGGCACCCGCGCTGAAGACTGTCCTGCACCCTTGAGTCAAAGCGGCACTCCCTCTCGGCAAACGGCTCCTCCTCCAGCTTGGCCGCAAAAGCCCGCAGTTCCCCCATCTCCTTTGGCCACAGCAAAAAACGGTTGAGTCCCGTCGTCCGTTCTCCGACATCTTCTGCGGCAAAACGCCCGACCCAGCAGCCATGAACTGGTATTACTCCCTCAACAACGAACAGCTTGGCCCGGTCGATGCGGCCACGTTCGACCAACTCGTCCAACAAGGGACCATCGGACCACAGACTCTGGTCTGGCGTGAAGGGATGGCCGAATGGAAGCCCTTGGCCGAAGCCGCACCTTCCTCCAACCAACCCGCCGGAGCTGGATTGGTGTGCTCCCAATGCCGTCGTGCCTTTTCCGAGGACCAAATGGTCAAGCTCGGCACTGGCTTCGTCTGCGCCGCCTGCAAACCTGTCGCCCTCCAGAAGCTCCAGGAAGGCATCCTCGGCGACGGCACTTCCGAAAAGATCCGGCAGGAGCATATCAAGCACGAGGCCAGCATCAAATCCGTTGGAACGCTTTACATGCTGAGTTCTGGGCTCTTCCTCGTCATCGGATTGATGGGCGTCATCACTGGTTTGACCACTGCCCGGCCTGGCAACCAAGCTGGAACCACCGCTCCACCCGTTTGGGTAGCACTTGTGCCCATGGTGCTGTTCATGGGCATCTCGGCCTTCATGCTGGTCGTGGCCTTGGCTCTCCGAAAACTGAAGCCGTGGGCCCGGATCGCCTCTGGCATCCTTTCTGGCATCGGGCTGATCGGCTTCCCCATCGGCACCCTGATCAACGGCTACATCCTCTGGCTGCTCCTCTCCAAGAAAGGAGCCACCGTCTTTTCCGCCGACTACCAGCGCGTCATCGCCGAAACCCCGCACATCAAATACCGCACCTCGCCTGTGGTCGTCGTGCTCGTGATCATCGTGGTGCTGCTGATCGTGCTGGGAATAGTTGGAGCCGCCCTGAGCTGACGGGGAACCCGCCTCACTGTGCAAAGAAAAAGGGCCGGATTGCTCCGGCCCTTTTGTTTTGTGAAGACTTGCTGACTGCCGGGGGAATGCCCGGCCCACGGCCTACGCGTTGTAGGTCGAGGAGCTGACGCGGCCGCCGGTGCCGGTCCAGTTCGTGTGGAAGAACTCGCCGCGTTCCTTGTCCACGCGCTCGTAGGTGTGCGCGCCAAAGTAGTCGCGCTGGGCCTGGAGCAGGTTGGCCGGGAGACGGGGGTTGCGGTAGCTGTCGAAGAACGCCAGCGCGGTGCTGAAGGCGGGCACGGGGATGCCTTTCTTGACCGCCAAGGAGACGACGTTGCGCCAGCCCTTCTGGCTCTTCTTGATCTCGCCGCGGAAGTAGTCGTCGAGCAACAGGTTGGTGAGCTTCGGGTTCTTGTCGAAGGCTTCCTTGATCTTGCCGAGGAAGCGGGAGCGGATGATGCAGCCGCCGCGCCACATGAGGGCGATGCCACCGTAGTTGAGCTTCCAGCCGTATTCCTTGGCGGCGGCGCGGAGGAGCATGTAGCCCTGCGCGTAGCTGACGATCTTGGAGGCGTAGAGCGCGCTCATGATGTCGTTGATCAACGCCTTCTTCGCCTCGGGCTTCGCGGCTTGGGCCATCGCGGGACGGGGGCCCTTGAGCTTGCGGGCGGCCTTCACGCGCTCTTCCTTCATGGAGCTGACGCAGCGGGCGAAGACGGCCTCGGCGATGAGGGTGACGGGCTGGGCGAGGTTGGCAGAGTCGATGACCGTCCATTTGCCGGTGCCCTTTTGGCCGGCGGTGTCGAGGATCTTGTCCACGAGCGGGGAGCCGTCCTCGTCCTTCTTGGCCATGATGTTGGCGGTAATCTCGATCAGGAAGCTGTCGAGTTCGCCGGTGTTCCATTCCTTGAAGACGGCGGCAATCTCGTCGGCGGGCATGCCGAGGCCGTCGCGCATGAGGCTGTAGGCCTCGCAGATGAGCTGCATGTCGCCGTATTCGATGCCGTTGTGGACCATCTTGACGTAGTGGCCGGAACCGCCGTTGCCGACCCAGTCGCAGCAAGGCGCGCCGCCGTCCACCTTCGCGGAGATGCCCTGGAAGATGTCCTTCACGAAGGGCCAAGCCTTCTCGGAACCGCCGGGCATGATGCTCGGGCCGAAACGCGCGCCTTCCTCGCCGCCGGACACGCCGGTGCCGACGTAGAGGAGGCCCTTGGCTTCGAGTTCCTTCACACGTCGGTCGGAATCGCCGTAGAGCGAGTTGCCACCGTCGATGATGATGTCGCCGGGTTCGAGGAGGGGCACGACCTGCTTGATGAAGTCGTCCACGGGCGCGCCGACCTTGACCATGCACATGATGCGGCGGGGGCGCTTGAGCTTGGCGACCATCTCCTCGACCGAATGCGCGCCCTGGACCTTGGTGCCCTTGGCTTCGTTGGCCAGAAATTCGTCCACCTTGGCGGTGGTGCGGTTGTAGGCCACGACGGTGAAGCCGTGGTCGTTCATGTTGAGGATCAGGTTCTGGCCCATGACGGCCAGGCCGATGACGGCGATGTCTGCGGTAGGTTCCATTGTTTGGCTAAAGGGTTGCGGGTCTCACTGCGGGCACAAAGGGGGCGGTTCACGCGCCGAACTGGAGGCGCGGATCGTCGGACAGGACCGACTTGAGGTTCTGCCAGAACACCTGGTTCATGGCGTAGAAGGCGTTGAGATACACGGCGACCTCTTCGCGCGGATACTTGGCGAGGAGCGTGTCGATGGCGGCCTTGAGCTTGGCGTCGTCCACGTTCTCGGGAAGATCCTCCACCGTGCCGTCCTTGTGGGGAATGGACAGGGCGTCGAGGAAGTCGGCCAGCATCTTGCCGTGCTTCTTCACCAGCCAGGTGCGGAGGAGATTCTGCGCCACGAGGTCCAGCCGGGGACGGCTGAGGAAGGAGATGATCTCGGCGTCGCGCTCGGTCCGGGGCTTCCGCTCCAGGAACTGCGGGCGCAGCTTGCGGGCCTCGGCCACGGAGGCGAGGACGGCCTTGTAGAGTTCGCGCTCCTCGTCGAAGGCGAACGAAAGAATGTCGCCCGACAACTTGGGCGACATGAATCCAAACAGCTCGTGTGCGGTCAGCATGGTGAATTTTCACCCGGGCTTCCGGGCAAAGGAGGGGTTTCGATAACAAACCGGCCGGGGGTTGTCATCCGGGAATCTTGCCCGCCAGCCCCGGGAATGCGGTACCGGAGCCCCCTTCGTCGTCCCTCGTCTCGATCTTGATCATCCTCTTCCTCTTGGTCTTCCGGTCCCAGGACGGGCGCCAAGTCCGCTTCATCCGAAACGATCCAGAGTCAGATTAAGAAGAAGATTAAGACGGAGATTGAACCTGCGGCGGGACGGAAACGACCGTGACCTTGTGCTTCCGGCAAAGCTCCGCCACCGCCTCCTGCTCCAGCACAAGCGTCTTGCCCGGCTCCAATGCCAGCACCGCCACTCCGTGGTCCGCGCAGGTTTGAATCGTCCGGGCTCCGATGCACGGGATGTCGAAGCGCATGTCGTGGCGCTCCTTGGCCACCTTCACCGCCACGGCTCCGCCATCTTTCCCAGCCAGCTGGCCACCACGCGTCAGGCAGGCATCCGTTCCCTCGAAACCTTCCACCGCCAACACGGTGCCATTCTTCACCACCGCGATCTGGCCGATCTCCAACCGGGAAATCTCCTTCGCAATATGGAAGCCGTAAGCGACGTCCTCGCTTTGTTCCGCCGAAAGTTCCCGGCCGATCCGAAAGCCCGCCGCCGGCATCAACGGAACCAGCCACGGCACGGCATCGATCAGCGTGACGCCGTCCTTGGCCAACTCGTCGGCGATCGCGCCGAAGATGCTGTGGGCGTTCTTCTGCTTCAGCCGCAGGAGCAGTCCCATTGCCCGGAGGTCGGGCCGGAGATTGAAGAGGTTCGACGGCGCGATCTGCCCGGCCATCACGCAGCGGGCGATGCCGCGCTCTTTGAACGCGCCGATCATCTTGGAAAGCTGGCCGACCTTGAGCCACACGACCTCGTCGGCCACACGCTCGATCTCGCGGTCGGTTTCCCCGTCGAAGGCGACCGCCACAATCCTTGGCACCCCGGCGACGCGGGCCTGCCGAGCCAGCATCAGCGGCAAAGCCTTGCTGCCGGCGATCAGGCCGAGCGGGGTCGAGTTGTCCACGGACATGCGCGGACGCTAGCGGGACCGCATGAGCCGGGACAATGGAGGAAAATCGACTGGCTCCGGAGGCGCCCGCGCCGACCTACCGTTTCGCGATCCGAATGGGGCCGTTCTGAGTGTCCAACCGGATGCGCGGCGCGCCCTTCTCGGCATCCGCGAAGGCATCGGTGCCCTTCGGCTTCATCATGATCGGGAAGTCGGATTCGATCCCGGCGAACTGGGTGCGGGCCTGGATGACCGGTTTCAACTCGGCCGGCAAAAGAACATCGATCGCGGCGAAGCTGGTGGTGGCCGCGATGTTAGAGACCGATCCGGAGGCGATGTCCAAGCGGATGGGACCGTTCTGATTCCAGCAGACGAACGACGGGCCTTCACCGCTGATCTCCATTGGGGCGAAAGAAGTCTTCGCGTCAAGCGCGCCTCCGATCTTGGAAGCCGCGATCCGGCCGTTCTGGTTCGCCAAGGTGGCGCTGCCGACAATCTCCTTCACTGACAGCCCGGCGAACGAAGTCCGGATCTCCGCAGAAGCCGCACCCTCCAGATCCACGCTCCCGTTCTGGTTGTGCAGACGGGCCGATCCGGAAACGTTCCGCACCGTCATCGAGGCGAAGCTGGTCGAGGCTTCCAGAGCACCGCTGACCTCGGCCACGTCGATCTTGCCGTTCTGGTTCTTCAACACGGCCGGCCCGATCCGCACCGCCGTCATCGGCGCGAACGAAGTGCTGGCGGTCACGGCGCCACCGATGTCCCGAAGCTCCACCGCGCCGTTCTGGCCCGACACTTGGACCGCTCCGGCGAGGCCGCCGACCTCGATCCGGCCGAAATGGTTCTCCACCCGGGCCGCCATCGCCCTGGGAAGCCGCACTTCGATCTCCGATGAAAATGCCCATTCCCCACGACTGTCCGGCAACGACACGGCGATCTGGAACCGGTCTTCCATCCGTTCTGCCGGACACCGGGCCAAAGCCGCCGCCCGTTGCCCGTCCTCTTCTGTTGCTGCGCGGACGGTCAAGGACCAGGACCAGCTGCCGGTGGGCTCATCGCTCCCGACCACCTTGACCGTTCCGAAACGGTTCTCGACGTCAACCAAAGCGAGACCGGCCGGAATGTCGCCCTTGACCACGATGTTCGTCCGCACCGGGAGATTGCCCGAATGCCCGTGGAAAACCGAGCCGGACGAAAACTTGCAACCGGAGACGGCGCACAGACCGACCACGACGGCGAGGAGAGAGGCGATGGATTTCATGGCGTTGAGGGTTGTCCGACGAAGAACACGCCTCCTACCATTTGGGTTTCAACTGAATTCTGGAGGCCGCAGCGCCGGTTCCGCCGGGCGTTTCACTGGATCCGGAGAAGTGCGCGGGACTTGTTCCGTCACCGCAGCACCCTATAGTCGCCAACCTGTGACGGAACGGAAGAAAACCCGGGTGTTGGTGGGCATGAGCGGCGGCGTCGATTCGTCGGCCACGGCCGCGCTGTTGTTGGAACAGGGCTACGACGTCGTCGGCGTCACCCTCAAGCTCTGGCCCCAGGACTGCGTGAACCGCGCCGAGGACAAGTGCTGCGGCCCCCAGGCCGTGATGGATGCCCGCGCCGTCTGCCACAAGCTCGGCGTCCCCTACTACCTCGTGGATGAATCGGCCGAGTTCCAGAACCGCGTCATCCAATACTTCGCCGACGAATACAAAGCCGGCCGCACGCCGAACCCCTGCGTGATGTGCAACCAGAACCTCAAGTTCGGCACGCTCATCCACCGCGCCAAACAGCTCGGTGCCCAGTTCATCGCCACCGGCCACTTCGCCCGCGTGGAGCGCCGCGACGACGGCCGCGTCCTCCTCCGCCGAGGCAAAGACCCGCGCAAGGACCAGAGCTACTTCCTCTTCAGCCTGCGGCAGGACCAGCTCGCCTTTTCCATGTTCCCGCTCGGCGAAAAGACCAAGGCCGACACGCGCGAGGTCGCCCGCGAATGCCAGCTCAAGACCGCCGACAAAGAAGAGTCGATGGAGATCTGCTTCGTGCCGGACAACGACTACGGCGGCTTCCTCCGATCCGCGAAGCTGGCCGAGAACCATCAGGGCGACATCGTCCATCTCGATGGCCGCGTGCTGGGCAAACACGACGGCATCGAGTTCTACACCATTGGCCAGCGGAAGGGGCTCGGCGTTTCCTCCACCCAGCCGCTCTACGTCATCGAGCTGGACGCGGCGAACAACCGCGTCGTGGTCGGACCCGACTCGGCCTTGGACCGGGCGGAGTTCCGCGTGCAGACCTGCAACTGGATTCCCTGGGAAACGCCGCCGGCCGAAGTCCGCGCCACGGTGAAGATCCGCTACAACCATCCTGGCACGCCCGCCACGATCTATCCGGAAGAAGGCGGCAAGGCCCGCATCGTCCTAGATACCCCGCAGCGCGCCATCACTCCGGGCCAGGCGTGCGTTTTCTACGACGACGATTTGGTGCTGGGCGGCGGGTGGATCTGCCGCTGATGATCGAAGGGCGATCCGGATCAACGGGCCGCATTGAGCCTCCATGGATTCCGGTCCAACCACACCCGCCCCGAACAAGCTTTCGACCATCGAGCTGGTTTTCCTCATCGCGGCGAGCGCGATGGTCTTCGGTTCCGCCTGGCTGCTCGGCTGCCGTTTTCCCTGGAGCCAATGGACGATGCTCGCGTTGGGAGCCGTGCTGTTCGCGGCGGGAACCGGCCTCTACTTCAACCGCCGCGCTGAGAGCCGCATCGGCGGCAAGCCTTGGCCCGGCTGGTGGATCGTTTCAGCGGCGCTCCTCGGATTCGTCGGCTATGTCGGCATCCAGAGCGTCAACATCGCGCACCTGCCGACCATCCGCGGCAACGACTGCGTGCTCGCCGAGAACCCGCACATCGGCTGGTTGCCCTCCTCGGTGGGCGGAGACTTCGATGGGCGCGTCCATCGGATCATCGAGACGGAGAACGCCGCGCGCTACCTGCTCATCTACGGTGCCTCCGCCTTGGGCGCCCTGGGCCTGATCCTAGGAATCCAGGCCGCCTCGACGCTCCGGCGGTTGCTCCTCGTGCTGGCGGTCCACGGCGCGATCACCTCACTCATCTGCATCGTTCATCAGGCCAGCGGCAGCACCAAGGTGCTTTGGTTGGCCGGTGATCCGCTGGCGTTCCTCGGAGCGCCGTTTTTCTTCAACAAGAACCAGAACGCCGCCTACCAGACGCTGCTCTGTGGCTGGACGCTCGCCTGGGGACTGATGAACGCGGCGCGGCATCCGCGCCGGTCTTGGGGGCTAGCGATCCTGGGTTTGGCCGGACTGGTCTCGATCCGTTCCCGGGCCGGCTTGGTCTTCGCGGCGGTGCTGGGGCTGCTCTGGCTGTGGCGTCAACGCGGGGCGTTCCGGGCATTGTTCATCGCCCGGCCGCTGCGGCTGATCGGAGGGGCCGTTGCGGCCGCCGTGCTGCTCGGCGCGGTGCTCTGGAGCACGGGGGGAAGCGGGACTCTGCGCCGACTGGGCACGGCCGAAGCCACGGCCAGCTATCTGGTCCACGGCGACAAATACCGCCGGCTGCTCCATGAAGTGGCCCTGAAGATGTTCGGGGACCGGCCGTGGTTCGGCTGGGGCGCGGCGGGCTATTTCTACGCCTATGCCTCCTACGAACACCGCGTGCCGGAAATGGCGGCCAATCGCCCCGGCTTCAGCTACTACCTGCTAGTTGGCCATGCCGACGGGGACTGGTATGAATTTCTGGCCGAGTTCGGCGTGGTCGGCACCGGGTTGTTCGCGCTGATCTGGATTCCCCACCTCCAGCTTTGGCTTTTCCGCCGCCGTTTGGCCGCCAAGGAACTGGTCCTGCCCGGCGTCGCCGTAGGGCTGCTCCTCTACCACGGACTGTTGGACCAGACCTTCCGCAACGTGGGCGTCAACTTCCTCCTGCTCGCCTCGTCCGTGCTGGTCTCCAAAGGCGCGCTGCTGTTGCCGGGGCAACCCGATGTCACGGCTCCGGTTCAGGAAACCAAGGTCAGCCGAAGGACCAGCCGTTCCTCATCCGACCGATCCCGGAAGCGCCACGAAAGCCCCTCCAAATCCTGACCCGATGGCCGAGCCTCAGGCCAAACCCAGGTTCTTCACCACGGCAGAGGTCGAGGGCACTTTGTTCAGCGTGTAGAAGTGCAGGCCGGGCACGCCCTCGCGGATCAGCTCCTCGCACTGCTGCGTCGCGTATTCGATGCCGAACTTCGCGCAGGCCTCGTCGTCACCCACCAGCTGGTCGAGCCGGGCCTTCAACGCGACGGGAATGGTCGCCCCGCAGAGCTGGCAGAAGCGCTGGACCTGGGCGGAACCGAGGATGGGCAGGATGCCGGCGGTGAGCGGCACCTTCACGCCGAGCTTCGTGAGATGGTCGCGAAAGCGGAAGAAGTCCGCGTTGTCGAAGAAGAGCTGGGTGACGACGAAGTCCGCGCCGCAATCGATCTTCGCCTTGAGCCGTTGCCAGTCCACTTCGCGGCCTTCCTTGCAGGCGATGTGGCCTTCGGGAAATCCGGCGGTGCCGATGCTGAAACCGCCCATTTCCTTGAGGAACCGGACGAGTTGATAGGAATACTCGAAGCCGCCTTCCGTCGCTTTGAATTCGCCGGTGCCGCCCGGGGGATCACCGCGCAGGGCGAGAATGTTGCGGATGCCCCGCGCCTTCGCGTCGGCCACCACGGACTGGATCTCCTCCTTCGTCGCGTTCACGCAGGTGAGGTGCATCAGCGCGGTTAGCCGGTGTTCATCCTGGATGCGGGTGGCGATGCCGATGGTCTTCTCGCGGGTGCTGCCGCCGGCTCCATAGGTCACGGAGCAGTAGTCGGGCTTCAGCGCCATCAGGCCGGGGATCGTCTTCTCGAAGAGGGTTTTGTCGCCCTCGTCGGTCTTGGGCGGGAAGAACTCGAAGGAAATGACCGGCCGGCTCCCGGCGGTGCGGGCGGCGTGGATGTCCCGGATGAAGCGCATGTTTCGCCGAAGTGTGACGGGGCTTCGTCGCGGAGCGCAAGCCGGGCTTTGCCGCTCAGTTCTTGCCCGTGATGTAGCGCGCGACGGCTTCGGCGCGGGAGCGCACGTGCATCTTCTCGTAGATGTGTTTCAGGTGCGTGCGGACGGTGTCCACGCTCAGGCCGATGCGGTCGGCGATCTCCTTGTTCGAATATCCTTTGGACAACAGCACGAGCACTTCCTCCTCGCGGGCGCTGAGGCGGATGGTCTCGTCGCGGTTGCGGGCGCGTTGCTGGAAGGACTCGACGACTCGCCGGGCGATCTCGCTCGTCATGGGCGCGCCGCCGGCCAGGACATCGAGCAGCGCCGCGCGGAGGTCGGCGGGTTTGGTGCGTTTGAGCAGGTAGCCGTCGGCCCCCGATTCCAAGGCCGCGAAGACCATTTCGTGTTCGTCCGACGCGGTGAGGATGAGGATGCGGCTCTTGGGCAGCTGCGCCTTGAGCCGCGCGGTGCATTCGATGCCGGACATGCGCGGCAGGAAGATGTCCATGATGACCACATCGGGCGCGAGCGGTGGAATGGCGCGCAGCGCTTCCTCGCCCGACGAACAGGTGCAGACGCACTCGAAGTCGGGAAACGAGCCGATCAACTGCCGCCAGCTTTCGCGGACATCGGGCTTGTCCTCGACGAGGGCCGTGCGGATCGGCCGGGGCGGCGAATTGGGCGGGGGCTCGTTCAAAGTCCCGCCTGAGTAGCCGAGCCGGGAAGCGATTGCCAAGAAGACGGTGGGGTGAATCGGAGTTCGGAGTTCGGAGTTCAGTAGTCAGTGGCTCTGGCCGAAAACTCCCAACATCCAACTCTGAAGACTGAACACTGAACACTGACTACTGATTCGCTTGCCGCCCCTTCCTTCCCCACCACGACCTTCGCCGCGTCGGCTCCACCAAGGGCGCGGACAGTTCCACCCGGCAGCCCCGTCCGGGCGCGGAATCGATGCGGCACAGTCCGCCCGCTTCCCGAAGCCGGTCGGCCATGTTCGTCAGGCCGTTGCGGGAACCATCCTGATTGGCGGGATCGAACCCGGCTCCGTTGTCCTCCACGACCACGACGATGGCTTCATCGCGTCGATGGAGGCGGAGAAAGACCTCGCTGGCGCCGGAATGTTTGGCGGCGTTGTTCAGCGCTTCCTTCACCGCCAGCAGCAGGCTGCGGCGCACGGGCAGGTCGAAGGCCGTGGCGGGCATCTGCGGCTCCACGTCGAGCCGACAGCGGATGCCGGCGGCTTCGAGGAACTTGGTGGCGTATTGGCAGACATAGACGCTGAAGTCGCGGAGCGTGTCGCGGCGCGGATTGACCGCCCAGACGACCTCGTCCATCGCGCCAAGGAGATCGCGGGCCTTTTCGCAGATCCGGTCCACTTGGCGGCGATCCTGCGAACCTTCCGGCATGGCGTGTTGCGCGAGTTCTCCCATCAACACGAGCTGCGTCATGCCCGCGCCCAACTCGTCGTGGATGTCGCGGGCGATGCGTTCGCGCTCCCGGCGAAGCGTTTCCTGGGCGCGAGACTGGAGCGCGAGCTGGGCCATGAGCCGGAGACACACGCCGACAACCAGCGCGCACAATGCGACCAGCAACACTTGGAACCAGCCCGACTGCCAGAACTTGAGCTCAAGCGGGGCCAAGGGCGGCACCGGCGTGACCGCGAACGGCGGGGTTTCCCAAGGAGCGTGGCGGAATTTCCCGGCAATGATCGCCTGCGGCCACGCCGATGACGGTTGGGTCCGCGCTTCCCAACCCGGTTCATCGCTTGGCACGAAGCGCCAGCTCTCGTCCGACCCGATCTCCAAAATCCGGCCGTTCACCAGTTCGATCCTCAGACCAAAGAGCAATCCGCCCTGGAGCCGGTCGTTGAACGCCTCGACCGCCAAGACATGCGTCCTTGGCCGTAGAAGCCAAGTCAGGTCGTATTCCGTCACCGCCCGCCAATCGCTGCCACGTCCCAGTTCCCGCCCGTCCAGAAAGAGCCGGTAGCCGTTGTCGGCCGTGATCCGCAGCCGGGCCTCGGCCACCACCGTGTCGGCGGGGAGCGTGAAGGCACGCCAAAACCGGCACGTTTGCTTGTCCTCCGTGATCGGTCCCCAGATCCAGGAACCGACCCAGAAATTGTTGTCCAACAAGGACTTGCTCTCCGCGATTTCCGTCCTTTCATGAACCGCAGCCGGGCAAATCGCCCGTCCCCCCAGCATCCAAGCCAAGATCAGCCACCCCGGCAGCCACATCCGCGCATAAAAGACCGCAGAGCCGGGAAATGGGCGGACGGGCATCATGGTGGAACCTCCGGACGACTTAACATCCCGGTCCGCAAAGCTCCAGCCGCCAGATGGTTCCGGCCGGAAGGATGAAGACGGCTCATGCCGGAGCGGCAACGTTCAAGGAAACCTGTTGACCCGCCGCTGGGCCGGGCCTTTCAATGGCTCGGTCTAGGCATTTTCATGCTGGCGCAACTTAAAAGCCTTTTTTCCAACGATATCGGCATCGATCTCGGGACGGCCAACTCCCTCGTTTACGTGCGTGATCGGGGCATCGTGTTGCGTGAACCTTCCGTAGTCGCCATCCAGGCCGGCACCACCAACGTCCTCGCCGTCGGCGAGGAGGCGAAGCGGATGCTGGGCCGCACCCCTGGGAACATCGTGGCCATCCGGCCCATGAAGGACGGCGTCATCGCCGACTTCGAGATCACCGAGGCGATGCTGCGGCACTTCATCCAGAAGGTTCACCACCGCAAGCTGATCGCCCCCCGGGTGGTGGTCGCCGTGCCGTCGGGCATCACCGAAGTGGAAAAAAGAGCCGTCAAGGACTCGGCCACCCATGCCGGAGCACGCGAAGTCTATCTGATCGAGCAACCCATGGCCTCGGCCATCGGCGTCGGGCTTCCCGTGCATGAACCGGCCGGCAACATGATTGTCGATATCGGTGGCGGCACCTGCGAAATAGCGATCATCTCGCTCGCGGGCATCGTCTTCAGCCGCAGCCTGCGGGTGGGCGGGGACGAATTTGACGAGACCATCGTTGGCCACATGAAGCGGGCCTACAACTTGATGATCGGTGAACGCACGGCGGAGGAGATCAAGATCACGATCGGATCGGCCTTTCCGCTGGAGCAGGAATTAACCATGGAAGTGAAGGGCCGCGATCTCGCGTCCGGCCTGCCGAAGACCATCACCATCCGGTCCGAGGAAATCCGCGAAGCCCTCAAAGAACCTCTTTCGAGCATCCTTGAATCCGTCCGTCTGACCCTCGAACGCTGCCCGCCCGAACTTGCCGCCGACCTCGTCGATCGCGGCATCGTCATGGCCGGCGGCGGCGCGCTCCTGCGCGGCGTCAACCGTCTGCTCGCCGAAGAGACCGGCCTCCCGGTCCACATCGGCGACAGCCCGTTGACGGCGGTGGCCGAAGGCACGGGCCGGGTGCTCAGCGAGCTCCAGTTCCTCAAACGAGTGGCTTCCTCCAAAGGTTGATCCCGCCCCGCGTTCGCCCCGGTCGGACCGGCGGCGATGCTGAAGAAGACACATTACATCGCATTTTTCGTCGTGGTGGCGCTTGTGCTGGTCCTGCTCAAGCTCCCGGGCCAGACGTCGTCGCGCCTCAAGCTCGCGATCAGCTCCCTGTTCCTCCCCCTCTTCGGCGCCTCCGCCGCCTCCGGCCGCGTTGCCGACGCCGCCGGCAACGCCGTCCTGCCCAAGGCCACCTTCATCCGCCAGAACGAGGAGCTCCGAAAGGAGAACGCCGACCTCCGCCTCCTCCAGCAGCAGGCCGCCGAACTCCTCGCCGAAAACCAGCGCCTCCGCCAACTGGTCGGCTGGCAGAAACAGCTTCCCTGGAGATCCCGCGCCGGACGCATCGTCGCCCGCGATCCAGCCACCTGGTGGCGCACGGCTCAGATCGACCTCGGGCGGCGTGACGGCGTCCAGACCAACATGCCCGTGCTGACCCACCAGAGGTCCGATGGTCGCATCGCCCTGGTCGGCAAGATCACCGTCGTCGGCGAGACCCGCTCCCAGGTCGTGCTGCTCGGCGATCCCGGCCTGCGGCTCTCCGGCCTCGTCCAGGAAACCCGCGACCAGGGCGTCGTCGGCCCCGGCAAGGACGCCTCATTGGGCAGCGACTTCGTGGAGCTCGGCTATCTGTCGCGGAACAGCATCCTGAAACCCGGCCAAACCGTCGTGACCAGCGGCGACGGCGGCCTTTTCCCGCGCGGCATCCTCATCGGCACGGTGGTGGACTCGCAGTCCGTGGACTACGGGATGTCCTTCGAGGCCCGGGTGAAGCTCGCCGCCGATTTCGGCAAGCTGGAGGAAGTGTGGGTGATCCAGCCATGACCCACTGGACCCATCCCACCTTGCTGCTGCTCGCGGCCTTCATCGGCGTGTGGGCGGAGACGCAGTTCGTCCTCTTCCGCGAGGTGCTGGGAGCGCCCCTGCATTTCCTGCCCGCGCTCATGGTCGTCACCGCCCTGCAATCCACCACCCGGATGGCTGCCTTGCTGGCGGTGCTGGGCGGGCTGTGGTTCGACGCCTTCTCGGCCAATCCGCTCGGCGTCACCATCCTGCCTCTCTTCGCCGTGGGCCTGGGGTTGCGGACCTTCGAGGCGCTGCTGCTGCGGGACCTGCCCTACGCCCAGTTCCTGCTGGGCGCGGGTGCGGGCGTGCTCGTGCCGCTGCTCACGCTGGGCATCCTGCTGTCGCTCGGGCTGTCGCCCGCCGTCGGCTGGGCCACCCTGTGGCACCTCGCGGTCATGGGCCTGTCCGGCGGACTGATCACCCCGCTGCTCTTCCGCCTGTTCCTGCGGATCGAACAGGCCCTGAGCTACCCCGCGATGGTCGAAACCAGCTTCCGCAGCGACCGGGAGATCAAGCGAGGACGCCTCTGACATGCTGATCTTCGACCAGTTGAAGAAGGACGACGGCCCGCTGCGCGCGATCGCGGTGATGGTCCTCGCCTGCATGTTGCTGCTGGTCGCCGGGCTCTGGAAGGTCCAGATCGTCTCCGCCCAGAAGCACGAGGACAGCCTCCGCGGCCAGGCCTACCGCTCCGTGCGCGTGCCCGGCGTGCGCGGCAAGATCTTCGACCGGAACGGACACGTGCTCGCGGAAAACGGCCCGCGCTACACCGTCAACCTCTACCTCGAGGAGCTCCCGCCCTACTTCAAACACGAATACTCCCGGCGCGTGCTCCCGGCCTACCTCGCCGCGAATCCACCGCCACCGAACACCAACGCGCCCTCGGGCCTTTCCCGCCTCTTCGCGTTCTTCGGCAAAAAGGAGACCAGCAGGCCCCGCCTGAGCCGCGCCGTCACGGCCAGGCTGGAATCCGAGGCGCGCTACCGCGTGGCCAGCAACCTCCTCTTCCGCGTCAGCTCCGATCTCCAGCGGCCGACGATCCTCGACCGGACCCAGTTCCAGCGGCACTACGGCACCCTGCCCTACGTCCCCTTCCCCCTGCTCACCGATCTGACGCCCAGAGAGGTCGCCCGGTTCGTCGAACTGGCGGCCGATCTGCCCGGCGTCCAGCTGGAAACCCAATCCATCCGCACGTATCCGCACGGTGCCTCGGCCAGCCACCTGCTCGGCTACGTGCAGCGGATCGACAAGTTCCCCGACGAGGACATCAACTACCGCTACACCCTGACCGACTACATCGGCCGCACCGGCATCGAAGGCCACTACGACGAGTTCCTGCGCGGCAGCCCGGGCACAAAATCGCTGCTCATCAACAATCTCGGCTACCGCCAGAGCGAGGAGATGGCCAGCCTTCCCCAACCCGGCCAGGACGTCTTCCTCACCATCGACCTGCCCATCCAGCTCGCGGCCGAAAAGGCCCTTGCGGAAGCCATGCCCAACGTGCGTGGCGCGGCCGTCGTGGTCGATGTCCGCAACGGCGACATTGTCGCGATGGTCTCGGCCCCGGCCTTCGATCCCGCGCTCTTCGTGCGCGGCATGAGCCACGAGCAATACGCCGCGCTCATGGACCCCAAGCAGACCCCGACGTTCAACCGCGCCACCCAGGGCGCGTATCATCCGGGCTCCATCCTCAAGATCCTCACCGGCATCGCGATCCTGGAAAACGGCGTCAACCCGAACGAGCGGCACGTGGTCGAACCCGATCCGCAACGCCCGTCCAAAGGCGCGATCTACGTGGGCAACCGCAAGATCAAGGACACCGCCGCGCCGGGCGACGACTACGACTTCGAGAAGGCCTTCATCAAGTCGAGCAACAGCTACTTCATCCACTACGGCCTCCAGGCCGGATTCCGGAAACTGGTCGAGGTCGGACACCGCTTCCACCTCGGCGAATTTACCCAGATCTTTCCGCCCGAGGGAATGCGCCAGGAATCCCCCGGAATCTTCCCCGACCTTCAGGACCAACGCGACTGGAACGCCGGCAAGGTCGCCGACCTCTGCATCGGCCAACAGGTGGACGTGACCGTGCTCCAGATGACGCTCATGACCGCCGCCATCGCCAATGGCGGGAAGGTTTACTGGCCGCGCCTTGTGGACAAGATCCAGTCGGGCGACACCTTCAAGCTCGACTCGGACACGCTCGATTTCTCCCCGCGCGTCCGTTCCGACGCGAAACTCAATCCCCAACACCTCCGCCTGATCCACGCCGCCATGCTGGCCGATGTGGAGAACACCCGCGCGGACGAGGGCGGCGAGGGCACCGGCAAGCTCGCCCGCATCCCCGGCTTCCCCATCGGCGGCAAGACCGGCACGGCCGAACGCGCCGTCGCCGGCGGCAAGGACCACTTCACTTGGTTCGCCTCGTTCGCCCCGGTGAACTCCCCGCGCTACGCCGTCGTCGTGCTCGTGGTCAGCGGAAGTTCCGGCGGCGGCACCTGCGCCCCGGTGGCGAAGAAGATCTACGAGGCCATCATCAAACGGGAAAGCGGCTCCGACCTCGCGTCCGCCGCACGGCCCTCCACCGCGCCATGAACCTTCCCGGCCTCAACGAACGCCGCCACCAGCAGATCGACTGGCTGCTGCTCGCCGCCGTCGTCTGCCTCATGGCGGTGGGCACGGCCTTCGTCTATAGCGCGTCGTTCGCCGATCCGTCGATGCAGGCGCTGTCGTGGTTCCGCCAGATCCACGTGAAGCAGATGGTCTGGTATGCCATCGGCATCGCGGGCGCCACGGCGCTTTGCTTCATCGACTACCACACGCTCGCGCGCTGGTCGCTCCTCGGCTACTGGGCCACGATCGTCCTGCTCGTCGCCGTGCTGATCCCCGGCATCGGCTCCACGCGCGGCTGGGGCACGCGGAACTGGATCGATCTCGGTCCCTTCTCCATGCAGCCGTCGGAGTTCGCCAAGGTCGGCTTCATCCTGATGCTGGCGAACTACCTGAGCCGGCCGGTGGACGAGTTGAAGAACGGGCGCGTCTTCTGGAAGGCTCTCGGCCTCGCGGCCCTGCCCTTCGGCCTCATCATGCTGGAGCCCGACCTGGGCTCGGCCCTCGTCTTCTTCCCGGCGGCGTTCCTCATGATGTTCGTCTCCGGCGTGCCCGCCCGATACCTGCTGCGGCTGGTCGCGGTCGGCGGCACCCCGATCGCGCTCCTCGTGGTCAACATCGTCTTCATGCCGGTGAACTGGCATGTCGTGAAGATCCCGGACTACCAGCGGGCCCGGCTGCTGACGTATTTCGGAAGGGATTTTGCTCCTGCGAACGCCACCCAGCAGGAGAAGGACCGTGCCCGGCAGATCCAGAAAGACCGTTCCTACAACGTCGAACAGGCGTTGATCTCCGTGGGATCGGGCGGGCTGTTCGGCAAGGGCTGGCGACAGGGCACCCAATATTCATTGGGCTTCCTGCCGCGTTCGGTGGCCCACAACGACTTCATCTTCTCCATCATCGCCGAGGAGACGGGTTTTGTCGGGAGCGTCTCCGTGGTGGCGCTCTACACCGTGGTTTTGTTTTGCGGCATCCGCACCGCCGGCCAGGCCCGCGACCGTCTGGGCAAGGCCATCGCCGTCGGCGTGGTCACGCTGCTCTTCGTCCACATCTTCATCAACATCGGCATGAACATCCGGCTGGTGCCGGTCACCGGGATTCCCCTTCCGTTGCTGAGCTACGGCGGCTCGTCCGTCCTCTGCTCCCTGCTCGCGATCGGGCTTCTCTTCAACGTCCACTATTATCGCAGATCCTACTGATTTATGAGTTCCAACAGTTTCTCCCGCGGCTCGCGCCGCGTCACGTTCAAGCCCACCGGCGGCTTGAAGAAGGTTCCCCCCGCGCTCGCCTCGGGCACGGCCGGATCTCCGCCCGCCCTCACTCCGGGCCCGGTCCCCGTCTCCTCCTCCGCGCCGTCGCTGCCCTACTACCCCGTCATTCCCTCCACGCCCGCCGGTGAAGGTTCCGGCGGAAGCACGCGCGACGAATTTCGCTCCGAACGCTCCGAGCGTGCCCCCCGTCCCGAACGCACGGAACGTCCCGAAAGCGGCGGCGACCGTCCCGAGCGCGCCGAATCCGGCGAACGCGGTGAACGCTCCGAAGGCGGCCGACGCCGACGCGGCGGACGCGGTGGCCGGGATCGCGGCGGAGACCGTCCACAGCGCGAAGGGGGCCGTCGCGGCGACCGTGGCCCCGCACCCCAGGACCAGGCTACCGCTGGCGATGAAAACCGTCCGCCGATCCTGACGCCCACCGAACCTTCCGGAGAAACGGCGCCGCCTCCCGAAGGCGACGCCGAGGAAACCGCGGATCGCGTTTCCACGGAAGGCGCCCCTGGCGAAAACGGCGGCGAGGGCGGTGAATCCGGCGGCGATGGACGTCGTCGCCGACGCCGCGGCGGACGCGGACGCAATCGCGGCGGACGCGGTGAAGGCGACGCCAACGCACCCCGGAGCGAACAACGACCCGAGCGTGGCGAACGTCCGCCCCGTCCTGAGCGCCCGGGCCGTCCCGGCCGCCAAGAACCGCGTTCCGACGACCAGCGCCCCGCGTCCCTGCTCGGACCCGACGGCGAACTCGCCGAGGACAACAACGTCGAGGAATTGGCCGACGAGGCCGAGGTCGAAGCCGCCATCGCCGAGGCCGAGCAGGCCGCTCCGGTCGAGGACGAGGCGTCCACCGACACCGAGTTCGTCCCCGTGCCCGTGCAGGACCCGAAGCCCCAGGGCCTCGTGGAGAACATCCGCGCCGTGGCCAACAAGATCGTCAAGAAGGTCCAACAGATCATCGCCCCGCCGGAGAAACGCACCCACAAGGAAGTCGTCATCAACTCGGAGTCGCTGGAAACCCGCGTGGCCGTTTCCGAAAACGGTCGCCTGGAGGAATTCACCATCGAGCGCACCACCGAGGAGCGACTCGTCGGCAGCATCTTCAAGGGCAAGGTCCGCAACCTGGAGGACGGCCTGAAGGCCGCCTTCGTGGACATCGGCTTCGAGAAGAACGCCTTCCTCCACTACTGGGACATCGTGCCGAACAACTTCGACTCCGGCATCGAGGTCGTCGAACGCGAGAGCAAGGACGGAAAGAAGAAGGAGAAGGTGAAATTCACCCAGAAGGACGTTCCCCGCCTCTTCCCGCCCGGCAGCGACATCATCGTGCAGGTCACCAAGGGACCCATCGGCACCAAGGGCCCGCGCGTCACCGGCAACCTCGTCATCCCCGGCCGCTACCTCGTCCTGTTGCCCAACTCCGACCAGAGCGGCATCTCCCGCAAGATCGAGCAGCAGGAGGAGCGCTCGCGCCTGAAGAAGATCCTCCGCGAACTGGAAATCCCCGAAGGCATGGGCGTGATCATGCGCACCGCCGGCGAAGGCCAGAAGAAGAAGTATTTCGAGCTCGATCTGGCCCTGTTGCTGGAGGAATGGCGTCTCGTCCAGGAACGCATCAAGAGCCAGCCCGCCGCCACCTGCGTCTTCCAGGAACCCGACCTCATCACCCGCACCGTCCGCGACTTCCTCACCGAGGACACCGAACGCATCGTCATCGACGATCCCAAGGCCTTCGAGCGGATGCGCGACCTCGTTCGCAAGGTGGATTCCTCCTCCGTGGACAAGGTGAAGCACTACAACGAATCGCAGCCCATCTTCGACCGCTTCGGCATCACCCGGCAGCTCGAAACCGCCTTCTCCCGCCAGGTCCACCTCAAGAGCGGCGGCTACCTCGTCATCGACGAGACCGAGGCCCTCGTCGCCATCGACGTGAACACCGGCCGCCACAAGGGCGGCAAGGACCAGGACACCACCATCTACAAGGTGAACCTCGAAGCGGCCGAAGAAATCTGCCGCCAGCTCCGCCTCCGCAACATCGGCGGACTGATCGTTCTCGACTTCATCGACATGCGGTCGCGGAAGGATCAGCAGGCCGTTTATCAGCGCGTGAAGACCAGTCTGCGCCGCGACAAGGCCAAGACCCACATCCTCCCCATCTCGCCCCTCGGCCTGATGGAAATGACCCGCCAGCGGCACAGCGAGAGCGTCCGGTCGCACGTCTATGACGACTGCCCGTATTGCAAGGGCAAGGGCAAGGTGAAGAGCTCCCTCACCATGAGCGTCGAGATCCAGCGCAAGCTGGCCGAGATCCTCAAGAAACGCACCCGCGACGAATCGGACTTCCAGCTCCGCATCGTTGTCCACCCCGTCGTGCTCGACCGCCTCCGCAAGGAAGACGAGAAGCTGCTCATCGAGATGGAGAAGAAATACTTCGGGAAGCTCTCCTTCCGCGCCGACCCCGGCTTCCACGCCGAGCAGTTCAAGATCGTGAACGTGATCAACAACGAGGAACTCGCCAGCGTCGGCGGCTGATTCCAGATCGTTCACGACATCCCGTCATGGAAGGAAGGGCTCCGGCCCTTCCTTTCTATTTTTTGGGCTCTCCAGTTTTTCGACTGCCAGCCACGCAGGCGATCTTTCGACGGAGCCAGCTTGATCGGATGCCCAACGATTGCTGACCGACATTGTCCGGTCGCGCGCGCCAACCAATCCGGCGACATCTGGAGCAAGCAAAAAGCCCGGAAGCATCACACGCTTCCGGGCTTTTCGGGAAAAAAGAAGCTACGGGCGAACCACACTACCACCAGAAGACGGGCGATCCGCCAGTGGTTCGAGGCTGCATGTCCTTCCAAGCTCCCCACTCTACATGACCGTCGAGCATAACCTTGTTGCCGCCGGCCGGAATCCGTCCGTTCAGGTGAGGCGTGCGGTGCGGTTTGCTCCAGCCACCGTTGATCTGGGTGTAGTTGTAGGTCGCCCTTGTGGCCATTGAGATGGCGTTCTGTCCCGGAGCAGAAATAGTGGCATCTGCGAACAACACTCGGCTGGAAGGGCTCGGGGCGGGCAACACCGTTGCACCAAGACGAATCTCAGTAGGAGTCATGCGGTAATTGACATTGGTGATGTTCATCGGCGTCGGGTCCGTCGGCCGCGGAGGAGGAAAGGTATGGGCATACCCGATGACCCGGTATCCGGGGAAGTTCCATAGTTCGTCCGTCTCCTGCTCCTTAAACGAAGGGCAATACATGATCTTCCTCTGTGCGCCATTCTGCGTCATCAAGTCGGCGACATTGTAGTTCAAATCCCACGCCCACGCTCCGGCCGGAGTCGGAGGCAATCTGTCGTTCGCATCATTGGCATACAACTGCGCCGCTAAACCGAACTGGCGTTGGTTGTTCGCGTCCGCGATCCGCAAGGCACGTTCCTTCGCTTTACCTAGGGCCGGCAACAACATTCCCGCCAGAATGGCGATGATGGCGATCACGACCAGAAGCTCGATCAGGGTGAAGCCCCCGCGCCGGGCTCCCCGGCCAACTGCTGCGTTACGATAAGGTGTCATAGGCTGCTGATGATGCGGCCCAACGGCAGAGACGAGCGTCCGCTGCGGATGGGCGTGCTAATGCTGATTAAGCTATCAGCAAACCGCGCGGTGCCCATGAGGTTTCGCGTAATGCGGTTAAGCATTTTCCTTAACTACGGCACTCCGCCGCCCATCCCCCTTCGCACGAAGCTCCTTGAGTCCAGCGGATTTGATATCCGATCGCCCTGCTTTTCTTCCACTCGGATCAACAATCCCCCGGACTGCGCGTCCGGCCGCACAATCACGGCCGGTGGATCGCGCGGAACTCGCTCGGGGGTGTGCCCACCTCGCGCTTGAAGGCCACGCTCAGATACTCCACATGCGCGAAGCCCGTCCGCTCCGCGATCTCGCGCAGGGAAAGGTCCGTCTCGGTGAGGAACCGTTTCACCCGACCGACCTGCACGCGGACGATCTCCTGGTGCGGTGTGCGGCCGAGGTATTTCTTGAACCTGCTCTCCAACAGCCGCCGCGCCTGGGGCACGGCCTTGAGCACGTCCGTCACGTTGATCCCGTCGCAGGCGTGCAGGCGGATGTAGTGGACGGCGCGGGCCACGTTGCGGTCGCTGATGGCGAGCACGTCGCTGGACTGGCGCGTGGCGACACCGATGGGCGGGATCAGGTGGGCCTCGCCCGCCACCTTGCGGCCGCCCATCATCTCGTCCAGCAGCTTGGCGGCCTCGTAGCCGGTCTTGTGGGTGTTCGGGATGACGCTGGAAAGCGGCGGATGCGAGAGCTCGCAAAGGACTTCGTCGTTGTCCACGCCCAGCACCGCCACGTCATCGGGCACGGGCACGCCGAGACGTCGGCAGGCGTTCAGTATCTGTTGCCCGCGCGGATCGTAGCAGGCCATGACGCCGACGGGGCGGGGCAGCTTCTTGATCCAGGCGGCGAGCTGCGCGATCAGCTTCTCCTCCCCGACGGTCTCGTCCGTGGGCGGGACGAAGACCGAGCAGGAATGACCGGCGGCCTTCAACGTCGCTTCGAAATGCAGCGCCCGCGTCTTCGACCAACCGAAACGGTCGTCGCCGCAGAAAGCGAAGTTCGTGAAACCGCGCTCCAGCAAATGCTCGGCAGCCACGCGGGCCATCGCCGCGTCGTCCGTCTCCACCCAGGGCAACTGCGGGATGAGCCGCGCGGCGCTCACATCGACGATCGGCATCTTCAGCGAACGCAGGGCCGACGCCGTCTCCTCGTTCTCGATGCGGGCGATGATCCCGTCGCCCTTCCACTGCTGGAGCCAGGAGGGGGGACGGTCGCCGCGGTTGTGCTCCGAGAGGTAGAACGACCACGGCTTGTGCGCCCGCACGTAGGCGACGATGCCGGCGAGCAAGCCGCGCGCGTAGGAGTTCGACGTCTCGATCAGCAGGGCGACTTTCGGGGAGGACTTCACGCGGCGGAGTTTCCAGAGAACGGACGTGAAGACAAGTCGGGGCGGGCGGGCATCTGGCATCCGTTTTCCTTCTCCACGTTTCCCCAGTTGAGCCAGGCCCCAACCCCCTCCATATTCCGCCCCAATTGTCATGACCGGCTGGACCTTGATTCGCAACAGCCTGCGCCACCACTGGCGCTCGCACCTCGGCACGTTCCTCGGCGCGGCCATCGGCTCGGCCGTGCTCATCGGCGCACTGATCGTCGGCGATTCGGTGCGGGAAAGCCTGAAAGAGGAAGCGCTGCGCCGGACCGGCGGCAACATCGCCGTGCTCGCCACCGGCGAACGCGTCTTTCCCGAATCCCTCGCCCAACGGCTCCAGCAACAGAGCCTGGCCGACCTAAATGCCAAGCTCCGGGAACAGCAGGAATCGAAGTCCGAAAACTTATTCCCGGCCCTCGACCCGACTCTCGACCCGACCGATTCCGTGGTCGATTCCGCCTTCCTGCTCCTGCCTGGTTCCGTCGCGCGGCAGGACGGATCGGCGCGGATCAACCACGCCCAAGTCTTCATCAACGCCCACCACCGCCTCGGCCACGAGATGCGCGCCGCTGCGAACGCGGGCTTGCCCCGCAAGCAATGGACGCCTTCGGTGCGTTGGCCCGGCGACACCGTCTTCATCAATGCCGCGCTGGCCCGCCAGTTGTCCGTGGCCCAGGGCGACACGCTCGTGGTCCGCGTGCCCAAGCTCTCCAATCTCTCGAAGGAAGCCGTCGTCTCCACCAAGGAAGACCAGACCGTGGCGCTGCGCTTCGCGATCGGCGGCATAGTGACCAACGTGTCGATGGCCGGCTTCGCGCCCCATGCGGGAGTCGGCACGCCGTTCAACATCTTCCTGCCGCCCTCGGAAGCATTGTTCCGCGCAGGCTTGATGGCCACCAATGACAGCCCGGCCAACGTGCTCGCCGTCGCCAGCTTGGCCCATCGGGAAACGCGCGAGACGGACTTCCTCGCCACGCTCTTCAACAAGGTCGCCGCCCTCTTCAACGCCCGCGTCCGCACCTCGTGGGATCGGCGCTCTGAGATCGCGGAAGGCCTCCAGTTCTCAGCGTTGACCAACGCCCTGCCCCGAACACTCCAGCCAATCGACTTCCAGTCCGAGCTGGTCCGGCGCGACGTGCCGGTCCCTTTCCTGGAGCTCAGAACTTCACGGGTCTTCCTCGATCCGCCGGTGGTGGCGGCAGCCAGCGACGGCGATCTTTCCGAAGCTTTTCGCCGCGCGTTCTTGGATCGGGTCAAATGGCAAGGTGCACGTGGTGTGGTCAGCAACGGAATGCATTGGGTCGTCAGCCCGGGAACCAACACCGCCGCCCTTGCCTGGGGCAAGCAGGCGGTGATCCCTGCCCCCACCGAAGTCCTCACCTACCTCGTCAATCTTCTCAGCGTCGGCACGAATCAGACGCCTTACTCGATGGTCAGCGCCGTCGGCGCGCCCTACACCCCGGCCGACCTGAAGGACGACGAGATTGTGGTGAACCAGTGGCTGGCCGACGACCTCAAGGTCGGTCCCGGCGACTCCGTTTCGGTGAGCTACTTTGTGGCCGATTCCGGGAGCCAGTTGATCGAGCGCACAAACACCTTCCGCGTCCGCAGCGTCGTGCCGTTGGCCGGACTTCACGCCGACCGCACGCTCATGCCGGATTTCCCCGGCGTCGCGAAGGCCGAGAGCACCAAGGAATGGGACGCGGGTTTTCCCTTGGTGCACAAGATCCGCGACAAGGACGAGACCTACTGGAACCAGCACAAGGGCACGCCCAAGGCGTTCATCACCTTGGCCGCCGGTCAGCAGATGTGGAGCAACCGCTGGGGCGACGTAACGTCAGTGCGCTGGTTTTTTGAGGAGCCGACCGATCTTGGATTGGCCGGAAAAGGATCGGTGGACGCGGCATTGGAGAAGGGTATCGCCAGTTCGGTGAACCCAGCCGATGTCGGACTGCGCTTCGTGCCGATCCGCGAACAGGCGCTCAAGGGGGCGAGCGAGGGACAGGACTTCGGCGGGCTCTTCATCGGCTTCAGCTTCTTCCTCATCGCCGCCGCGCTGATCCTCATGTCGATGCTCTTCCAGTTCGGGCTGGAGCAGCGCGCGCCGGAGATCGGCACCTTGCTCGCCGTGGGTTGGAAGCCGGGCAAGGTGCGGCGGCTTCTTCTGGGAGAAGGCCTGGCGCTCGCCTTCCTCGGCGGAGTGGCCGGAGTGATCGGCGGCGCTTTCTACGCGCGGGCCATGATCGGCGGATTGAACGGCCGTTGGAACGACGCCATCGGCGGCGCGACGCTGGGCTTCTACCTCACGCCCAAGGCGCTGGGGATCGGCCTCGCCGCCAGCGTGGTCGTGGCCGGCATCACGCTCTGGCTGGCGCTGCGGAAGCAGGGGCGACGTCCGGCTCGCGAACTTCTGGCCGAAGGCGGCGTGGTGGAGGATTTCGCTGGCACAACTGCAAAGTCGAAGCCCGGCAAGGCTCCCGTTCTGGCATTGGTCTGCATCGCTCTCGCGCTGGTCGCAGTCGGAGCGGCGGCGATGATTCCCGACAAGCAGGCCCAAGGCGGCGCATTCTTCGGCGGCGGCAGTCTGCTGCTCATCGGCGGAATCCTGCTCGCGAGCTGGCGGATGCGGCGGCAAGTAGGTCGGGCTTCCAGCCTGACCCGTGAGGGCCGGGAACATCCCAACACGTCCCTTCCGTCCGATGGCCCCACCGTTGAGAGCAGCCGCTCAGACAGCGGCGACAGGCTGGAAGCCTGTCCTACCTTGTCCGACCTCGCCGCCCGCTCCATCGCCCGCCGACGCAAGCGTTCCCTCGCCACCATCGCGCTGCTGGCCTCCGGCAGCTTCCTCATCGTGGCCGTGGGCGCGAACCGCTTGGACGCGAACCGCGACGCCACGAAGCGTTCCTCCGGCACCGGCGGCTTCGCCCTCATCGGCGAAAGCGCGCTGCCCATCGTGGACGATCCGAACACCGAGCGCGGCCGCGAAAATCTCAACCTGCCCGAACGTCCGCTGGGAGGCGTCTCCTTCGTCCCGCTGCGCGTGAAGGACGGCGACGAGGCCAGTTGCTTGAACCTAGGTCGCGCGCAGCAACCGCGTTTGCTCGGTGTGAACCCGGATCAAATGGCAAGCCGGGGCGCGTTCACCTTCACCGCGTTGGCCAAGGGCTTCACCGGCACGAATGGCTGGCTGGCGTTGGCCACGGAGTCTTGGAGTGCTGGAGTGTTGGAAAGCCCAGTCACTCCATCCCTTCAAGACTCCAACGCTCCGTCCATCCCCGTCGTCCCCGCCATCGGCGACGCCAATTCCATCCAGTGGGCGATGGGCAAGAAGGTCGGCGACACCCTCGACTACGTGGACGAGCGCGGGCAGCCGTTCAAGGTCCGCATCGTCGGCGCGGTGGCCAACTCCATCCTCCAAGGCCAGCTCCTGATCGACGAGGCGACCTTCAAGGCGCGGTTCCCTTCCATCGCCGGGTATCGAATGTTCCTGATCGACGCGCCGTCGGAGACCGTGACCAACGCCTCCGCCGCGTTGTCGCGCGCGCTCCAGGATTTCGGCCTGGAGCTGACGCCGACCACGACGCGGCTGAACCAGTTCAACGCCGTGCAGAACACGTATCTCGGCACCTTCCAGATCCTCGGCGGCCTCGGCCTGCTGCTGGGCAGCGCCGGTCTCGGCGTGGTCGTGCTGCGCAACGTGCTGGAGCGCCGGACGGAGCTGGCGGTGATGCAGGCCGTCGGTTTCAACCGTGGCCAAGTGCGCCGTCTCGTCCTGCGCGAACATGTCACGCTGCTCTGGACCGGGCTCGGGCTCGGCATCGTCGCGGCGCTGATCGCCGTGGTGCCCGCGTTGCGGCCGGGCTCGGAGATGCCGTGGACGACGCTCGGGCTGACATTGCTGGCCGTGGTGGCCAACGGCTTCCTCTGGACCTGGCTGGCCACGCGCTTCGCCATGCGCGGCCAACTTCTGGACGCCTTGCGGAACCAGTGAAGAATTGGGACCAAGAATTTGAACCGCAGAAAACGCGGATGATGCAGATGAAGAAGATGCGGAGATTGAGCATGTCATCGGCCCGATTGGACCGAGGTGCTTCAATCCCCTCACCCGGCCTGCGGCCACCCTCTCCCCATCGGATGGGGAGAGGGACGGGGTGAGGGGCCGACTCGATTCGAGCAACCGCCATCCGAAGTCGCAGGCAGAATGGCATTTGTTCTGCGCTTTCCGCGTTTTCTGCGGTCCAAAATTTTAACCATGAAGAAAGCACTTAGTCTCAGCTTCAGTTGCGTGGTCGTCGCGTTTTCCGCGTTGGCCGCCGAGCCGCTCTACCAGCAGGACTTCGAGTCCACCGACGCTGGTTCCGTGCCCGACAGCCTGATGGTCATCGACGGCAACTTCACCGTCGTGGCCGCCGACGGGAAAAAGTGCCTGGAGCTGCCCGGCGCACCGCTCGACACCTTCGGCGCGCTCTTCGGCCCCGGAGCCACCAACAACGTCGAGGTCTCGGCCAAGATCCTCGCCACGAAGCAGGGCCGGAAGTTTCCCGCCTTCGCCGTCAGCCTGAACGGCGTGGGCGGCTATCGCCTGCGCGTGGCCCCGGCCAAGGGCGCGGTCGAGATCGTGCGCGCCGACATGGCGGAGAAGTCCGTGCCCTTCACCTGGCAGAGCGGCGAGTGGACCGCCTTGAAGCTGCGCCTGGTCAAGGCCGGCGAAGGGTTCCGCCTCGAAGGCAAGGTCTGGCAGGGCGACGCCGAGCCGAAGGAGTGGACGATCTCGCACGACATCGCCAGCGCGCCGCCTGCGGGCAAAGCCGGCCTCTGGGGCATGCCCTTCTCCGGCACCCCGCTGCGCTTCGACGATCTGGCGGTCCGGGCGACGGAGTGATGCGTGTGACGATGTCAGACCCAGCAACCAACCAACCCCTGCCCCCTCCCAGGAAGGGATTCGTTCAACCACCGAGCACGCTCTCTGGCGCTGCGCGAGTTCCCCTCCTTGGAGGGGTTAGGGGTGGGTTCTTTGGACGTTGGGCGTTGGACGTTGGACATTCGATGTTCTCCCCTTGTTCCATTCTGCTGTCCTCGCTGCTCCTCGGCTCCGTCGCCCGGGCCGCCGAGGTCTCCGCCCGGTTGGAGATCCCGCCCGCCGCCACCCACGTCATCGGCGATCCGATTCCGTTGGTCTGGCATTTCACCAACTCGACGGACAAGGCCCTGGCCTTCGTCTGGGAAGCGTGCTGCCGGTTGAACGGCCGCATGGACGTCCGGCGCAACGACGTGGACCTGCCGACCATCCCGCCCGGTCCCAGCTCCGCCCACCAGTTCGCCAAGCCCGCCATCCTCCCGCCGAAGGGCGAGCAGCGCTTCGAGTCGCTCCTGGCCGACTGGGCTTTCCTCACCAATTCCGGCCGCTACGAGATCACCGGCCACTACGTCGGCGTGGTCGATAGCCAGCGTCCGCCCGTGCCGCCGTCCATCGCGCTCTGGCGCGGCCAAGCGACCACTCCACCCGCGAGCGTCGAGCTGCTGACAGTCGCCGACTACTTCGCCCAACGGCCCGACCGTGTGAACCGCAGCGGTCTCGACGCCACGGTTCTCGGCCCCGAGAAGCTTCCGGCAGTCGGCGCGGCCCAGTTCCGCGTCCGCATCCGCAACACCTCGGACCATCCGCTCGCACTGCGCTGGCCGTTGGACGTCGATCTCTGGTTGGTGGACCACGGCGGCATCCGCATCTTCCGTTCGCCGACCAAGCCGGACGTGTCGGCCAAGGAACTCGCCCTCCCGGCGGGCGGCCTCGTCGAGGAAACTTTCCCCCTGTCCGTCGATGACCTGAACCGCAGCCCGCTGGGCGACTACGGTGTCTTCCTCGATTTCCGCGAAGGCGAGAAACGCCCGCGCGTTCCCTCCACGCGCCACACGGTGCGTTGGAATCCCGAAGCGGAAGAATTGCTCGGCCTGTTGCGCGACGCTTCCGAAGGGGGTGCCTTGGGCTCGCGCAACGCCCCGCTTCGTCGCCTGCGCGAATACCTGGGCGGCCTGGCCCCCGCGCTGGAATCCCTGCCCCTTGCCGGTCTGACGACGAAAGCCGCGCAGCTCCGCGAAGACCTCCTGCTGGCCAATTGCCTCTCCGCGCTGCCCACCCGCACCGGCCGGGCCACGCTGGCCGCCGAGGCGCTGCCGGGCGGAAGCTGGCGCTTCACCGAACCCGCCGTGCTCCGTTGCCTCGCCGACGCGCCACCCGCCCAGCAATTGGAGCGCGTGCTGGCCGTGCGCCGCCATCTGGGCCTCGAAGTCGCCGTGAATCTCCGGCCCACGCGCGACACGAAAGCCGCCGAGTGGATCGCCGTCGCCCGCCAGATCGCGGCCTCCACCTCCGATCTCGCCACCGCGCCGCGCTACCTTGCCGACGCGCCGACCAACCAGATTCCCGGATCGATTTCCTTCTTAGCCACCGCTCCGAATCCCCAGGCGAAGTTCATCGTGGAAAGCGACGCCACCGGTCGCCCAACCGCCCTCTTGGCCGCGCATCTGAACCCACCACAACGGGCTTCCACTCCGACCGAAATCGCCGCCCTCGCCTCTGCGCTTCCCGCCGGAGTTTCCCCGTCCGTGCATTGTCCGCCAGCCATGACCTGGAGCGAACTCCAGCCCTGGCTGGAACCGTTCCTGAGCCGAGGGGTTGCCTTGGAACTCCTGTTGGCGTCCGACGGATCGCGGTCATCGGAACGCTGAACGAAACCGAACTCCATCAGCGATGAGTTCTGCGAGGCAGTCTGAAGACTGCCTCTTTGACTTCCCGCATCTTTTTCCCGGCTCTCGGACTGGACCTTGAACCCTGGAAATCAGTCACCCCCTGTTGAATGGTTTGCCTGGCGGCAATTCCGCCTCTTCTTTTCCCAATCCGGCTTTCAGACCCGGTCGCCGATCTTCTCGCCGTTGAGCAGCTTCTTGTAGGTCGCCAAGGCCAGCAGCGGCCAGGCGTTCCGATACATGTCGTATTTCAGGTAAAAGACCTTCGGGAATCCGGTGCCGGTCACTTCGTCCTCGGTCCAAGAACCGTCGGGGTTCTGGGTGCGGACGAGATATTCGATGCCGCGCTGGACGCTCTCGCTTTGGGCGTCGCCGAACGCGAGCAGGCCCATGACGGCCCACGCGGTCTGCGAGGCGGTGCTGGGGCCCTGGCCCTTGAAGACGGGATCGTCGTAGGTGTTGCAGCGTTCGCCCCAACCGCCGTCCTCGTGCTGGACGCTTTCCAGCCATTTGCGGGCGCGGACGAGCCACGGTTGGCCCATGTCGATGCCCAGCGCGGCCATGCCCCGGCAGACCTGCCAGGTGCCGTAGATGTAGTTCACGCCCCAGCGGCCATACCACGAGCCGTCCGGCTCCTGCTGGGCCTTCACGTAGTCGAGGGCGTCGCGGATCTGCGGGTGCTTCACGTCCCAGCCTTCGTAGCCGAGCAGTTCCAGGATGCGCGCGGTGATGTCGGCGCATTCGGGATCGAGCATGGCGTTGTGGTCGGCGAACGGAACCTTCTCGAGAATGCTCTTGGTGCAGTCCTTGTCGAAGGCCGCCCAGCCGCCGTCCTTGCACTGGAAGGCCATCATCCAGTTCAACCCGCGCTGGATCGACTCGTCGCGCTTCCTGCGGTCAGCGAGCGCGATCTTGCGCAGCGCGAGAATGACCATCGCGGTGTCGTCCACGTCGGGGTTCCACTCGTTCTTGAACTCGAAGACCCAGCCGGATGGCTCGACCTTAACGGGGTTCTTGTGGACCCAATCGCCCTTGAAGCGGATCTCGCGGTCGATGAGCCAATCGGCCGCCTTCTGCATCTGCGGATGGTCGGCCGGAACGCCGGATTCTCGCAGGCAGATGGCGACGATGGCGGTGTCCCAGACGGGCGAGAAACACGGCTCGCAGCGGACACTGTCCTCGGTCTCATGCTGGAGCTTCTTCAGCTCATACCAGGCGCGTTTGACCTGCGGATGGTCGTCGGCGTAGCCGAGGCACTTCAGCGCGATGAGCGCGTTCAGCATCGCTGGAAAAATGGCGGCCAACCCATCGCTCTTCTCGAAGCGCTCCAGCATCCACTCTTCGCACTTCTTCAGCGCACGGCGGCGGAACGGATGGATGCCCGCGTGGGCCCAGAGGTCGGCGAATTTGTGCAGGCCGTCGAGCGAGAGGAAGAAGTTGCGCCAGGTGAACCATTCCGGATCGCGCGGCAGCGCCAGGTCGCGCTCGTGGTAGCCCTCGGGGAACAGCTCGTTCAGATCGACCGCAACCTGCCGGGTGGGGCGGAAGTGGTTGATGATGGCCAGCGGCACGATCATCGCGCGCGACCAGTTGCTCATCTCCCAGAAATTCACATGGAACCATTTTCCGATGAGCAGCACCTCGCACGGAATGGTCGGGAGATATTTCCAGGGGAAAAGCCCGATCAACGCGAGGTAGAGCTTGGAGAAGGTGTTCATCCGCGGCACGCCGCCGAGCCGCAACGCCACTTCGCGGGCCTTCAACATCCGGGGATCGGTCACGGACACGCCGGCGAGCTTGAGGGCCAAGTAGGCCTTGATCGTCGCGTTCACCTCGGCCGGTCCGCCGTGGTAGATGTTCCAACCGCCGTCCGGCAACTGCTTGCCGAAGATGTGGTTCACCGCCTTGCGCTGCCACGCAGGGTCCACCGAGCGATCCCAATGGTGATAGGCCACCATGTCGGCGATCAACGTCACGTCCACGATGAGTTCGCCGATCCAGTAACCCTCCGGTTTCTGGATGCTGAGCAAGTAGTTCTGCGACCGCTTGAGGGCGGTCTCGAACTCGTTGAACGGATGGATCACCGGGGCCGGGGAAGCCGTTTCCGGCAAACGCGCCCTGCCCGCCTGGGACTGCTGGACCTGCATTGAACGGTGAGCGTGCGAAAGGAAGCGAACCGAAGCAAGGGCAAGTTTTCAACAAACTGGAGACCAATTGGTTGCGGACATATTCCATCCAACTTTCCGATGCAGATCGATCAACCCGCACGCAATTCAGGAGCAGTGTTTTGACAAAATTTGTCTTGTTACAAGACACACATTTCCGTTCTAACCAACGAGTCGTTTTTGCCCCTGCGCTCGTCTTGAAAAGAATCGAGCGGGAATTCAACGGCAGGGCGCGACGGAATACGGGTTGCACGGAGTCTATGAATCGAATCTTGGCGGCAGGTCTTTTGGGTTGGGCAAGCACGGGCATGGTCATGGGGGACATCGTCTATCGGTCCTACGGCCTCTCTGGTTCCCACAATCTCGTGGTCTCCCCCCAAGCGGTGGATGTGAACCAAGACGGAACCGAAGACTTCAACATGAGGGGCTTCCTCGTCGTTCCCTTTCCCTCGGATGATCCGGACAACCCGGAACCCGAACCCGAAGGTTTCTCCGGCTACTACTATTTCTCCGGACTCAACGGCGGTTCGTTTTCCTTCGACGGCGCTGTGGCCATTGCCGACGGCGAAGAGATCGGCCCTGCCTCGTCCTGGTGGTCCGCCGGCAATGCCGAACACTTGGCCGACGTCGGCTTCTACGCCAACGACGGTTCCCGCACCTACATTGACCTGCTGAAGGAGGAAGGTTCCCACACCATCGCCGTGCGGTTCGCGGCCGAAGGTGGCGGCCATCATTACGGCTGGATTCGCTACCGCGACCACGTCGGCGACGGCGAAAGCGAGTTCGGCCCCCAGATCTTCGACCTCGCCTACAACTCCGTGCCTGACCAGCCCATCCTTTCCGCCATCGTGCCCGTGCCGGAACCAGCCACCGGCGCACTCCTCGGGATCGGTGCGATTGCGCTGCTGGCCCGTCGCCGTCAGCGGCGCTGAACTGGAATCAAGCCGGAGAAGCGAGCAGGCCACTCCCGAGTTGCTCTTTGAACGGAGTGCCCGGCATCCAGTGGCTACTGCTCGGAGCTGTTTGGCGACCTCGCCTCCCTCGGTGCTTCAAAAGCGGATCACACCGGAAACGGACCGGACGTTTCAAAGCTCCTAGGCCACCATCCAAGCGAGAATCGCCTTCTGCGTGTGCAGGCGGTTTTCGGCCTCGGTGAAGATGGTGTCGGCGTGGGCTTCCAGCACTTCCTCGCTGATCTCCTTGCCGCGATAGGCGGGCAGGCAGTGCATGACGAGGGCGTCGGGCTTGGCGCGCTTCACCAAGGCAGTGTTGATCTGGTAGGGCGCGAGTTCGGCCAGGCGCGCGGCGGATTCCGCTTCCTTGCCCATCGAGACGAAGACGTCGGTGTAGAGCAGATCGGCCCCATCGGCGGCGGCGTTCACGTCCTCGGTGCAGACGATCCTGCCCCCGGCGCGTTTCAGGAGCGCGGCGTCCGGCTGGTAGGCTTTGGGCGCGGCGATGCGCAGCTCGAAGCCGAGCTTGGCCGCCGCCCAGATCCAGGAAACCGGCACATTGCACGCGCCGTCGCCGACAAAGGTGACGACCTTGCCCCGGATGGAGCCGCGCCGTTCCTCGTAGGTGAAGATGTCGGTCAGTATCTGGCAGGGATGCTCGTCGTCGGTCAGGGCGTTGACCGTCGGCACCTTGGAGAACTTGGCAAACTCATCGACATCGGCCTGGGCGAAGGTGCGGATGACCGCGCCGTGGACCATGCGGCCGAGGACGCGGGCGGTGTCCTTGATCGGTTCGCCCCGGCCGAGCTGGATGTCGCCGGCGTTGAGGAAGAGCGGCCGACCGCCCAGTTCGTGGATGCCGACCTCGAAGCTCACCCGGGTGCGGGTGGAGGATTTGGAGAAGATCATGGCCCAGGTCTGCCCGGCCAGCGGCTTGGCGTCGCGACCGCGCGCGGCCTTGAAGGCGGCGGTGTTGTGCAGCACCCACTCCATCCCCTCCACGGGCATGGTCTCCAAACTCAACAAATGCTTCATGACTCTGCGGACAACGAGGTTCCAAACGGCTCGCCCCGATGGAACCGCCCATCGGGAAAGGGGCAGAATTAAGCAAAACCCGCTCCGCTCGTCACCAGAAAATCCCGGCCTGGACCGGAAAATGACGGTGCCGTCACACGCCCACCGCCTGTGCACCAAGTCGCTCGCTGGCGGCAGCACGACGCGGAGTTAGAGACGAAGCCATGTCGGCCCAGCCGCGCCCCGCATTCCACCACCGGACCCGTTCCGGTGCGGCGCGCGCTTTCACCCTCGTGGAGCTGCTGGTGGTCATCGGCATCGTGGCGGTGCTGGCGTCGATGGCGCTGCCCGCGCTCTCCCGGTCCAAGGCCAAGGCCAAGCAGATCCAGTGCGTGAACAACCTGCGCCAACTGGGCGTGGCCGCCCGCATGTATCACGGCGACCACGGCGGCCGGGGCATCTTCTACGGCGGCGTGCAGACGCTCTGGATGGAGACCTTGATCCAGTATTACTCCAACGTGGACACCATCCGGCTTTGCCCCGGCGTCTCCGAGCCCCCGAAAAACCAGACCGGCTCCAACGCCGGCAACGCCCGCACCGCCTGGACCTGGGGCTCAGAAAACGCCCGCTACGCCGGAGCCTACGCCATCAACGGCTGGATGTATTCCTACCAAGGCGCGTCCCAATGGGAACCGGAGCGGAGGAACTATTTTGAATCCGAAACCCAGATCCAGAACCCGGTCACGACCCCGATGTTCATGGACGCCATCTGGCCCGATCTCTGGGCCAAGGCGACGGATCTTCCCGCGCAGAATCTTCTGACCGGCAACCAGCAACAGGGCGGCATCGCCCGCTGCACCATCGCCCGGCACGGCGGCAAACCCACGCTGCAATCCGCGACGATCAACCTCTTCTGCATCGACGGCCACGTGGAAACGAGCCGGTTGGACAAGCTCCTGACCACCTACACGTGGCACAAGGGCTACACCGCGCCGCGCGGCCCGTTCCAGCAATCGGGGCGGTGAACCGAAGCGCGGACGAACCATCCGTCGTCCTCCGGACCATCTCCTCTTCGGACAACAGAAAGCCCGGCCGGTGGCCGGGCTTCGTCGTTCGCGGGATCGTGCTACCTCGGCTCACGCCATCGCGCGGGCGATGCTGTTCCACCAGATGTCGTGGAGTTCGGCGACCTTGGACGAGAACGTGGTCGCGCCGGCTTTGATCGTGAGCGACGCGCCGCCAACGGTGCCGATCTTCGCTGCGGGCACGCCGGCGGCTTTGGCTTGGGCGAGGACGGCGTCCACGTTGGCCGGGGCCACGGACAGGACGATGCGGTTCTGGGTTTCGCCGAAGAGCAGCGCGTCCACGCGGGCGCCGGCCACGGCGGGAAGTTCCACCGACGCGCCGATGAAGCGGAAGGTGTCCTTGGCCTGCTGCTGGCTGAAGCAGCTCTCGGCCAGCGCGACGGCCAAGCCGCCTTCGCTCGCGTCGTGCGCGCTCTTCACCAAGCCGGCCCGGATCAGGTTGAGCGTGGTGTCGTGCAACGTCTTCGCGGCGGCAAGATCGACGCGCGGAGGCAGGCCGGTCTTCTGGCCGTGGACGGTCTTCAGGTAGGAGCTGCCACCGAGGCCCTGGAGCGGATCGGCGGTGTCCACCGGCGTGCCGAGCAGGATGATGGCGTCGCCCTCGTCTTTGAACCACTGCGTCGTGATGTGCTTCGGATCGTCGATGATGCCGACGACGGCCACGGTCGGCGTGGGGTCGATGGCGCCGAGCGCGCCGCGCTGGTTGTAGAGCGAGACGTTGCCACCAGTGACGGGGGCTTCGAAGACGCGACAACCTTCGGCCATTCCGCGGACGGATTCCTTCAACTGCCAGAAGATCTCGGGATAGTGCGGGTTGCCGAAGTTGAGGTTGTCGGTCGAACCCACGGGCACCGCGCCGGTGCAGGCGAGGTTGCGGCAGGCCTCGGTGATGGCCGCTTTGCCGCCTTCATACGGGTCGAGGTAAACGTAGCCGCCGTTGCAGTCCACGGTGAAGGCCACGAACTTGTCAGGCACCACGGTGACGGGCACAGGCTGGCCCGCTTGCTTCGCGGCATACTCGGCCTTGGTGATGGGGAGGCTGTCGCCCTTGATGCGGATGACCGCCGCATCGCTGCCGGGGCAGACGACGGAACCGTCGCGCACCATGTGGTCGTATTGGCGATAGACCCAGTTCTTAGACGCGATGGAATGATTGGCGAGCAGCTTGCGCAGGTCGCTGCCGGCGTCCTTGGTGTCGGCGATGCCGTCGAGGCGGAAGGCGCGGACGCCGGCCATGTAGGCGGCTTCCTTGGATTCGCGCTGATAGACGGGCGCTTCGTCGGCCAGCTTCGCGGCCGGCACATCGACAACGACCTTTCCGCCGTGGCGGACAACCATGCGGCCGGTGTTGGTCACGACGCCGATCTCGGCCCAAGGCAGGTCCCACTTGTCGAAGATGCGTTTCACCGCTTCCTCCTGGCCCTTGTGGACCACGATCAACATCCGCTCTTGCGATTCGCTGAGCATGATCTCGTAGCTGGACATGTTCGGCGCGCGCTGCGGCACCTTGTCCAACTCGATCTCGATGCCCGTGCCCGCGCGGGCGGCGGTTTCGCAGGTCGAGCAGGTCAATCCGGCCGCGCCCATGTCCTGCATGCCGGCCACGCAACCGGTGGCGAGCAGCTCGAGGCACGCTTCGCAGACGAGCTTCTCCATGAAGGGATCGCCCACCTGCACCGCGCCGCGCTGCTGCTCGGCGGATTCCTCGGTCAAATCCTGCGAGGCGAAGGCCGCGCCCGCGAGACCGTCACGGCCCGTGGCGGGCCCGACGTAGAAGACCGGGTTGCCCACGCCCTTGGCCGCGCCGCGCGTGATCTGGTCGTGGCGCAGCACGCCGAGCGCGAAGGCGTTGACCAAAGGGTTGCCCTCGTAGCTTTTGTCGAAATAGACCTCGCCGGCGATCGTCGGGATGCCGAAGCAATTGCCGTAATGGGCGATGCCGGAAACGACGCCCGAGAAGAGGCGGCGCACTTCGGGATTCGAGAGTTCGCCGAAGCGGAGCGAATTCAGCGCGGCGACCGGCCGGGCGCCCATGGTGAAGATGTCGCGGATGATGCCGCCTACGCCCGTGGCCGCGCCTTGGAAGGGTTCGACGGCGCTCGGATGGTTGTGCGACTCGATCTTGAACGCGATGGCCACGCCGTCGCCCACGTCGATGATGCCGGCGTTTTCCTCGCCCGCGCCGACGAGGATCTTCTCGCCCTTGGTCGGGAAGGTTTTCAGCACCGGCCGCGTGTTCTTGTAGGAGCAGTGCTCCGACCACATGACGGAGAAGATGCCCAGCTCGGTGTAGGTGGGCGTGCGGCCGAGGATCTCGAGGACCTTCTGATACTCGTCGGGCGTCAGGTTGTGTTTGGCTACCAGTTCGGGCGTGATCGCGGGCTCGTTCATTTGGGTCGGGATCGGCGGGCGGCGCTTGGCCGGGACCGTCGAAACGGGGGCGACATTGGAACCTCCCCCGTCGCAGGGCAAGCGCTTCGCCGCTCCGAAACGGGCTTTCAGGCTTACAGCTTGACGGCCCGGGGCCATGTGCTTGCATCTGCGCCAATGAAACGATTTGCCGCTCTTGCCATTGTGATGTCCGCGCTCGCCACCCTGACGACCGGCTGCGTGGGAACCCTCGACGGCCGGACCAAGGCCACCGCCAATCCCTTCAAGAAGGACACGATCAACAGCCGCTACGAGCGCAGCGTGCAGCAGGGCATCGCCGCCACCCGCGTCGTGCTGGGCCGCCTCGGACAGATCACGAGCGACGACGCCGTGCTCCAGACCGTCACTGCCCGCGTCTCCGAGAACTACGTCTGGGTCCGCGTGCTCGAAGTCGATCCCAAGACCATCGAAGTCTCCACCCAGGTCCGCACCCGTGGCGGCAACACGGACATCGACATGACCGCCGAGATCTCCAAGCAGATCGCCCTCCAGCTCGCGACCATGCGCTGAGCGTTTCTGAACGACATGGAAAGGCCGCAACGGGGTTCCGTTGCGGCCTTTTGCTTTCCAGGAACCGGAGGCGTGGACGGTGGCCTCCGCCTTCCCGATCAGAACCCGTTCAGCACATCGATCAACTGGCGCAGGCGTCCATAGTCGCGCCGGTTGAAGCCAAAGGCCAAACGGTTCAGTTCGAGCGAGTCGTTGTCGTCCCGCTCCTCCGGCGTGGGTTCGATCACGCGGAATTTGTCGCCCGCCACGATGTCGCCGAAGTCCTCGTTCAAGGCTTCGACGGCGGAATCCGACGGCCGGTTCTTCAGGCGGATGACGAGCAGGTCGCGGACGAAGCGCTGGGACTGGTAGTTCCGGTAGAAGCGCGTGACCCACTTCACCGCCTGCTCCGGGCTGTCGGTGATCTGGTAGAGGTTCAGGTCGTCCGGGGAGATCAACTGGTCGCGCAGCAGGTGCTCGCGGATGTTCTTGTCCCACGTCTTCCAATAGGTGCCGCCGGGGCGGTCCACCAACACGAGCGGCATCGGACGGCTCTTGCCGGTCTGCATCAGGGTCAACGCTTCGTAGCCTTCGTCCATGGTGCCGAAGCCGCCGGGGAACAGGATGATCGCGTCGGAGTTGCGGACGAAGATCAGCTTGCGGGTGAAGAAGTATTTGAAGGTGATGAGCTTCTTGTCCTTCTCGATGATGGGATTGGCCGATTGTTCCCAGGGCAGGCGGATGTTCGCGCCGAAGCTGTTCTCCACGCCCGCGCCTTCGTGCCCGGCCTGCATGATGCCCGGGCCGGCCCCGGTGATGACCATGTAGCCGGCAGCGGCCACTTGCCGGGCAAGTTCGACGCACTGGACGTATTCCGGCTTTTCCGGCTTGAGGCGGGCGGAGCCGAAGATCGTGACCTTGCGGCGGTCGGCGTAGGGCTCGAAGAGGCGGAACGAATAGCGCAGCTCGCGGATGGCGGTGCGGATCACGCGCACGTCGCCCCGGTTCTGCACGTCGGTCAGGAGCTTGAGCGCGTTGTGGACGATGTCCTCCACGTCGTCCTCGTTGTAGCCGCCGCCCTTGAACGCGATGAGGTCGCGGATGCGGCGTTTCAGTTCGGGATCGATCGCGCTCTTCTCGGGCTTGTCCATGCGCGGAGGCTAGGGAGTTCCACCGGACCGGCGCAATGCCGGGATGCGCACGCGGGTCCACTGTAACGGCTTTTGGGGACATGCGGTCCGGGACGCGATCCCTATAGTCCACAGCACACGAATCCCCGGAAACGCAAGCATCCCGTCCATAGGGATTACGTCTGCACCACGAGACCCATTCTATGAAGAGACACTCCTTGAAGCATCTTTCTGCCCTGGCCACCGCCGGTGCGCTGTTGATGGGCACCGCCGCGAGCCATGCGGCGGAGGACCTGGTCGTCAACACCTTCGACGCCGACACCTCCGCCGGTGCCTTCTGGCTGTGGTGGGGCGGCATGAACCGCGAAGTCGTCTGGGACGGCGAAAAGGACGCGGGCGGCGGCACCTCCCCGGGCTCGGTGAAGTTCAACCTGACCTTCGACAACAGCCTGAGCGACAACCAATACGCCATCGGCTTCTCCCTCGCCGGCAGCGCGTGGAACGGCGGCACTGTCGTCTCTCCGACCGACTACAGCGCCGTCGAGTTCGACATCCTCTGGGACCCGGCCAATACCGTGACCCCGGAGCAGATCAACTCCGGACCCGATGCGGGCTTCAACATGGGCATCTTGCCCGCCGGTTGGAGCCAGGAATGGCTCAGTCCCGCGCCGACCTTGACCGGTGCGGCGACCTGGCAGCGGATCACGGTGCCGATCCCCGTGAACAAGCCCTCGTTCGCCGGACTCATCTTCAAGAAATGGCAGCCCGGCGGCGGTGCGGCCAACGGCCTCAGCGGCACGTTCAATTTCTGGATCGACAACATCAAGCTCATCGCCTCGGACGCCCCGCCCCCGATCCCCACCATGTCGATCACCCGGAGCGACGCGCGCGGCGTGAAGTTCACGGCCAACGCCGGTGGCGAATACCAGCGCCAGAACATCGCCGCCACCTCCGCCGAGGCCCAGTCCACCTGGTGGATCGACAACCCCGAGCCCGTCACCTACTCGCTGACGCTCGTCGAATCCCCCAAGATCAGCGCGTTCCAGAACCACCTCTTCCTCGTGCCAGACGCGGGCACCGGCAACTCCCCGGACTACTCCGATCCCACCGCCGTCTTCCTCGACATCCGTCAGAACCCCGACGGCACGGGCAACGCCACCTTCCGCTACAAGGTGAACCAGCCGAACGGCAACGCCATGATGTATGGTGACGGCGTGATCGGCACCCTCGGCGTGCCCTCGCCCCTCGGCGTCTGGAGCCTGCGCTTCCAGAACAACACGAACATCACGCTGACCGGCCCCGGCGGCGCGAGCACCAACTTCAACATGTCCGCCGAGCACGCCGAGCTCTTCCGGCCCGCCACCGGGATGACGGCGTCCTTCGGCGTCCAGCCCAACCAGATCCCGCTCATCGGCTACTCGTCCACCTTCGGCGAGTTCAAGATCACCGTCGGCAACAACACCGTGCTCCAGGACGGCTTCACCACCGTCTATGACGGCGCGCAGGGACCGGTGAACCCCGATCTCTGGACCCGTCGCATGGACAACGCCACCGGCATCTCCATCCTGACCAGCAGCGGCTACCAGGTGAGTTGGGGCGTGCCCGACGCGGGCTACAGCCTCTTGGCCTCCTCGAACCTCAACAACGGTTGGTATGATCTCAACGTTCCCCTGGCCCTCGCCGGCAGCACCCGCAACGCCTTCGTCGCCACCACCAACCTGCCTGCGGGCGGCAACGGCTTCTTCGTCCTCCAGCAACGCACCGCCACCAAGCTCCAGGTGCTGCTCCCGGGCGAGATCGCCGCTCCCGGCACGCCCACCGGCAAGACCGGCACGCCCACGGCCCAGACCGCCGGGGTCGAGGTTCCGGTCGTCGTCAACGCGGTGAACGACACTTGGCAGAAGGTCAACGGCGTGACCGACACCCTGTCCTTCACCAGCACGGATGAATCCGCCCTGTTCCCCACCAACCCAGCGTTGGTCAACGGCACCGGCACGTTCAACATCACCTTCGGAAACACCGGCAGCTTCACCGTTTCGGTCACGAACCTGACCGGCACCGCGAAAGCCGCCGGCACCTCCAGCAGCGTCACCGTCCAGTAACCGCGCGATTCCAAACGCCACCCGTCACCGGGTGCTGGAGGAAACTCCAGCACCCTTTTTCGTGCCCGGAACCGACTGCCTCCCGGTCCGGGCATTGAGTGTCTTGGAACGAAAAGCCCTTCCCACCAGCACGGCGGGAAGGGCTCTAAAACGGAGCGCCGGGCTCAGACCCGGTTCGGCACCACGAAGGGAGCGCG
>CAMLMI010000002.1 GCA_946480965.1 uncultured Verrucomicrobiales bacterium | reverse complement strand
TGGAGCCGGAAGGCATTGCGACCGACGAAATCTACGTGAACGGCTTTTCCACTAGTTTGCCCTACGAGGTGCAGGTGGATTTGGTGCGGACCATCGTGGGCTGCGAAAAGGCGGAGATCCTCCGTCCGGCCTATGCCGTGGAGTATGACTTCGCCTTTCCGACGCAGCTCGACGCCAGCTTGGAAACCAAGACCTGCCGCAATCTTTTCTTGGCCGGACAAATCAATGGCACCTCGGGATACGAAGAAGCCGGTGCCCAGGGCCTCATGGCTGGAATCAACGCGGCCCGTCGGGTTCAGGGAAAAGAGCCGATCATCTTGCGGCGTGATCAGGCCTACATCGGCGTGCTGATCGACGACTTGGTCACCAAGGGCACCTCGGAACCCTATCGGATGTTCACTAGCCGGGCGGAATACCGGCTCCTGCTGCGCCAAGACAATGCGGATTTGCGACTGAGCCAGCTGGGGCATGACATCGGGCTGTTGCCTGAGAGAAACTACAGGGTCTTTGCTTCGAAGCGGGAGGCCATCGCCGAAGAACGCCAACGTCTCGATTCCACGCGTCAAGGCGGTCATCTCTTGTCCCAACTGCTGCGCCGCCCTGAGATCACCTACCAAACCCTGCCCGGCGGACGCGCGGATTTGGCCCCGGAGGTCGCGCTCCAAGTGGAGATCGCTCTCAAATACGAAGGCTACATCCAACGGGAAGAAGCCGAAGCTGCTCGGTTTCGACAGATGGAGGACAAGCAGATTCCCGAATGGATGGACTACGAAACGGTTCCCAGTTTGCGGAAAGAAGCCCGACAAAAGCTCGGTCAGATCCGCCCGCGCACCATCGGCCAAGCCAATCGCATCTCCGGGATCACCCCCAGTGATTTGTCGATCCTCTTGGTCTTCATGAAACGAGGCCCTGCCGAGACGGTTCCTTCGGTCGATGACCAATCGGTGTGCGCGGCGGAAGAGAACCTTGATGGCCTGCCCGGCCACACGGGTTGTTGCGGGGATCTTTGAGCTTGGCCGATCACTGGTCCAGTTCGCCCACGACTGCCAGCTGATCCCATTCCGGCAGCCGGTTGGAAAGGCCCAGCTCGGCGAAATAAGCTTCGTCCAGTTTGGGAGGCACGATGTCTTTGATTGGGCTTTGGCGACGATGGCTGAGGGCATTGGCCGCGTGGACGGCTGACAAGGCTGAAAATCCCTTGGAAACCATTTGCGAAGGCAAGTGGTGCAACGCCACCGCTTCCACGATACCGACGGGCAAGCCCCAGATGCCCAGCAAACAACCACCGATCTCAGCGTGGGTTGCGCCAAAGACCTCACGCTCGGCTTCCCAGAGTTCGATCTTCTTCTGGCGGGCGAGATCCACCGTCCGCATGTATTCCTCTGGCAGATTGGCAACTAGGGCGAGTTTGCCCGAGTCGTGCAGCATTCCTGCGGTAAAGGCTTGGGAAGCAATGTCCTCTGAAGCTCCCTCCGCTTGGGCCAGAACTTGAGCCGTGCGCGCTACTCGGATGGAATGTTCCCACAAAGAGCCGACCGAAAGAGATTTGGCGTTGATCCGATCAAAATAGGAAAAGGTGTGCGCCAAAAGGATGACCGACTTGGTCGTCTCCATGCCGAGATACATAACGGCCTCGATCGGGCTGGAAACTTGGAGCTGAAGCCCAAAGACCGCCGAGTTGACCAACTGCAAGAGCTTGGCTGTCATGGCGGGGTCTTTTTCAATCAATTCGCCGATGGTTTCGAGGTTCGCTTCGGGTGATTGAAGTGCTTCCACCACTTTGAAATACACTTGTGGCGGGCTAGGCAAACGACGGAGCTGGGTGATGACTTTGTGCGTAGCGTCGCTGGGCAGCCAAGTGTCCAGTTGGAAGGCTCGGCTAAGAACATTAACGATAACTTCAGCATCGCAAGGAGTGACAATATACTGATGCGCGGTGCCAACACATTTCATCACCGCTTGATGGTCCGCCAAGTCAGCCCGGATGAAGCGGAGGGTGGAGGGATAGCGATGTAGCACCTCGCCAAGGAGTTGTGCGCCGGACATTCCGGTCATCTGCATGTCCGCGACTATAGCCCGGAATGGGAGCTGTTCCATTTGGGAAAGCGCTTCCGGTCCCGAGCGGGCGAACGACATGTGGAAACCGCTGCGAGAGGTGGCGAAGAGCCGGTTCAATTCATCCCACACGGAAGTGTCGCTTCCGACAAAAAGCACTCGATCATTCATGGTAAAAGTCCCGGTTCTAAGCCCAAATGTTTCTCGCGGCGGTGTCCGGCGCATCCGGACTCCAGCCCAAAGATTTCAGCGATCTGGCGCAGGCGTCCTGCACCCATTCATCGGCATCGTCCAGTGAACGGACAAGCGCCTGGATGGAACGTTGGTCGCCCACGCGGCCCAAGGCTTCGGCCGAGGCCAGACGCAGATCCCGGTCCACATCGCACAATCCGCACACCAGCGCTTCCAAGGCCGCTTGCTGGCGGTAATTCACCGGATTGCTGAATCCGCCCAGCCGAGGCTGGAAGGCGGGCATGGCGCTGACCCGCTGGAGCACGTCGGCGGCGGATTGGCGGACCCAATACTCGCGGTCCTTCAGCGCCACTTTGAGCTGGGGGATGGCTTTCCGGGCCCCGGGAGACTTGTCCCACTCGGGATCGATCCGGGCAAGGGCCGCAGAGGCCGCTTGGCGCACGGCGGTTTGCGCGTCGCAGAGCGCCACCACGAGGCGTTCGATGGCCTTCGGGTCGCGGAGTTCCCCCAAGGCCTTGGCTGCGGATTCGCGGACGTCATGGTCGGAATCGCGGAGCCGGGCTCCCAGCGGCTCGGTCGCGCGGGCATCGCGAATGCGGGCCAGGGCTTCGACGGCGGACTTGCGCACGTCCCATCGGTCATCTTCCAGAACGGCGGTCAAATGCGGCACGGCATTGAGATCGCCGCCCCGGCCCAAGGCGCTCACGGCCACGACGCGCACATGCGCGTCGGTGTCGGCCAAAGACGATACCAAGGCCTCCGTGGCCTGAGATTCGCGGAATTCCCCCAAAGCCTCCACCGCCAGCACGCGCACGGCGGGATCGGGGTCCTTCAACGCGACCATGAGCGACTTCAGGATTCGCACGTCCGCGATCAGCCCCAGCGCTTGGACGATCTTGCGCCGGTCGGTTCGGGTTTCATCCCGCAGAGCGTTGGTCATGGCGTCCAGGGCGGTGGCTCCGTAGCGGGCCGCCGCCTGGAAATCGCCCAGCGCGATCAGGAGGGAGATCGATTCGGCATCCCCTCCCGGAGTCCAGCCGCAGGCCTGGAGGGTGCGGGCCGCGAGCCAGCGCACATCGTGTTGCGGATGGTTCAGGAGCTTCGGCAGCAGCGCAGCGGATTGTGGGTGTCGCCAGCTCATCAGCACGGCTCCGGCGGCCTCGCGCGCCTCGGGGTTCGTGCCCAGCAGCAGATCGACCACCGGCTCCAGCGTCGGCGGATCGTCGGCGGCCACGAGGGTCTGGATGGCGGTTTTGCGCACGACGGCCTCGGGGTCCGCCAGCATGCGGACCAGGTGCGGATACGATTCCGCAATGGACCAGGAAGCCATCTTCTGGATGGCTTCGATGCGCAGTTGCGGCCCCTTCGACTTGAGTTGTTGAACTATCCACCAGTGCAGCGCCACACAGCATTCTCGGCACGCCGCCATTCCTCCTTAATGCCCCGTCAACTGAGGCCCTAAAAGGCCACATGCGCCTCCGCGCCGCGACTCACTAGTGTTTGCGCAGAAGCACCCTCCCGAATACGCAAAGTCTCATGGCTGTGCCGTCTCCACGGGTGCTACTGTTCAAACGACCCTAACCTCATTATGAAACCTCTCGTCACGCATTTGTGGCGCGTGGCTGCCGTGGCCGCCCTATCCTGGGTGCCACTGAGCCATGCGGAACTCGTCCACCGATACTCGTTCACCGGAAACGCCAATGACTCCGTCGGCACCGCGCACGGCGCCGCCAAGCAGACCAGCACCGGCGGAACGCCGAACGGGGCGGCGGTGGATTTCGCCAGCGCGCCCGGGACGGCCATCCTGGACGGTGTCGGCTCCTACATCGACCTTCCCAACGGCATCATTTCCGCCCACACCAACCTCACCATCGAGATGTGGTTCAACTGGAACTTCTCGGGTGGCAACTGGCAGCGGGTCTTCGATTTTGGCGTGGCCTCTGCCGGTGAAGACACCGACGGCTCCGTGGCGCTCGGCAACGGCGTGGACTATCTGTTCTTTGCACCAGCGGCTGGCGGCACCGGAGCCACTCCGCGTTTTGCCGCGCGAGACGGGGATTCGGGCACCACTGAGCGCCCTGTCCTTCAGTCAGGAGAATTTTTGGCGGTGGGCGACAACCATGTAGTAGTCGTCTATTCAACCAACGTCGCCCGAGTCTTCATCAATGGTGTCCAGACGGCGATTGGGGCGACGGAGATCCCGCTCTCCGCGATCAACGACGTGAACAACTTCCTGGGCCGCTCGCAGTATGGTGGCGACGCGTTGTTCCAAGGATCGTTCAACGAGTTTCGTATCCACAATCATGCGCTGACCGCCCCGGCAGTCGCGGCCAGCTACGCCTCGGGAAATCCGGATGCGTTGACCTACGACGCTGGCACGCTCTCCTCGCTCTCCATCACCGCGACTACCGCGATGCTGGGGGGTGAATCCCAATTGCCTATCATCGTTGGCGAGTTTTCGGGCGTCGGTGCCGTCAATCTCTACGCCCCGGATCTCACTCTTACCTCTTCAGCCCCAGAGGTGGTATCGATCGCCAAGGACGGCCGTCTGAGGGCCGAAGGTGCCGGCTCGGCGACCATCACGGCATCCCTCAGCGGCCGCACGGCCACCGTTACCATCAGCGTCCAGGCCAATCCGCCTCAACTGATCAACCGCTACAGCTTCAGCGAAGCCCAAGGCGCGACCACGATCATCGATTCGGTGGGCAGCCAGAACGGCACGGTCATTCTCGGCACCAATCCTCCGGTCCAGAACGGCTCGGCGTTGACGCTCAACGGAGCGAACAATTATGCCAACGCGAGCTACATCGATCTGCCGGACGGCCTCATCTCGGCCCGTGGCAACGCCTCGCTGGAATTCTGGTTCACGTGGAACGGAGCCAATTCCGAAACTTGGACCCGCCTGTTCGACATCGGTTCCAGCACCAAGGCCGACGGCTACGCCACCAACTCCGGCAACGGCACCGCCGCCTGGTGGTTCAGCCCTGTTCGCGGTGGCACCATCTATGGCATGGATGTTTGGAACGGCAGCTCGACCGTGGTGGTTAACGGCACCGTTCCTCTCCCGTCCGGTCAGCAGCATCACTTGGTCTGCATCTACGCTCCGAACAATCAAACTTCGAAGATCTATCTCAACGGACGTCTCGTTGCCTCCGGTGGTGCGCCTTTCGCGTTGAGCACTCTCAACGACCAGAACGTCTGGCTCGGCGCCGCCAACTGGGACGATCCGCCGTTCCGCGGTTCCTTCAACGAGTTCCGCGTCTGGGAAGGCGAGATGAGCGATCTCGACATCGCCCTCAGCGCCAAAGCCGGCCCTGATGCTCTGCCCCCGGCGACCCCTGGTAGCTTGCTCGCCGTATCCCTGGCCCCGATTCCACCGACCTTCATCGGCAACCTTGGCGGAGCCCAAGCCGCGTTCACCGGCAACTTCCAGAACGTCACAGGTGTGGACATCTCCGGCCTGTCTGGCGTGACCTACACGTCCAGCAACACGGATGTCTTCACCGTGACCGCCGCAGGCGCCGTCGCCCCGCGTGACATCGGCACGGCCAATCTGATCGCCTCCTATCGCGGTCTGTCCGCCACCACGACCGTCAGTGTCCTCGCCCCGAACACGATCCGTCAGGACGGCTTCGCCACGAACCTGATCTCCGGTTCGCTCTCCTTCGTGTCCGCTCTCCGCGCGGACTACAACGGCACCAACAACGTGAACGCCACCACCTTCGGCGGCGTCACCCGTTCGTCCTCGGACACGAACGTTGTTTTGATCAACAACGCCGGTCTGGTCTCTCCCCGCAAGACCGGCACCGCCGTCGTCACTGCCGTCTATCGGTGGGTCCAGGCGGGCGTGACGAACGCCCTCACCAACCACGCCACCGTCACCGTGGCCGCTCCTCCCGGATTCACCAAGGGCACGCTGATCCATCGCTACAGCTTCAACGGAGCGGTCGATGGCACCGTGGTGACCGACTCGGTGGGCACCGCCCACGGCGAAGTCGTCGCGAGCACGGGCAACAACTTCACCGGCACCGGTGAGCTGGTGCTGCCCGGCGGCGGATTCGACTCCGGCGCTCCCTATGTGAACCTGCCCAACGGCCTGCTCTCGTCGCTGCCCAGCTTCACCATGGAGACCTGGGTGACGTGGCAGGGCCCGGCCGACTCCTCCTGGCAGCGCATCTGGGACATCGGCCGCACCAGCTCGACCGAGGAAGACACTTACCAGAATCCTGGCCGCAGTTACACCTTCCTCACGCCCCGGTCCGGCGACAACACCCTGCGCTTCGCCATCAAGCAGGGAGACGGAGCCGAATTGCCCCAGCTCAACAACAGCCCGCTCACTCCGGGGGTGAAGACCCACATCGCCGTGGTCTATGACACGGTCCAGAAAGTCGCCCGCATGTATGTCAACGGCGTCCAAGTCGCCAGTGGCGTCGTCACACATCCGGTCAGCGTCCTCGAAGACATCAACGTCTATCTCGGCCGCTCGAACTGGACCGATTCGCTCTTCAACGGTTCCTACGACGAGTTCCGCATCTACAACGGACCTCTGCTCGACGACGACGTCGCGGCCAACTTCGCCGCCGGTCCCGACACCATCGGTGCCGGTCCCGCCCCGAGCGTCTCCATCGGCAAGGTCGGCTCGAACATCGAGATCACCTGGCCCGAAAGCGCCACCGGTTACGTGCTCCAATACGTGAACCAGCTCGGTGGCACCTGGGCTCCGGCCAACGTCACCACCACCACCGCCGGTGGCGTGGTCAAGGCCACCATCCCGGTTCCGGCTGGCGGCACGAACGCCTTCTTCCAGCTGAAGAAGTAAGCGAGTCATCTGATTCCCACATGGCCCGCTCCGGCAACGGAGCGGGCCTTTTCGTTGTCCCCTTTAAGCGCCCATTGTGTCCGTTGCGGCCTTTCGACATCCTCCCGCCCGTTCACCGATGCCCACCCTCATCCGAATCCTGGTCTGGACGCTGGTCGCCGTCTTCGGCGCTTGGGCCTACGCCACCATTGCCTTCCATCGCGGCGAAGGCCTCAGCTCCGCCTACCTGCTCATCGCCGCGCTCTGCACCTACGCCATCGGCTACCGGTTCTACTCGAAATGGATCGCCGCCCGGGTGCTCATGCTCGACGACAAGCGCGCCACGCCCTGCGAGGTCCATGAGGACGGCAAGGACTTCGTGAAGACGAACAAGTGGATCGTCTTCGGCCACCACTTCGCCGCGATCAGTGGTCCCGGGCCGCTGGTCGGACCCGTGCTCGCGGCGCAGTTCGGGTATCTGCCGGGCACCTTGTGGATCTTGATCGGCGTGGTGCTGGGCGGCGCGGTGCAGGACTTCATCATTCTCTTCGCCTCCATGCGAAGGGACGGAAAATCCCTCGGGCAAATGGTGAAGGAAGAGCTGAGCACCACCGTCGGTGCCGTGGCCATGATCGCCATCCTCGCCATCATGGTGATCCTGCTCGCGGTGCTCGGACTCGTGGTGGTGAAGGCGCTCGCCGAAAGCCCGTGGGGCGTCTTCACCGTCGCCGCAACGATTCCCATCGCCATGTTCATGGGCGGTTACCTGCGGTTCCTCCGCGTGGGCAAGGTGCTCGAAGTCTCCGTCATCGGCGTCGTGCTCCTGCTGCTCGCGGTCTGGGGCGGACAATTCGTCCACAGCCACGCGGACTGGGCCAAAGCGCTGACCTTCAAAGCGGAGCCCCTCGCCTGGTCGGTCATCAGCTACGGCCTGCTGGCCAGCATTTTGCCCGTCTGGCTCCTGCTCGCGCCACGCGACTACCTCAGCACCTTCATGAAGCTCGGCACGATCGGCGCGCTCGCCCTGGGCACGCTGCTTGTATTGCCCGAGTTGAAAATGCCGGCGGTGACGAAGTTCATCGACGGTTCCGGCCTGGTCGTCGCGGGCAGCCTGTTTCCTTTCTGCTTCATCACCATCGCCTGCGGCGCGATCAGCGGCTTCCACACCCTCATCGCCAGCGGCATCACGCCCAAGATCATCACGCGCGAAGGCTACAGCCGCCCCATCGGCTACGGCGCGATGTGCCTCGAATCCCTCGTCGCCATCATGGCCATGATCGCCGCCTGCACCCTCGATCCCGGCGTGTATCTCGCGATGAACGTGAAGGGCGCGGGCGCGGACCAAGCCGCCATCGTGGCCGACACCGTGGCCAAGGTCGGAGCGGCCGGCTTCACCGTGAACCCGGCCGACATGGAAAAACTGGCTCAAGACGTCGGCGAATCCTCTCTCTATGGCCGCACCGGCGGCGCGGCGACCTTGGCCGTCGGCATGGCGCAGATCTTCTCGCAGGTGACGCACGGCCGTTGGCTCGATCTCTGGTATCACTTCGCGATCATGTTCGAGGCGCTGTTCATCCTGACGACGCTCGACGCCGGCACGCGCGTGGGCCGCTATCTCTTGCAGGACGCGCTCGGCCATCTCTGGAAGCCGCTCGGCGATACCAAGAATCAATCCGCCAACTTCCTCGCCAGTGCGTTGATCGTTTTCGGCTGGGGCTACTTCCTGATCCAGGGCGTGCGCGATCCTCTGGGCGGCATCAATTCGCTCTGGCCGCTCTTCGGCATCGCCAACCAGCTCCTCGCCGCCATCGCGCTCTGCCTGGGCACGACGATTCTCTTGAAGATGGGACTGGCGGGAACGCGGAACGCGGAACGGGGAGCGCGGAGAAGCCCGTGGCTTGCGCTCGTCACGCTGTTGCCTTTGGTCTGGTTGCTTTCGGTCACGTTCACTGCGGGTCTCCAGAAGATCGCGCATCCCGATCCCCGCATCGGTTTCATCGCGGCCGGAGACGCGTTCCAGAAGACCCGCGAACAACTGCGGGCAAACCAAAGCACCTTGGCCCCCGATCAGCTCGAGAAGAACAACTTGGAGATCCGCAAGCTCTCCAAGCAGGCGCTCAACATGCGGATCAACACCGTCGTCACCTCCGCCTTCCTCCTCATGGCCACCGCCATCGTCCTGCTTTCCGTGCGCGAATGGCTGCTGCTCATCGCGTGCAAGAAACTGGCCGAACTCCGCGAGACCGAGCCCGTCTGGCTGCCCGACTACGCCGTGGTCGAAGGCCAGCCATTGAAGATCTGGAGCCTCTTCACCCTTGGGTTCCTGATGTTGAAGGAAGTCTCCGGGCAGAGCGCCTATGACCGTGCCACCGCCCAATGCGCCTGCGCGCCCAAGGTCTCCGTGAGCCTCACCGGAGACTCCGTCATCGCCTGCCGCGAAAGCGACGGCGAACGTTTCGCCCGCGTGGCCGAAGAACGCTTCAACGGTCCGAACCGTTGCTGCTAGTCACGGCCAAGTGTCGGGCTTGGCGCTTCGGGGCCAAGGCTTCTTTCCGCACGGATCGGGCTTCTTCATCGCTGACGAACGGGGCCAGGAACGGCGGGCGTTCGGAGCGGCCGGCGCGTTGCCAGTCGCGCCAGACGGTGCGGCCGACGAGTTCGCGATCCAGGCCGCGCTCCTCGGCGAGGAACGTGAAGAGAGCTTCGGCCAGGCGCGGCAAGGCGATGCCGTGTTGGCGACCGAGGGTGCGGTGGAGGTAGTCGGAGAGATCCCAGAGAGCCCAAAAGGGCGACGTAGGCCGGGCATCCTTGCCGTGCCGAAGGGATTCGTGGCCGTCATGGCCAGAGGAAGAACCCACCCCTGACCCCTCCCTAGAGGGGATAGGGCAGAGCGTCATTCGACCGGCGGACGTGCGCTTCCAATTCCCCTCCTCGGAGGGGTCAGGGGTGGGTTCGCCTTGGCGTTCAGAGTTCGAAGTTGAATGTTCGATGTTGCCCCCACTTCTGCCGGGTAGAGCGACGGGAGCCCAGAGCAGCGGCGTGGTCTCCACGAAGTTCCCGCTGTTGCCCACCAGATCCCAGAACTTCGCGAAGCGCCGCAGCCGCTGCATCGTGGCGAAATCGAGGTCGCGGTTGCAGAGGATCTCGTAGGGCGGCACCGCGCCGTAGCGCATCGCGAAGGCCGCATCGTGCCGGATGATGGGCGTGCCGCGCAGGCGCTTGAGAATGCCCACCTGGATTTCCTGCGGGCGCAGCGCGATCAGGCGGTCGAACCCGGCGGCGAAGCTCTCCAGCGTCTCGCCCGGCAAGCCGGCTATCAGGTCGGCGTGGATGTGGACGCCGGTGTGGCCACGCAGGTAGGCGAAGTTGTCCGCCAGCTTCGCGAAGTCGTTGCGGCGGCTGATGTGTTTGGCCGTTTCCGGATTGAAGGTCTGGATGCCGACCTCGAACTGGAGCGCGGCGGGCGGGAACTTGGCGATGATCTCGCGGAGTTGCTCGGGCACCCGGTCGGGAATCATCTCGAAATGGACGAAGAGCCCTGGCGTCCAGCGATCAAGGAAGAACTCCAGGATGCGGCGGCTGACGGCGAGGTTCAGATTGAACGTGCGGTCCACGAACTTGAACTGCCGCAGCCCGCGATCCAGCAGGCGCTGCATGGCGTCCAGGAAGGGGTCCAGCGCGGCGGCGCGCACCGGGATGTCGAGCGACGACAGGCAGAATTCGCAGGTGAACGGGCAGCCGCGCGAGGCTTCCACATAGACGACGCGGTGTTTGAGGTCGTCGTCGGTGTAGAGGTCGTAGGGCAGCGCGAGGCGGTCGAAGGTGGGGAGATCGGCGGGGATGATTTTGGGCAGGGGCGATGCCGGATGCCGGATGCCGGATGCCGGAACAACGGAGCCCAACAGTGTTCGGCACACTTCCGCAAACTTCAGATCCGCTTCCCCCGTGATCACATGGTCGGCGAGGCGGACGATCTCCTGCTGGTCCACCTCGTAGCTCACTTCGGGGCCGCCGAGGATGACGACGAGGTCGGGACGGATGCGTTTGAGCGCGGCGACGACCTCGGTGGTTTCCACCACGTTCCAGATGTAGACGCCGAGACCGACGATGCGGGGATTCTGGGCCAGCAGCAGCTCGGCGATGTCGAGCGGTCGCTGGTTGATGTCGAATTCCAGGAGGCAGGCGCGCGGCTTCAGCTCGCCGAGATTGGCCAGCAGGTAGCGCAGGCCGAAGGCGGCATGGATGAACTTCGCATTGAGCGTGCTGAGGACGATGTCCGGCATCGGGCCGCCACTGTAGGCAGGTTTCGGCGGGGTCGTCACCGGGTTCCATTGCAGGTGCGGAGCACAGCATCACCCCGGCCACCCGGTGGCGACGCGGGCGTTGTCACCGAGCCGTAGCGGAATTGTCGGCGAGGCGACACGGGGCCGTCACACAGAGCCGGTCTGATCCGCACGATGTTGTCACAAATGGTCGTCGAGGATGTCCGGCTGCCCGAGGGCCGGGAGCTGCCCGGACCGACCGAGGGATGGATGTGCGCGCAATTGCGCGAGGGACTGGCCTATCGGTTGGGCGCGGACGCCGTGCTGGACCTGCCGCTCGGCGGGATCGTCCTGCTGTTGCCCGGCGACCGTGCCCTGTTGCGCTCCAGCCAGCTCCGTCCGGCGATCATCCGGCGGTTCGAGGTCCGGGTCGAAGCGATGGTCGGCATCCTGACCATCGAGGAAGACACGGCGTTGCGGTGTCTGGCGGGGGAAAAGGTGCGCTCCGGCTGGTTCCTCCCGGCGGACCATCCCGCCGCGCTGGAACTGGCGGACATGCCGACGGGTTTTGGCCGCTCGCCCAACCAGCGGCTCCAGCTCCTCAGCCTCGCGCTCGACGTGGTGGGGCCGTTGCCCAACGCGGAGGACGATGCCGACGCGGCCGCTTCACCGACGGCCACGGAACGGTTCCGGCGGTTGATGGGCGAGATCCCGGAAGACGAGCTGATGCAGAGCACGCCGGAAGATCTGGCCCGGCGCTGCCGCTGCACCGTGCGGCATCTGAACCGCCTTTTCCGCCAGTCCTACGGAATCGCGCTCCGGGCCAAGCTGCGCGAACTCCAGCTCCGCAGCGACGGCGCGCGCCCGGTGCGGCAGGGCTTGCAGGTGCGGTAGGAGCGCGGTTCCGGCTCTCATCCGCAGAGCAGCAAAGCAAAACTCCCCGCTCCATCGATGTGGAACGGGGAGTTGCTGGTTCAGGCCGCGCCTACTTCTTCGCAGGGAGTTCGAACTTGCCGCCTTTGGGATCGAGGTTCGAAAGGATCTCCTCGTCGCTCACGGGCGAGGAGTCGATGCCGTTCTCGGGGACTTCCAGTTTGGAGAGCCACACCAGGCCGTTGAGGACCACGCGGCGGAAGTTCTCGTTCTGCCAGTTGATGTGGAAATGGCCGCCGGTGAAACCGAAGCCGCGACCGCCATCGGGCCGCTCCACCGCCCACATCATCGTTTCGTCCCGGCCCTTGGCGGCCTGGATGTGCGCGTAGGGGCCGCGCGGGTGGACATACGGACCGTCGCGGACGGCGTCGGAGGGTTTGGCCACGAGGATCGGGGTAATGCCGCTCTGGTCGTCGCGGAAGCGCATGTTGAAATACCACTCGTCCTTGGCCTGAAACGGTTTCACGCCGCGCGCGATGGCGTGCTGGGGGAACTTCTCGTAGGCGGGTTCCCAGATGGGGTTCACGGAGAACTCGTGCTCGTAGTGGCCGCCGATCCAGGCCTTGAACTCCTTGCCGCCCTTGTCGGCCTGAACCTCCACGCCGTAGTGGCCGCAGCCGAAGCCCACGCCCTTCTGGATCAATTCGCCGAGAACCTGAAGCCGGTTGCCCTGCACGGCGGGATGTCCGCCGCCGCCGTCGGCGTAGATGAAGATCGCCGCCGCACCGGCGAAGACGCTGTTGTCGTCCACGTTCTTGCCGTCCACGACCTTGGTGGGCCAGCCGTTGGTGGCGAGGACGACGGTCAGGCCGGGCACCTTCTCCAGGCGCTTTTGCAGGAGGATGGAACCGGCGCGGAACTCGTGCATTCCGGGCGGATGGCTCGGGCGGCCCGCGATGAGGACGAGCTTGTGGTCGGCGGCGGTCGCCGAGACGGCCGCAATGCCGAACAAGCCCAGGAAGAAGGCGAGTTGTTTCATGGGAATGGCTTATTTGGAGATGCGCTTGTAGATGGCGAGGATGCGTTGGGAGTCGGGCTCGGAGGAATACTCCTTGGGGCGGGCGGCCGCGTCGTAGCAGATCTTCAGCGTGTCGCCCTTGAGCTCGTAGATGGCGTAGAACTTCTTCACCTCGCCCTCGTCCATCTCCACGTCCATCGTGCCGGCGGCGGCGTCGAAGCTCATGGAGCCGCGCATGTCGCGCTCGGGCGTGGTCACGACGAAGCGTTTGCCGGTGATGCTCATTTCCAGATCGGCGAGGAAGTCGGCTCCGGCCGGTTCGCCGTTGAAGACGAGATGCGTCCCCTTCCAGTCACCGTCGAGCAAGGGAGCGGCCGCTGCGGTCGTGGCCGCGCCTCCGGCGATCTCGCGCACGCGCAGGTTGCGGAACTGGACCTTCATCGGCGGGCCAGCATGGATCTGGAGGGCGAAGGAACCGGATTTCGCCGCCTTCGCCACGTCTTCGTCCGACACCATGGCGGTGACGCGGCCGTTGATGATGTGAGTGAGCTGGTGGCCCCGGGCGATGACCACGTAGTCGTTCCAGTCCTCGTGCTTGATGTTGGCCTGGAGCTCCTCGGTCGCGCCGACGGTGCCGATGGCCTCGACCTTGGGCTTGTTCGCATCGGCCGGGTTGGTCTTCAGGATCGTGACCTGGCCGCGCTGGGCGAGGATGCCGCGCCCGCGCTCCTCGTAGAGAATGCCGGAATAGGTCTTGCCCGCCTCGAAGTCGGCCTGGTAGCCGCCGACGATGGGACCGTTCTCGCCCGGCGCGTGAACCTGGCTGCGATATTGCACGCCGGAATTGCCGCCCACGATCTTGTAGGAGAAACGCAGCTCGAAGTCGCCGAAGGTCCTGCTCGTGTAAACCAAGAAGGTGTTGTGCTTGAGCACCGAGTTCTTGGGATTCGACTCGCTCGGCGGGGTGATGCCGGTGATCGCTCCGTCCTGCACGGACCAGAATGCGGCGTTCCCGGTCCAACCGGACAGGTCAGTGCCGTTGAAGAGCGGCGTGAAGCCGTCTTCGGCGGCGACGGCGACGAACGTGGTGAAAGCGAGGAGAAGTCCGGCGGCGGTTTTCATGCGTTTGGCTGGATGGACGAGGTGACTGGTCCGGAGATTCAGGCAGGCTCCGCCGGGCTTGTCACGACCGGGGTTGAGCCCCGAATGGGTGGTCCGTAGAATCGGCTTATGTTCCCACGACTGCTCCGCTCCGCGTGCATCGCCGCTTCACTGGCGTTCGCTCCGTTCCTTCAAGCGGCGGAAACCGCCACCGCTGCATCCCCCGTGAAAGGCGTGCCGCGCTCCGACGCCAATTCGCGTCTCGCGCACGAAGAACTGCTGGTGAAGGCCAAATCCGGCCGGATCGACCTCTACTTCGTCGGCGACTCGATCACGCGCCGTTGGGGCACGAGCGACGCGGCCTACCGCGACTTCTACGCAAACTGGCAGACGAACTTCCACGGCTGGAACGCGGGCAACTTCGGCTGGGGAGCGGACCGCGTGGAGAACATCCTCTGGCGACTGGAGAACGGCGAACTCGACGGCGTGAACCCCAAGGCGATCGTGCTCCTCGCCGGCACCAACAACCTGCGCGATGAAAACGCCACCAAGCCCGAGGCCGATGTCGAGACCGTGGACCAGGTGGTGAACGGCATTCGCGCCATGCTGGCCGTGATCCGCGAGAAAGCACCCAAGGCCAGCGTGGTGCTCATGGGCATCACGCCCCGGAAGACCGGCTCGGGCCAGCCGGCCCATGTCGCCACCATCCGCGCGATCAACCAGCGGCTCTCGGACTTGGCCGATGGAAGGAGCCTGCGGTTCCTCGATCTCTCCGGCCGCCTCGGCGACGCGGACGGAAAGCCGCTCGAAGGCATGACGGTCGATGGCCTCCATCTTTCCGTGAAGGCCTACCAGCTCTGGGCCGACGCGCTGAATCCCGTGCTGACCGAACTCCTCGGCCCCCGTGCGGCCACCGACTTGGCCCCGCCGCCCACGAGCGATCCCAGCGCACGCCGACGGTAGAAGCCAGCGACGCCCTGGACCATCCTCAAAGATCTGGAGCCGCGAACGATTCGGCCTTGCGTTCAATACTACAATAGTAGTATTACGACTGTCGTTCATTATGGCAGAGCCAAGGATCCAACGATTGGGCGATCTCCAGCATCGCATCCTCCAGTTTCTCTGGTCCCGCACCGAGGCATCGGTGGCGGACGTCCACGAGGCGCTGGGCACCCGGGACCACGCCTACACCACGCTGGCGACGCTCCTGCGGCGGATGGAGGAGAAGGGGCTCGTCTCCCACCGCAGCGAGGGCCGCACCTTCATCTACCGCGCCGAGGTGCAGCCCGAGCAGGTCAACCAGGGCATGACCAGCCACCTGCTGGAGCGGCTCTTCCAGGGCAGCGTGGCCGATCTCGTCAGCCACCTGTTGAAGGACCGCAAGGTCAGCGCCAAGGAGCTGGCCCGGATCGAGAAACTCATCGCGGACAAAAAGAAGGACCTATGAATCCGAGCGACTGGAATCCGTTGTTTGTGACCCTCCTCGGCCTCGGCCTGTCGGCGGTGATGATCGTGGCCTTGGCCGAGCTGGTGTCGCGGCGAACCGGACGTGCGCAGACGCAGCGCGCCGTGTGGATCGCGGCGGCGACGCTGTTGCTCGGCCTGACCGTGGCCGAATGGTTCGGAGCCCGCGTGCTGGTGGAGCCGATATGGACTCAAGCGCCGAAGGCGGAAGCAGCGGCGTCCGCTCCGTCGCTTGCCCCGGCGAATCTGCCGCCAACGCCGCTCTCCGCCCAACGCATCGCAGTCCCAACCGTGACCTTGACCGCGCAGCCGCTGTTGGAGGCCACGACCTCGGGTGAGCGTGTGGCGGGCTGGTTGGCCCTGGTCTGGATGGGCGGTGTGGCGCTGCTGCTGGCCCGATGCGGGTTGGCGCTGGGATTGTTGCCGCTCGTGCGGCGGCGGTTGCAGCCGGTGCGGGACACGGAGCTGCTCGCTTTGGCCAAAGAAGTGCGGGAACGGCTGGGCCTGAAGCGGACGCCGGAGCTGCGCCAGGGCAGCGTGGCGTCGCCGATGACCTTCGGCCTGTTCCGGCCGGTGGTGTGTCTGCCCGAGCCGTTCGTCGCCGAGTTTCCGCCGCAGCAGCAACGCGCGGTGCTGGCGCACGAATTTGCACACGTCGCGTCGCTGGACGCGCTCTGGCGCTGCGTGGGCGAAGTGCTGGCGGCGCTGCTCTGGTGGCATCCGGCGGTGTGGCTGGTGCGGCGACGGCTGCACAGCGCGTGCGAATTCGCGGCCGACGAAGCCAGCCGTCTGACGGGTCCGGTGGAAGGCAGCTTGGCCGAAGCCTTGGTGGCCTTGGCCGCGAAGCCCGGCCGAGTTGCGCCGTGGCCGGTGCTGGCGGCGGCGGGCGACGGCTACCACTCGGACCTCGGCCAGCGCGTGGAGCGGCTGCTCGATTCCCCGGACACGCCGCCGGCTTTGCCGAAAGCTGGATGGCGCTGGAGCGCTGGAGCCTTGCTGGCGGCGGCGGTGTTGATGACAGGCCTGAGCGCGTGCCGCACGGGAGGCGAATCGCCGGCGAAACAGGCGGGCAACATTCTTCGACAGGACGAAAGCACCGAGACAGCGACGGCGAATTCCCGGGACACCAACTTGATCACACGGTCCTTCAAGGTGGACCCCTACAAGTTTGCGGTCAGTTTTCAGCAGGCGACCGGGGTTTCGTGGAACGAACTGGTGGCAGCGGTTCCTACAGGGACGGCGTCCTTGCGGGCAAGAGAGCGGGCGGCCGCCCTGCAAAAATACTTCGCCCATTTCGGACTGCCGCTAGGCCTGGTGGTTGGTTTTCAGATCACTAACGCGATGGGGAAGATGAACCTCGATGGGTTGGCGGAGCAGGCGATCAACTACGACTCTGGAGGCGGACTGTTCCTGGCGCGTTTGAATGCGAGAGAGATGCTGGGGCTCTCGGAGATCCTGAGAAACAACGGGCTTCTCCTCGCAGATCCAGCACCGGCTGGACAGGCGGACACCGGCCTGATCACACGGACCTTCAAGGTGGACCCCAACACGTTCGTGCAGGGGCTTGAAAACGTCATGGAGGTTCCCGTGTTCAAGGGCGCTGTGATTGACACAAACGCGTTCCGGAAAGAGCTGGAAAACGGCGTGGACACGCGTGGTTTGATCAGAAGGTATCTCACCGCAGTCGGGGTGGATCTGACGCCGCCCAAGGCCATGTTTTTCAACGACCGAACAGGCTTGCTCATGGTGAGAGCCGCCGCCGCGGATCTGGAGCTTCTGCAAACGGCCATCGATGTGCTGAACATCTCGCCACCCCAGATCACGATCGAAGCGAAGTGGATCGAGATCACCGACGAGGGCATGAAGGCCTTGGCGAAGGAATGGCCCGTGTTCAGTCCGCATCCGGTCGGAGGCAAGCCGTTCGAGCCCGGGCCGGTGTTGCCCGATTGGTCCGGGCTGAAGAGGACCAACGAGAACTTCCGGATCGAAAGCGAGACGACACATAGCGCCTCGGTCCTGACGGCTCCGCAGGGGTGGCGCTTGCTCAAGGAACTTGAGCAACAGAAGGAGGTGTCGATCGTGGCCAGTCCAAAGGTGACGACCTTGAGCGGCATGCAGGCCCAAATCGCGGTCCAGGACATGAAGACGGTCGTGGCGGGCGTGAGTGTGACCGATGGCTCCGACCGGGCCATCAACTATCAGACGACGAATGTTCCCTTTGGTCCGGTGCTGGATGTTCTTCCCGAGGTTAGGTCCGACGGATTTTCGATTTGGCTGATGGTCAAAGCGAATTCCTCGAAGTTCCTTGGCTATGACGATCCCGGCGCGTTCGTTCCGCAGGGAACCGCTGGCGCGGCGGAACCGAACACAGGTGTGTTGCCGCTGCCCCGGATACGCTCCCTCACCATCGAGGCCTCTGCAGTGGTTTGGGACGGCCAATCGCTGCTGCTGGGCGGGCTCAAGGCGGAGGATGAACAGGAGGTCGAAGCGGCCGACGGCACGAAGACCCAGCAGAAGGTCACGAAACACCTCTTCGTCCTGATCACGCCGACCATTATCGATCCGGCGGGGAACCGCGTGCATTCGGATGAGGACATCGCAAAGCAGCAGGGGGCGCCGCGGCCGTAAGAAACGGTCTAGAAAAGTGGATCGGTCCTGAAACCCGGAGGGTTTTCAGACGGTAGCCGGAGGTTGTAATGCAGTGGAGACCTCCGGAACCCGCAACAAGACGGGACGCATCCCCGAGGGATGCCAGAAATCAACGAGACTGAGGGTGTGGTGACGGACAGGGAGCGGGCTAGCACCCCGCCGGAGTGCTTTCGTGCGAGGTGCTCTACCGGAGGTCTCCGCTGCCCTGCGACCTCCGGCTGCCTTCTGCCAGCCCTCCGGGCTGAATCCCGTGAGCTTCGGTCGGTCTTTGAATTCTTTCGGACAGGTTGATTGTAGGTCAGGCTTCCAGCCGTCCCCGTGGAGAGTGGAGAATCCGGAGATTTCCATCCCGTCCACCAGACCCACCGTTTGGTGGCTCCACCGAGACTTCGCGGGACAGGCTGGAAGCACTGTCCTACAGCGGCGGATGCCGCCCTCTCCCATTGTCTCAACGTCGTCGTTCCGGCTTAGGCGGGAAACGGGACTGTCGATGGTTTCTCCATGAGGCGATTTGAAAAGTCGGCGGTGTCGTCCACAGAAGCGACGGGGTTGGGGGGCGAAGAGGCTTTGCCGAAGGTAGGGGCTGCTTCACATTGAGGCCATCGATGGCGGTCCCCCGAGAATGGAAGGCGGGCGGAGCTTTCGCGCGCGGGCGCGGGGTGCAGGTCCGTGTCCGGATGCTGTGGCTGTGGCTGTGGGTTTTCGGTGCCTGGGCGCTGGTGGCCGCGACGGAGGAGCCGCCCCGGGTGCTGGTGTTGTCGTCGTATCACTCGGGGCATTACTGGCAGCAGGCGGAGATCGACGGCGCGTTGTCGGTGCTGCGGCGGGAGCGGCCGGATGTGCAGATCGACGTGGAGTATCTGGACCTGGTGCGGTTCACGACGCCGGCGCAGAAGGAGCGGATCATCCCGGCGTTGCTGGAGAAATACGGGACGAACGCATGGCGGGTGGTGATGCTGTTCGACCAGTCGGGCCTGGAGTTCGGCCTGAAGCACCGGGAGCAGCTCTTCCCGCACACGCCGGTGGTGTTCTGCGGGGTGGAGGATTTTTCCGAGGAGCGGGCGGCTTCGATGCCGGACGTGACGGGCGTGATCGAGCGGATGGATCCGGGGGCCAACGCGCGGTTCGCCCTCACGCTCCAGCCGCATCTGAGGCGCATCGTGGTGGTGCGGGGCGATCCGGACAGCGAGGGCGAGGTGGCGGCGGTGGAGTCGGTGCTGCCGTTCCAGGGGGCGTCGCCCCGGGTGGAGCTCTTCAGTGGGTTCAACGCGCAGGAGCTCTTCACGCATCTGGAGACGATGCCGGAGGATTCGGTGATCCTCTTCAGCGGGTTTTCCCGCGCGCAGGACTACATCGCGGAGATCGAACGGCGGGCGAAGGTGCCGATCTACCCGATGCAGTGGCCGACGTATCGCGGGCTCGGGCTCGGCGGGGTGATGGTGGACGCGGCCTTCCAGGGCGAGGACGCCGCCAAGATGGCGGTGCGCATCCTCGGCGGAGAACCGGTGGCGTCCATTCCGGTGCAGCGGGTGCCGCGCTACCGCTCGGTGGTGGACGTGCAGGCGCTGCGGCGTTTCGGCATCCCGGAATCGCGGGTGCCTGCGGGCTGCGAGTTCGTCAACCGCCCGCCCACGCTCTGGAGCGAGCACCGGGCGGCGGTGCTGGCGGTCACGGGTGTCTTCGGCGCGCTCACGGCGCTGATCCTAGGCCTGCTGTTCGTGCTGCGGCAGAAGCACCGGGCCGAGCGGGCGCTGGTGCGGAGCGAAGGGCGCTTCCGCCATCTGGTGGAGAACTCCGACGATCTGGTGCTGGAGCTGGACGACGCGGGCACCGTGACCTACGCGAGCCCGAACAGCCGCCATTGGCTGGGGCTGGAGCCCTCGGCGCTGACGGGACGGCGCCTTGAGGACCTGGCTCCGGCGGACGCCGCGCATTCCTCCGCGTCCCGGGGCAACGGCGCGGCTGATCGCCAGGTGCACCGCCTGCGCCATGCCGACGGTTCGCTGCGCTACATGGAATCGTCAACTCGCCGGGGTGGCCATGCCGACGTGCTGGTGCTGCGCGACGTGACCGCGCGCGTCCAGGCCGAGGCGCGCCGCGCCGAGGTCGAGCAGCAACAGCGGCAGGCCGAAAAGATGCAGGCCCTCGGCACGCTGGCCGGAGGCATCGCGCACGATCTCAACAATCTCCTCACGCCCATCCTCGGACACGCCAGCCTGCTGGAGGCGACGGCGGCCGACGCCGAATCCACGGAAGCCGTGCGCGAGATCCAGCACGCCGGCCATCGGGCGGCCGAGGTCGTGAAGGGCATCCTCACCTTCGCCCGCGCCGGCAAGAACACGCTCGAACCCGTCGCCTTGGCGGAAGTGGTCGAGGAATCGCGGAAGCTCCTGCGCGCGAGCCTCAGCAGCGGCGTGGCCATCGAGGTCCAGTGCGATCCCGGCCTGCCGCCGGTCCTCGCCGACCGCACCCGTATCGGCCAAGTGCTGCTCAACCTCGGCCACAACGCCGCCCACGCCATGCCCCACGGCGGCAAGCTGTCCATCGCGCTGCACCTGCGTCCGGTCGATGACGAGTTCGTCCGCCGCCATCCGCCGCTGAAGAAAGGGCCGAAGGTTGTGCTCGAAGTCTCCGACACCGGCTGCGGCATGAGCGCCGCCACCCTGGCCCGCGTCTTCGAGCCCTTCTTCACCACCAAGCCGCCCGGCCAGGGCACCGGCCTCGGCCTCAGCGTCGTGCTCGGCATCGTGCAGGACCATGGCGGGGCCATCGCGGTGGACAGCGCCGAAGGCCGCGGCACCACCGTCCGCATCTACTTCGAGCCGGCGGAAGGCGCCCAAGCGCAGGTTGAGGCCCGGTCCGAGGAGTCAACCCTGGGTCGGGGCCAGCGCGTGTTGCTGGTGGACGATGAACCGGCCGTGGGCCGCGTGGGAGCCGCCATGCTGAAGCGCCTCGGCTACGAGGGCGAATTGATCTCCGATCCCGGAGCCGTCGCCGCCCGCTTGGCCGACCCCGCCCTGCCCCCCGTCGAGTTGCTCATCACCGACCTGAACATGCCCGGGATGGACGGCCGCCAATTGATCCGCCAGGTCCGCGCCGCGCATCCCCGGGTGAAGCTCATCCTTGCCTCCGGCCAGGAACCCGATCCCGCCCCCGACGATCTCCCCGTGGCCTTCCTCCCGAAGCCCTATGGCATCCGGTCGTTGTCCGAGGCGGTCGCAAAACAGCTCCGATCCTAGCCGCTGGGAAGTGGCTAGAGATGCGTCCTATGCAGGCAAACAAAAACCCGGACGAATTTCTTCGTCCGGGGAAATTGGTTGCGGGGCTAGGATTTGAACCTAGGACCTTCAGGTTATGAGCCTGACGAGCTACCGGGCTGCTCCACCCCGCGATCAAGGGCGGTGATAAGTGCCACCTCGCCGGTCCGAAGGCAAGGGCATTTTCCGAGGATGAGGAACATCGAACGCCGAACATTCAATACCCAACACCCAAGGTCGGCTCCGAAGGATGCGCTCGGGAGTTCTTTGTTGGACGTTGGTTGTTCGATGTTTTCCATTCCGGTTGCCCACGAATTTCACGCATGGCCCGAAAGCGCGCTTGCCCGGCTTGCCGCCCCGGACCGATCCTTGGCGGACCTATGAACGCTCCCATCCGTGTCGCAGTGACCGGCGCCGCCGGCCAGATCGGTTATTCCCTGCTCTTCCGCATCGCCTCCGGGTCCATGTTCGGGCCGAACCAGCCCGTCATTCTCCATCTCATCGAGATCGAGCCCGCCCTGCCCGCCCTTGGCGGCGTGGTCATGGAGCTGGACGACTGCGCGTTCCCGCTGCTCAAAGGCGTCGTCCCCACGGCCAGCCTCGACGAAGGCTTCAAGGGCGTGAACTGGGCGCTGCTGGTCGGCTCCGTGCCGCGCAAACAGGGCATGGAGCGCAAGGACCTCCTCGGCATCAACGGCAAGATCTTCACCGGTCAGGGCAAGGCCATCGAGAAGAACGCCGCCAGCGACGTGCGCGTGCTCGTCGTCGGCAACCCCTGCAACACCAATTGCCTCATCGCCCAGCGCAACGCCCCCGGCGTGCCGGCCAACCGCTGGTTCGCCATGACCAAGCTGGACGAGAACCGGGCCAAGACCCAGCTCGCCAAGAAGGCCGGGGTGGACATCACCGAGGTCTCCAACCTCGCCATCTGGGGCAACCACAGCTCCACCATGTATCCCGACTTCTACAACGCTAAGATCGGCGGCAAGGCGGCGACCGACGCCATCAAGGACGACGCATGGTTCAAGGATGCCTTCATCCCCACCGTCCAGCAGCGCGGCGCGGCCATCATCAAGGCGCGTGGCCTGAGCAGCGCCGCCAGCGCGGCCAACGCGGTGGTGGACACCGTCCGCAGCCTCACCGCCGCCACCCCGGCTGGGGACTGCACCAGCGTGGCCGTCGTGTCCGACGGCAGCTACGGCATCGAGAAGGGGCTGCTGTTCAGCTACCCGATCCGTTCCCACGGCAACGGCCAATGGGAGATCATCCAGGGCGTGCCCGTGAACGACTTCAGCCGTTCCAAGATCGCCGCCACCGAGAACGAGCTGAAGGAGGAGAAGAGCCTCGTGGGCGAGCTGCTGCCTGCCTGACCGCTGGCAACGAACGGCAAAGCCCGTTTCCCGCAAAGGGAGACGGGCTTTTTGATGAGGCGACGGCAGGGGGAAACCTTGCCCATCTCCCCCGTGCCTCGTTCGAAGCAGCACCGCGCGCTCTCCCAGCTTCCGTCAGCGGCTTCAGCAGGTCCAACAACGGCTTGGTCGGCGGACAAAGAAAAACCCCTTCCGGAGACCGGAAGGGGTTTGATGCGTTCTAAGACGATTAGAACAGGTAGATCACGTTCGCCGTGAGCGTGACGGCGGTGTCTTCGTTCGCAGGAGTGCCGCCAAACGGGTCGCCTTCGAGGGCGGTGTCCCAGCGCAGCTCGGCGCGGCTGATGACGTTCTTCCAGAGCGAGTAATCCGCAGTGACGGTGATCGCGAAGAGTTCGTTCTGATCGCCGGGGGTAGCGTATCCAAAAGCGCCATTGGAGCCCTTGGCGTAGTCGAAGCGGCCGTTGAGCTTCAGCTTCTCGGTCGCTTGGTAGGACAGATAGACAGCGGTGGCAGAAGCCCAATTGTCGCCGGCCACGGGGAACTGGTCCGTGGTGTAGTCGAAGGCGACACCGAGGCTCAGGCCGGTGACGGGGAGCGGGATGCTGGCACCGGCGTAGTAGTTGCGCTGGGTGCGGCCGTCGGGATTGTTGAGGCCTTCAGCGGCATCGCCCTGCGTGTAGCCGAGCGAGAGCGTTGCGCCTTCGAGGAAGCCGAAGCTCTCGGGAGCGGTCAAGTTGACCATGGCCAGATAGCCATAGCGGTCCTGATCGGTGCTCTGGGCATCGACGGCGTTGTTGTAGCCGGCGGTGTTGGCAATGCCACCCATCACGCTGATGTTGTCATTGATCTGGTAGCTGGCGGAGACACCGACGTGAGCGGACGACTCGATGAAGAATCCGTAGGAGCGGCTCCAGTTCGGGTTCTTGTAGGTGTCGTAGGCTTCGTAGCCGTTGTAGGTGCCGAACTGACCGGCCTTCAGCAGAATGCCGTTGGCGACGGGAACGTTGAGGGCGATGTAGGCCTCGTTCAGGGAGAGGTCGCTGCCGCCGCTGGCGAGAGAAGTGGTTCCACGCTTGGTGGCACCGGGTCCGATCAGGGTCTGGACATGGTAGCCAGCCGACCAGCCCTCTTCGTCGATGGGCTTGTCGAGAGTGAGGCTGACGACGTTGAGGTTGAAACCGTTGTGGTTGTAGCCGGGGTTGGCGGTGCTGCTGCCGTCATAGACGCGGCCGGGCATGTTGTCGCTGCCCTGGAACGACCAACCGGCGGTGACGTCCACATAGCCGCTCAGGGTGGTGCTGGCGACCTTGGTCAGCACGGGAGAGAGCGGGGTTTCGTCTGCCTTGGCGGCCGACGCGAGGCTGATCATCCCGACGGATGCCAGACCGAGTGTCCACTTGTTCACGTTCATTTCGTAGTTCCTCCTGCGTATGGTTCTAGTTGTGTGCGTTGTTTTGCGGGCAAAAAAATCTGCCCTTGGGTGGCTGAACGGCCACGCATTGGGCGAGTAGATAGGTCAATGGTGTTCGGGTTGACAACACCTTTTTGGCTCAGCCGGGCTACAGCACGGCGCGGTTTTCGCCGATTGTAGGGGATTTCCCCACAGCGGTTGATCGGACCGGGGGGGAGCGGTTCTGCGGGGCTTCGTCCGGCAGCGGGTCGTTTCTTCCCGCTCCGCCGGGCCGATGCCCGGCGAGGGAGGATCAGTCTCCGGCTGGACTCTAGGGACGGGGAAAGTCCGGGAGGCACAGTTGGGGGCTGAGGCATCCGGTGTTTCCCGGTTTCTGCGGATTCAGGGAGGGGTAGCGGGTTGTTTTGCAGGAGCCTTTAGGTCGGATTTCCCCAACCCGGGGTGGCTGGGGCAAAGGAAAGCCATTGGCAGAAGCAGATTCACTGGCCAGAGAACGACGCTTGACCGGGGGTAGCCCACAGCGCGTTGGGCCATGTGGAAGTGCTCGCGACGGCTTCTACGGAGCCATTGGAAGCCTGACCTGCTTCGGCGCGCTTCCCCGTTCGCGTTTCCCGCCGAATGTGTCGGTCCGGCTCAGAACTGATACGGTTCGTTCATCCGGCCGCATTGGGGGCATTTGGAGAGGTCCACGTCGGGGTCGTCGGTGTAGGTGTAGCCGCATTTTTCGCAGCGGAAGATCCGGTCGGGGGCGTGGGTGGAGCGGAAGCGGCGGCGGCGGAACTCCCAGAACACGACCAGCGCCAGCAGGGCGGCCAGGAGGACCATCAGATAAAGCGTGATCTGGGTTTCCGGGGTCATGGGTTGGGCCCTCCCGTGGAGGGCTGGGTGTGCCAGCGGAAACGCATCCGGCCGGCGATGACTCCGCTGGCCGCCTGCGGACGGAAGGAAAGGTTCAACGCGGTGCGGACGGCGAGCTGATCGGCGTCCGGTAGCCCGCTGCGCTCGGCCAGACGGGCGGTCAGCACGCGTCCCTCTTCGTTCACGGAGAGATGCACGACGCTGTCCTTCAGGGTGGAGTCGTAGGTGAACGGGGGAAGATTCGGCCAAGGGGCTTCCAGGCGAGCGGCCAAGGCGGGCTCCAGTTCCGCCGCCGAGGCGGTGCGGAGCGGCTCGGGGATCGGCAGGGCGGGCGGCTGGAGGGTGGGCGGCAACTCGCGCGGGCCGGTGGCGGCCAGCAGGGGGCGTTGCTCCTGGGGCAGGAGCCGGTAGGCCTCGCCCAGCCGGTTGGTGGCCAGGGCCAGCCAATGGGTGGCGTCCACCCAGTCGATCCGCACCTGGGGCAGGCTGGGCAAGCGCAGCCAGCCTTCGGCGGAGAAGCCGTGGGGTCCGGGCAGGACCGCGCCGACCGGATCGGCCACGCCGAACTCGGTGGCCAAGGTGCGGGCGTCGATCACGGCCGGTATCCAGCGCACCTCCGGCCCGGCCGGAGCCAGATCGGACGGGCCGTTGGCCTTGCCTCCGGTGGCGAAGACAAGGGCGACCTGCCCCGCGAAAAGGACGAGCCCCACCAGCGCGAGCTTGCGCGAAGGCCACGCGCCGTCGTCTGCGGACGCGGGCGCGGGATCGATGGGCCTCGGAGCGGTCACGGCTAACGGATTCGGCTGGATTCGAAGGTGCCGGGGAGGGCGGCCAGCAGCAGCTCGCGGATGCCGGCCTCGCGGGCCACGGCGCTCAGGCGCATGAGGGCGCCGTTGTCCACCGCGCGATCGGCCAGGACGACGAGCGTGAGGGGATCGGGCCGGGCTCCGACGGCCTTGCTCAGGGCCATGCGCAGCTCGTCCTCGGACACGCGGCGGTTCTCGTAGAAGAGCTGGCCGGAAAAGTTCATCGCCACGGCCACCGTCCGGTTCGCCGTGCCGCCAAACCGGCCCGAGAGGACCGGCAGCTCGATCCGGCCCGCGTTGCGGACGAGTTCCCGGATGGACGGCGCGAGATCCTTGGGCGCGCCGATCTCCTCTTCCACCCGCACCGCCGTGCCTTCGGGCAAAGCGGCCAGCCGGTCGCGGATGCCCGCCAGATCGTCGCCCGGGAACTCCCCGTCCATGATCCGCACGGTGCCCGTGCGCGTGACGCCGATGACGGCGGCGACGGCGTTGGTGCCGGAGGGCGAGGGGTCGAGCTGGATGAGGATGCCGGGCGTGTAAACGAGGCCCGTCAGGACGACGAACAGCACCAGCAGGAAAAACACGGAGACCAACGGCGCGGCGTTCAGCTCGCCCCGGAAGACCTTCACGTTGCGCGGGAATTTCATTCCGCAGAGCCGGAGCTTTCCGTCACCAGGTTCAACGCCTCGGTCGAAGCCTGCTCCATGTCGAGGACGATGGCGTTGACCCGGCCCACGAGGAAGTTGTAGCCGCCGTAGGCGACGATCGCCACGACGAGGCCGCCGGCCGTGCAGATGAGGGCTTCCCAGACGCCGGTGGACAGGCTGGAAACGCTGGCCATGAGCCCGGCGGCTTCCAGCTCGCGGAAGACCTTCATCAGGCCCAGCACCGTGCCGAGCAACCCGACGAGCGGCGAGATGTGGGCCACGGTGGCGAGGATGTTGAGCCGTTTCTCCAGCTTGGGCACCTCGAGGAACCCGGCGTCCTCCAGGGCCTGGCGCACGCCCTCGCGGCCGCGTTCGCGGTTGAGCACGGCGACCTTCACGAGACGCGGCACGGGACCGGCGGTGGCGTCGCAGATGGCGACGGCTTCGACGATGTTGTCGCGTTTGAGCACGTTGCGGACGCCGTTGAGGAACTCGGCGGCATTGATCTGGGCGCGGTGGTAGTGGAGCTGGCGTTCGATGAAGACGGCCAGGCCCACGGCGCTCAACGCGAGGAGCACCCACATCAGCGGGCCGCCCTGCGAAAAGAAACTCGGCAACATGTTGGGCCGGGTTATACGCGGGGCCGGATTGAATGCAAATGACGGGATGGCCCGGTGCCTCCCCCCTTGGTCCTAATCTTCATCGAAATCTTCGAGCCTTGGCGATCGAGACGGAGAGGGAGATTACGACGAAGATCAGGATCAAGAACCGAGCTCCGGGCTACGCCTGCGCCACAATCCGCACTTCCCGCTCCGGGCGGAGCAACAGGAGGAATCGCCTCAGCAGCCGATAGCCGCCTTCGCCCAGCTTGCACCGCAGGGCCTGCACGGCGGCGAAGCGGTCGTAGCCAAAGGGACCGACACCCGCAGCCTCCACCCGCCAGCCGCATTCCGTCGCGAGCGCGCCGAGCGTCTGCGCGTTCCACGAATAGAGGTGGTGATTGGGTTCCGTGGGATCGAAGCGGTGGAAGCGCCGTCCGGTTTCCAGCGGCACATGGAGGAGCAGTCGGCCACCGGGCTTGAGCATGCGTTTCAGGTCGGCCAACACCCGCGCTGGTTCCAGCACGTGTTCCAGCGCGTGGTGACAGATCACCACGTCGGCCACGGCGTCCGGCAGATCGTCGAGCGCGGGGAAGAATTCGATCCCGGCCGTGCGCAGATCCTCGGCAAGGAAATCGGCCACGTCGCAACCCAGCTTTCGCGCGCAGCGCAGTTCCCGGAGGTTCCAGCCCGCGCCCACGCCGAATTCCAGCACCGTGTCGGTCGGGCGGACGTGCGGCTGGAACTTCTCCGCGCGCAGCCGGGCGACCCACGGCAGGGCGGCGGCGGGCAGCGCGCGTTTGCCACCGTGATACTGCTGGCCGGCGGCGGCGCGGTAATGCTGGGCGGGATCGGGCATCCGCGTGCAGGCTGGCGCGCGGCGCAGGACTTGCCAATTGCAGTTTGCCCCCCGCTCCGATACGCATTCGCCCATGCGTTTTATCGGCAGCGTCATCGACAAGCTCCAGCGCCACCCCAAGCGGATCGTCTTCCCGGAAGGCACGGAGCCGCGCGTGATCCAGGCTGCCCGCCAGTTCTATTCCCTGCGCCTCGGCGTCCCCATCCTGCTCGGGCACCGCACCAAGGTGAAGGAAGCCGCCGAACGCCTGAACGTCTCGCTCGAAGGCGTCCGCATCATCAATCCCGAGGAGAGCGAGGATCTGGAAAGCTTCGCCAAACGCTTCGAGCTGCTGCGCCGTTCCAAGGGCATCAAGGAGCGCGAGGCCCGCGAGGCCATGCTGAACCCGAACTACTACGGCGCGATGATGGTCGCGATGCACCAGGCGGACGGCTTCGTCTCCGGCACCAGCGAGGTCACCGGCTCCGTGCTGCGGCCTCTCTTCCAGATCATCAAGGTCGCGCCCAAGACCACCACGGCGTCGAGCTGCATGGTGATGGAGGTGGAGGATTCCCGCTTCGGCAGCAACGGCGTCATGTTCATGGCGGATTGCGGCGTCATCCCCGAGCCCGATGTCGAACAGCTCTCCGACATCGCCGTCTCCACCGCGCGCCTGGCCAAGCAGCTCATGGGCAAACGCGCCCACGCCGCGCTGCTCTCCTATTCCACCAAGGGCAGCGCCAGCCAGCCCAACGTCGGCCGCATCCAGGCCGCCACCGCCCTCGCCCAGCAGCGCGCCCAGGAGCAGGGCGTGGACGCCGACTTCGACGGCGAACTCCAGGTGGACACCGCGCTCATCCCCGAGATCGCCTCGCGCAAGCTGCCCGACAGCAAGGTGGCCGGCCGCGCGAACGTCCTGATCTTCCCGGACCTCAATTCCGGCAACATCGCCAGCAAGCTCGTCCAGCACGTCGCCCGCGCCAACGCCTACGGCCAGATCCTCCTCGGCCTCGACCGCCCGGCCGCCGACGTCTCCCGCGGCGCCAGCGCCCACGACATCCTCGGCGTCGCCGCCATCGTCGGCCTCCAGTCGATCGAATACGCGAAGCTCTACCCCGAAGCCGGCCAGACGCTGCCGGGCGACAAGTGAGCGATCTTCCATCGGATGGCCTTTCGTTTCCCGCCATGAATTCCATCACGCCCCGCGTCTTCATCGCCGCCACGCGCCAGAACGACGGCAAGACCACAACCTCCCTCGGCCTGCTCGCCGCGCTCCAGAAGCACTTCCCCCGCGTCGGCTACATCAAGCCCGTCGGCCAGCGCTTCGTCGCGGTGGACGAGGACAAGATCGACGAGGACACCGTGCTGATGGACAAGGTCTATCAGCTCAACTGCCCGCTCCCCGCGATGAGCCCCATCGCCATCGAGCCGGACTTCACCCGGAAATATCTCCAGACCTCGAACAACGACGTCCTCGTCCGCAAGATCCAGAAAGCCTTTGACCGCGTCTCCTGGGAAAAGGACTTCGTGCTCTGCGAAGGTTCCGGCCATGCGGGCGTCGGTTCCGTCTTCGACCTCTCCAATGCCCAGGTCGCGAAGGTGCTCGGCGCGAAGGCCATCATTGTCACCCAGGGCGGCATCGGGAAACCGATCGACGAAGTTTCGCTCAACCAGGCCCTCTTCCAAAAAGAAGGCGTCGAGATCATCGGCGTGATCGTGAACAAGGTCCTGCCCGAGAAGCTCGACTTCATCACCGAGTTCGCCAAACGCGGCCTCAAGCGGAAGGGCCTTGATCTCCTCGGCGTCCTGCCCTACCGGCCCGTCCTTTCCAGTCCGACCATCGAGCTCATCCGCGAGGAGCTCGGCGCGGCGCGGCTCAACGACGTGGACGGCTCGAACAACATCGTCGAGAGCATCGTCGTCGGCGCCATGTCGCCGCAGAACGCGCTGCGCCACTTCAAGGACGGCGCGCTCGTCATCACCCCCGCCGACCGCGAAGACCTGATCCTCGCCATCAGCGACGCATTGGCCAAAGGCCAAGCCCACGCCCTCTCCGGCCTGATCCTCACCGGCGATCTCCAGCCCTCCGCCGCTGTGGTGGAAGCGGTCAAACGCATGCCCTTCCCCGTGCTCCAAGCCCCGATGGAGACCTACCAGGCCGCCAGCAAGGTCCACGACGTCACGGTCAAGACCCGTCCCGACGACACGACGAAGATCTCCGTGATCCGCGACCTCATCGCCCAGCATGTCGATGTGGAACGGATCATCCAGGCGCTGTGAAATCGGGTTCTTGGTTTCTTAATCCTAATCTTCGTCTTAATCAGGATTCGCCGCCTGCTTGAAGAAACATCCGCCCAGCGTGTTCGGCCAAGAGATCTGGCAGGAGATAGATTTCATCTTTTGGAGACAGCCGATTCCTTGTTTACCGCCCGGAACTTCCGGAGACGGAGTCATTCCGGTGAGCGTCGAAACAACGAAGCGAGGCGTGGAGATTTCCGGGAGCATTTGGTTTCTCCCGACCGCAAACTACGATCTGGAGTTTTGTTTGGCGCGTCCCAGCTTCTCCTCGGTTGAAAGCGTCACTGTTGCGAAGCTCAAAAAGGCGATCATCACTGAGTCGGATCTCGAAGGCGGCACGCTGAGAATTGTCGTGGCTGATACGACCGAAAAAACAGATGAGGAAGTGACCAAACGGAAGAACTAGAAGCCTAGATTTAAGAAGAAGAGTAAGATTGAGATTCCCCCTTTCCCCATGCCTCCCCAACCCAATCCCCAGCTCGCCACGCTGCCTGTCTATCAACCCGGCCGTCCCATCGAGGAGGTTGCGCGCGAACTCGGCCTGGACGCCAAGTCCATCATCAAGCTGGCCTCGAACGAGAATCCACTCGGCCCTTCGCCCAAGGCCGTGGCCGCGATGGAGCAGGTGGTCCGCAACCTCCACCTCTACCCCGACGGCAATGCCTTCTACCTGAAGCGCGCCTTGGCCGAGAAGCTGGACGTCGAGGTCTCCAACCTGATCCTCGGCAACGGCTCCAACGAGATCATCGAGTTCATCGGCCACGCCTTCATGGGCCCGGGCTCGAACATCGTCGTCTCCCAATACTGCTTCGCCATCTACCCCATCGTCGCGAAGATGATGGGCGCGGACGTCATCACCGTCCCGGCGCAAGGGCTCGGCCACGACCTCGAAGCGATGGCCGCCGCCATCACGCCGCAGACGCGGGTGGTCTTCGTGGCCAATCCGAACAACCCCACCGGCACCCTCGCCACGCGCGACGAAGTCACCTCCTTCCTCGCCGCCGTGCCCGAGCGCGTGCTGCTGGTGATGGACGAAGCCTACATCGAGTTCCTGAACGACCCCGTCGATCTCCTCCCGCTGATCCGCGCCGGCACGCACCCGCACATTCTGCTGATGCGGACGTTCTCCAAGATCTTCGGCCTCGCCGGGCTGCGCCTCGGTTATGGCATCGGTTCGCCCGCGTTGATCTCCGCGTTGGAGAAGGTCCGCCAGCCGTTCAACATCAACGCCATTGCCCAGGCCGGTGCTTTGGCCGCGCTGGACGACTCGGAACATCTCGCCGCCACCCGCCACAACAACCGGCAAGGTCTGGACTTGCTGGAAGGGGCGTTCCGCCAGATGGGCCTCGAATTCGTTCCGTCCGCCGGAAACTTCGTCCTCGTGCGCGTGGGCGACGGCGCGAAAGTCTTCGGCGAGCTCCAGAAACACGGCATCATTGTCCGCCCAATGGCCGGCTACGGCCTCCCGGAATGGATCCGCATCTCGGTCGGCACCTCTCACGAAAACGCCCGCTGCCTGGCTGCTCTGAGGGAGATTCTCGGCAAAGCGTAACCAGTCGGTCGATTGACTCGCCCGTCCGCGAAACCTAGGGTGCCCGTCCATGATGTCGAAGCTCAGCGCCGCCGTGTTCCATGCCGTGCATGGCAACGGGGTCTTGGCGGACCTGGTCTATGGGCTGGGATTCCACCTGCAGGAACGCTGGGCCAAGATCCGGGCCCGGCGGGCTTCCAGCAAACGCGTGGAGCCGGAAGAGGTCCACAAACACCGTCATCTGCTGCCTTCGTCCAACCTGATCACCGGCGTCACAAGCGTCTGCAACGCCAAGTGCGTCTTCTGCGCCTATCCCAAGGTGGTGGCGAACAAGACGCTGAAGACCGGCGTCATGTCGCAGGCGGTCTTCGAGAAGGCCGTGACCGAATGGCTCGCGGCGGGCGGCACCAGCATGGACCTGACGCACACCGTGGGCGACGCGCTGGTGGACCCGGGGCTGCTGGACAAGATCGCCTTCGCCGTGAAGGCCGGGATCAAGGAGCTTTCCCTGACGACCAACGGCATTCTGCTGGACCGGAACGAGACCTACAAAAAGCTGGTCGATTCCGGCATGACGGCCGTCTACATCAGCGCGCCTGGCACGGACAAGGCGATGTATGAGCGGATCTACGGCGTGAACCAATACGACGCCATGATCTCCGGGGTGCATCATCTGCTGGAATACAACCGGTCGAAGGGCGAACCGCTCTCGGTCGTGATCCGGTTCCGCAACGGCGAGAAGCCCAGCGCGATCATCCGCTCGAAGGATTTCCGGGAGAAGATCCGGCCGTTTTTCTCGCGCAAGATGCGGATCAACTTCACCACCGGCTTCGACAACTGGGGCGGCACGATCAAGCCTGAGGAAACGGTGGGCACCATGCGCATGTGGTCCACGCCGGAGCCGGTGAACGTGCCCTGCGTGGCGCTGTTCGGCTACCTGATCCGCCACGACGGCAGCGTCCGCATGTGCGGTTGCCGCATCAAGACCACGGACATGGACGACATGGTCGTGGGCAACCTGAAGGAGCAGACGCTGGAGGAAATCTCCAAGAGCGACCGGGCCTGGAACGTGATCCGGGGCTTCTACGACGGGAAACGGCCCGAGACCTGCCAGGGCTGCACGCTCTACCGCCCCGTGGACCGGGCGTGGTGGGACCAGCGGGTGAAAGCGGCGGAGGCGGCTGGACGCAAGGATTGACCTGCGAAGGCCGGCATTTGGCTTTTTGGCTTCCGCAGCGCGCGATCCTTCCCGAAGACTCCGCTCTCGACCGCATGCACAGCACCTCCCAACTGATCCGCACGTTTCGCGGCCTGGGCTACGATCCCATGCAAGTGCTTACGATGATCGAACTCGGTCGGGCTTTGCGTGGTTGCGACCGCATCCTCGACATAGGTTGCGGAAACAACTCCAGCCTCCAGCATTTCGGATTCAAGCATCTCGCGGGCATCGAGGGCTACGAGCCGGCCTTTCGCGCCGCCCTAGCCGCAAAGACCCACCATGAGTTGTTTCTCGGCGATGTTCGGAATATGGATTCGCTCTTCCAGCCCGGCCAATTTGATGCCTGTGTCGCGCTGGATCTGATCGAACATCTGCCCAAGGAAGACGGGTTCAAGCTGATGGACTCGTTGGAGCGCATCGCGGCCAAGAAAGTCGTGTTCTTCACGCCCAAGGGCTTCCTGCCTCAGCGCCACGCGGACAACGACGACCTCCAAGTCCACCTGTCCGGCTGGCTGCCCGCCGAGATGGAGGCGCGAGGCTACAGGGTCACCGGCATTCTCGGGCCGAAGTTCATCCGCGGTGAATGGCATCGCATCAAATACCGGCCCCGGGCGCTGTGGGGGCTGATCTCGCTCTTCGGTCAGCTCACGGTCAGCCGCTGGTTTCCGAACACCGCCGCCGCGATCCTCTGCGTGAAGTCGCGCTGAATCCTTGATCCCAAATCTCCTCATGAGCGGCATGCACAAAGTCTTCATCACCGGCGCGGCCGGGTTCATCGGCAGCAGCATGGCGGACCTGCTTCTCTCCCAGGGCAAAGAGGTTGTCGGGTGGGACAACTTCTCCACCGGCCAATCCGAGTTCCTGGCCGGCGCGGAGAAAATTCCGGCCTTCAAGCTCGTCGTCGGCGACAATCTCGACCTCGACCAGCTCACCGCCGCCATGGCGGGGTGCGACATCGTGGTCCACTTCGCCGCCAACGCCGATGTCCGGTTCGGCCTGCAGCATCCGGGCAAGGATCTGGAGCAGAACACGCTCGCGACCTTCAACGTGCTGGAGGCCATGCGGGCCAACGGCATCAAGCGCATCGCCTTCTCTTCTACCGGCTCCGTCTACGGCGAGGCCGAGATCATTCCCACGCCGGAGAACTGCCCCTTCCCCATCCAGACCTCGCTCTATGCCGCGTCCAAGGTGGCTGGCGAAACCCTCATCCACTCTTACTGCGAGGGCTACGGGTTCGAAGGCTACATCTTCCGCTTCGTCTCCATTCTCGGCGAACGCTACACGCACGGCCACGTGCTCGACTTCTACAAGCAGCTCGTCGCCCATCCCGACCACCTGAGGGTCCTCGGCGACGGCTCGCAGCGGAAGTCCTACCTCTACGTCCAGGACTGCCTCTCGGCCGTGCTCCACGTGATGAACGCCGGCACCGCGCTCAAGGCCAAACACCGGGTCGAGACCTACAACCTCGGCACCGACGAATACGTCCGGGTGAACGATTCCATCCGCTTCATCTGCCAGGCGCTGAACCTCTCGCCCAAGCTGGAATACACCGGAGGCGAACGCGGCTGGGTGGGCGACAATCCGTTCATCTTCCTCGATACGAAAAAAATCCGCGCCACCGGCTGGAAACCCGCTCTGACCATCGAGCAATCCATTGTCCGCACCCTCCGCTGGCTCCAGCAGAACGAATGGGTGCTCCAGCGCCGATGAAGATCACCGTCCTCGGACTCTGGCACCTTGGCTCCGTCACGGCGGCCTGCTGCGCGCGCCACTTCGAGGTCGTGGGCTTGGACTTCGATGCGGCGGTCGTTGAAGGGTTGGGCCAGGGCAAAGCCCCGCTGTTCGAGCCGGGCCTGAACGATCTGCTCCAAGCCGGGCTCGTTTCCGGCCAACTGCGCTTCAGCACCGATCCGGTCGAAGCCTGCGCCCAAGCCGACGTCCTCTGGGCCTGTGACGACACGCCGGTCAACGCTGACGACGAGTCGGATGTGGACCATGTGTTGGGCCGGTTGCGCCGGGCATTGCCCAGCCTGCCCGCAGGAGCTTTGGTGCTCGTCTCTGCCCAGCTTCCGGTCGGGACGTGCCGCCAATTGGAAAGCGAATTTCCCCAACTCCACTTCGCCTGCTCCCCTGAAAATCTCCGTCTCGGCCGCGCCATTGATGCCTTCGAAAAGGCGGAGCGCGCCGTGGTGGGTATCCGCACCGACGCCAAGAAAGCGCTCCTCCAGCAGCTCTTCGCGCCCTTCGCAGCGCAGGTGCTCTTCATGCGCACCGAGTCGGCCGAGATGGTGAAGCACGCGCTCAATTCGTTTCTCGCGCTCTCCATCACCTTCATCAACGAGATCGCCCGCCTCGGCGAACATGTCGGCGCCGACGCCAAGGAAGTCTCCGCCGGGTTGAAGAGCGAACCGCGCATCGGGCCCAAGGCGTATCTCGGACCCGGCGGACCTTTCGCCGGCGGCACGCTGGCCCGCGATGTCGTCACGCTGACGAAGCTCGCCGCCACCCACGGCGAAACGATCTCCGTTATTCCGGCCATCAAGCAGAGCAACGACCTCCATCGCGGCTGGGCCTTCCGCCGTTTGCAGGCGCGCCTCGGCGATCTGCGCGGCCAACGCATCGCCCTCCTCGGGCTCACCTACACGCCGAATACCGATACCTTGCGCCGCAGCGCGGCTGTCGAACTCGCCACGCAATTGGTCGCAGCGGGCGCGGCTGTGATCGCGTTTGATCCAGCAGTGAAGCAGCTCCCGCCCGAGCTGGCCGCCGTTGCGCTCGCGACCGAGATTTCCTCCGCGTTGGCCGGCGCGGCCGCTGCGGTGGTCTGCACGGAATGGCCCGCCTTCCGCGAAGCCGATTGGGCGAAACTGGCTGCTGCGATGGCCCAGGCCGTCTTCGTGGACGCGAATCGGTTCCTCGAAAAGCCGCTCGCGGCGGTGCCGGGAGTTGAACTGATTTCGGTTGGCCGCGTTTGAACCATGAAACTCAAAGGACTCAACGCCCTCATCACCGGCGGCAGCCAAGGCCTCGGCCGGCGCATCGCCGAACATTACCTGCGCGAGGGCGCGAACCTCGTGCTTTGCGCGCGCGATGAAGCGGTGCTGCAGACGACCGTCGCCGAACTCGGCCAACAGGCCGCGCCCGGACAGAAGGTGCTGGGTCAACGCTGCGACGTTTCGTCCGAAGCCGAGGTCAACGACCTCGTCGCCTTCGCACTGCGCGAATTGGGCTCGCTCCAGGCGTTGGTGAACAACGCCGGCATCTACGGACCGATGGGGCCGACGGAGTCGGTCGATTGGAAAGAGTGGACCCGCGCCATAGAGATCAACCTCTACGGCGTGCTGCTGCCCGCCCGCGCGGTCATCCGGCATTTCAAGGCGGCTGGTCGCGGCAAGATGGTCATTCTCTCCGGCGGCGGCGCGACCAATCCCATCCCGAACATCAGCGCCTACGCGGCGTCGAAGGCGGCTGTCGTGCGGCTGATGGAGACCTTGGCCGAAGAGCTGAAGCCGCATCACGTGGATGTGAATGCCATCGCACCCGGTGCGCTGAAGACGCGTTTCGTCGAACAAGTGCTGGAAGCCGGTCCGGACAAGGTGGGTGAAGCTTTCTTCGCCAAGAACAAGAAGTGGGCCGAGGAAGGCGCCGTCTCGCTCGATCTGGGCGCCGGCCTCGCGGTCTATCTGGCCAGCGCGGAAAGCGATGGCATCACCGGCAAGCTGATCAGCGCGCAGTGGGATCCTTGGAAGACCCTGCACGAGCACAAAGCCAAGCTCGCGTCGTCCGACATCTACTGCCTCCGCCGAATCGTGCCCGAAGATCGCGGGGAGAAATGGAGCTGAACATGAGCCACCTTCGCGTCGCCCTCATCGGTTGCGGCCTCGTCGGCCGCAAGCGCCTCAATCTTCTTCCGCGCGGCAGCGTCACCGTCGCCTGCGATCTCAACCTCGCCCGCGCCCAGGAACTGGCCGCGCTGAGTCCCGATTGCCGGGCCACCGATTCGGTGGAGCAGGCCGTCACCGCGGCTGATGTGGATGTGGTCATGATCGCCACGCTCAATGCCGCGTTGGCGCCCATCGCGCTCCAAGCGGTTCGCGCCGGGAAACACGTGCTGTTGGAAAAGCCCGGTGCCATTTCCGTCGCGGAGATCGACGCGCTGGCCGCCGCCGCCCAGGAGACCGGCGTGCAGGTCCGGATCGGCTATAACCACCGCTACCATCCCGCGTGCTTGAAGGCGCTGGAGATCTTCCGCAGCGGCGCGTTGGGCCCGATCATGTTCCTGCGCGGCCGTTACGGGCAGGGCGGACGCATCGGCTACGACAAGGAGTGGCGCGCGGATCCCAAGCTGGCCGGTGGCGGCGAGCTCATCGATCAGGGCGTCCACCTGATCGACTTGGCCGGCATCTTTCTCGGCGACTTCGCCACGGTGGAAGGCCACACGGCGACCTACTTCTGGAACATGCCGGTGGACGACAACGCGTTCCTCAGCCTGCGCAATGCCGAGGGCAAGACCGCGTGGCTGCACGTCAGCTGCACCGAGTGGAAGAACCTCTTCAGCCTGGAGATCTATGGTCGCGACGCGAAGCTGCACTGGGAAGGCCTCGGCGGCAGCTACGGCGTCGAGCGGCTCACCCACTACAAGATGCTGCCGCAGATGGGCCCGCCGGAAACGACCATCTACGAATACCCGCGCGGCGACGAATCGTGGCGGATCGAGATGGACGAGTTCTTCCGCGACATCCGCGAAGGCCGCACGCCGGAGCCGGGCTTGAGGGAAGGGCGCGCGGTGCTGAACGTGGTGGAGAAGATTTACGGCAAAGCGGAAGGCGGAAAGCGGGAAAGCGGAAACACCGCCGGATAGCGCTCGTCGCGGATTCCGGCGATTCAACCCAAAGGAAGCCAAACCATGAAAACGGAGCTGGAAGGTCGCTCACGCGACTTCGCGATCACATTGGTGAAGTTCATCCGCACGTTTCCCAAGACGGTCGATGGGATCGAGGTCGGACGTCAGTTGTTGCGGGCAGGAACCTCCGTGGGAGCCAACTACCGCGAGGCCAACCGCGCCGAATCCAAGCGAGATTTCGTCCACAAGGTCGGCATCGCGGAAAAGGAAGCGGCCGAGACGGCCTACTGGTTGGAGATTTGCCGAGGAGCCGGCCTCGGAGATCCCGCCGAGACGGAGAAGTTGTTGAAAGAAGCCAACGAACTTCTGGCCATTCTCACTGCCATTGGCCGCAAAGCCAAAGGCCTCCGGATTGCCAGAATGGCGGTGGTGTCCGTGCTCCTCTTGTTTTCGCTTTCCCGCCTTCCGCTTTCCGCTTTCCTTTCCGTCCCATGATCATCACGCGTTCCCCCCTTCGCATCAGCCTCGGCGGTGGCGGCACCGATCTCCCGTCCTACTACGAGCGCCACGGCGGCTTCCTCGTCGCGGCGGCGATCAACAAATACATCTACACGACCCTGCACCAGACCTTCGTGCCGGACCTGATCGTGAAGTATTCCAAGCTGGAACGCGTGGCTTCCGCCGCCGAGATCGAGCACCCGATCATCCGCGAAGCTTTCGATCTCGTGGGCGTGGACGGTTCCTACTTGGAGATGACCTCGATGGCGGACATTCCCGCCGGCACCGGGCTGGGTTCCTCCGGCAGCTTCACCACCTCGCTGCTCAAGGCGCTCCACACGCACAAGAAGAACCTCGTCCATCCCTCCGAACTCGCCGCGCAGGCCTGCTACATCGAGCTGAACCGGCTGCGCGAACCCATCGGCAAGCAGGACCAATACATCGCGGCCTACGGCGGGATCACCTGCTTCGAGTTCCAGAAGGACGGCAACGTCAAGGCGTGGCCGTTGAAGATCTCGGAGGAGACGCTCTTCAACCTGGAGGACAACCTCCTGCTCTTCTTCACCGGCTACAGCCGCTCCGCGTCGTCCATCCTCAAGGAACAGCACGACAAGTCGAAGCAGGACGACAAGGCGATGACGGAGAACCTTCACTTCATCAAAGACCTCGGGCTGAAGAGCGCCGCCGCAATGGAGAAGGGCGATCTGCGCGAGTTTGCCCGGCTGATGGACGTGCATTGGCAGCGGAAGAAGGAACGTAGCGGCAACATGAGCAACGGCCAGATCGACCAGTGGTATGACGCGGCCATGGCCAACGGTGCGCTCGGCGGCAAGCTGATCGGCGCGGGCGGCGGCGGATTCCTCATGTTCTACGCCGACGAAGGCAAGGCGAAGCTCCGCCACACCATGCGCGAAGCCGGATTGAAAGAGGTGCGCTTCCGCTTCGATTTCCAGGGAACGACGGTGCTGGAGGGGTAGCCGGAAACATCGAACGCGGAACATTCAACGCCCAACATCGAACGGAGCGCCTGCGTGGCTCTCCTTCGACGTTGGGCGTTCAGCGTTGGGCGTTGAATGTTTCCGCACTTGAGGTGACGGCCGCAACGGATGGGTTCGGTTTCGTCCGGTCCTTCGGACGTTCAGTGGAACCCGTCTCCGTTGCGGCCGCGTTTCCCTGGGGCTCCTTGGCGTTTGGGGAAAAATCGGTTCGCTCTCTATGAGCGACGGGCCGGACACTGCGGCCCCGCGTCGCCGTTCGCTTTTACAATGTCCCGGGCGATTTCTTTGCCTCCGCGTTCGGCAGCCAGACCGTGTTGTTCGTGTCGCCCGTCTTGGCCAGAGCTTCCCGCAGCGTCTCCGTGGTCAACGACTGCACCCGCCCATCGCTGAAGGCGATGTTTCCGGTGCGGCGATGCATCTCCGAACCCCATTCCAGCGATTTGGTTTCGGACAAAGTTGCGCCCATTTGCCGACCCGGTGATGTGGCGGCGAACTCCCGTTCGCCGCTACGGGGCCGTAGCGGCAAATGGGAGTCTGCCGGCGGCTTCTTCGTCTTGGATGCGGAGACGTTCATCGCTTGGCCGGGGGAAGGTTGGGCAGCCAGAGGACGTTGTTCGAGACGCCGGTCGCAGTGATGGAGTTTGTGGCGGCCTCGCGGAGCTTGAAGGAAGTGAGTTGTTCCACATGGCCGTCGGAGAAACCGGCGTTTCCGGCGCGATCATGCAAGCCTCGGCCCCAGCGAAGTTGAGAGCCGGTTGGGCTTTTCATCAGCGGAACGAGATCGGTGGCTCCAGCCAGGAGGGTGGCATCGGGTTGGTCATCGGCTCCTCCGGCCACAAGGTTGCGATCCCCAGAGACGAGGTGGTCCGGGCTCTCTTCATTGGCGTTCAACCCGTAGAAGAAGCTGAGCGCGTTCAGCCGTTTGGACGGATGGGAGAAGCTCCGCTTTGTGGTTTCGGAACCTTCGCGGAAGTCCTTGGCTCGTGCGCGGTCCGCGTCCGACGGACAGACCAGTATGTAGGGAGAACTGATTTCGTTGCCGGCGAACTGGTAGAGCGCCCAGACCAGCGAGGCGTCATTAGTGTCGAACGAGGGGATTCCCCAAGGCAGCACCGAGGGCGGATTGGTGCCGGAGAGCACTTGGAACGGATAGCGGCCGTTGTAGTCGTTGGCGAAAAGACGGAAAGCGGTGCCGATCTGTTTGTGACAGCTGACACAGCCGATGCGCTTGGCGTGCTGATTGGCCCTTTGAAGCTTTGGAACCACCAATACGAAGAGTGCCACCAGCATCACCACCACGATGGCGATCTCGGATCGGGTGAAGCCGTGGCAGTCGCGAAAAGGGGGCTTGGATCGAAGGGCGGCATTCATGGCTTGGCCTGCGGGAGATTGGGCAGCCAGAGGACTTGGTTGGAGCTTTGATTGGCGGAAATGGCCATGCCGACGGATTCGCGGAGTTTGCCGGAGGTGAGCTGCTCCACGTGGCCGTCGGAGAATCCGACGTTGCCCGCCTTGTCGTGCAGACCCAGGCCCCAACGGAGCTGGCCGCCCACGTCCTTTGGGTTTTGGGAGAAGCGGGCGAGATCGACGCGGCCGGTCAGCAAGTCTTTGGGCGGAGCGGTGTCGGTGCCGCCGGTGGTCAGGTTGCGGTCGCCGGCGACGAGATGGTTCGGGTCGTCGTCATGGGCATTGAGGCCGTAGAAGTAGCTGAGGGCGTTCACCCGATTGGAAGGATGGGCAAAGCTCTTCTTCGACCGTTCCCGAGTTTGGCCGAAGTCGATGGCGGCATCGCGGTCGGAGTCCTCGGGACAAATCAGGATCTTCGGCGAACTCAGTTCATTGCCGACGGCTTGGAAGAGTTTCCAGATCTGCGTCGGGTCGTTGGTGTCCAAAGGGTCGAACTGAAAGGCATCGGACCGGTTGGTTCCCAGCTCCGCCAAGACTTGGAACGGATATTTGCCAGCATGGTCGTTGGCGAAAAGGCGGAAGGCCGTGCCGACTTGTTTGAGGTTGTTGACGCAGGAGATGCGGCTTGCCCTTCCACCGCATCGGGTGGTCGCAGGCAATAGCATCCCTGCGCCCACCACCAGCACCGCGACCACTACGACAACCTCCACCAATGACGAACCACGACGATGGCGCGGGGCACCAAGCTTGGGATTCATGCTTCCCGATCTAGCAAAGCCAATGCCGAGGGCGGAACGGTTGGCTTCCAAGGCAGTTCCCCGAGCTTCAGTTGGAAAGACATGCGTGACGTTCGCGCGGGAGGCGTGAATTGGACGCAGGAAAATCCTTCTCGGCCTCGTTCTCGTTCTCCTTCTCGATCCGTTACTCCCCCATCGAAACCGAGAGCGAGAAGGAGAAGGAGAACGAGCGGATTACGGCGTTCCGGCGCGGTGTTTCTCGATCGCTGCGGCCATGGTGTTGACCGATTGGAGCACTTCGCGGGCGACGCCGGGATCGGGGATCTTCAGGCCGTGGTGTTTGTCCAGCGCCACGACGAGCTGGAGCGCATCCACGGAATCCAGCCCGAGGCTTTCCGGCCCGAACAGCGCCTGGTCGTCGCCGATCTCGGCGGCGGTCACCTGCAACATCAGGTTGTCCACCATCATCTGCTTCAACTGCTGCCGGAGTTCGTCTGCCATGCGCTTGGGATCGGGTTCGCTACAGGATGCCACCGTCGATTTTGAGGGATGAACCTGTGATGTAGCCTGCCTCGGAACAAGCGAGAAAATGCACGGCGGCGGCCACTTCCTCGGGCTTGCCCAGCCTCCGCATCGGCACGCGCAGCGCGGCCGCCTTCTTCTCTTCCGGGCCCATTCCGGCGAGCGCGCCGGTGTCGATGTAGCCGGGGCAGACGGCGTTCACGGTGATGCCGATGCGCGCGACTTCCTTGGCCAGCGACTGGGTGAGGCCGATCACGCCGGCCTTGGCCGCCGCGTAGTTCGCCTGGCCCGCCGGGGAGAAGAGCGCGCTGAGCGAGGCCACGTTCACGATGCGGCCGAAGCGCTGGGCGATCATCGTGGGCAACACCGCTTGGCAGCCGTGGAAGACGGAGTCGAGGTTCGTCCGCAGCACCCGGTCCCAGCTCTCCGGCGGCATCTGCGCGAGCAGGGCGTCTTCGTGGTGGCCGGCGTTGTTCACCAGCACGTCGATGCGGCCGCGTCGCGTGACGAGATCGGCGACGGCGGTTTTCCATGCCGCCGGATCGGTCACTTCCAGCGTCACGGCTTCGACCCGGCCAGGAAATTCCCGCGCCAAGGCGTCCGCCTGGTCGCGCCGTTCCCGGACGCCGAGGCAGACGAAGTCGTCTGGCGACTGGCGAAGGAACTGCCGGGCGATGGCCTGGCCGAGACCGCCGTTGCCGCCGGTGATGAGAAGGGTGCGTGGGTTCATCGCTGCGATGGCCGGATGGTTCCCGATCACACCCCAAGCCGCCAGCCCGACGTGGGGCGTTGCTCGGCCTGCGCGCTCCGCGCCGTCACTTCACCAACGCCCGGCGCAACAGCTCCAGCGACTGGTTGGCGGTCACCGTCTTGAAGGCCTCGCGGTCCCAGCGGTTGAGCTGGCGGAGCACGACGGTCTTCTCCGCCGAGGCCAGCGCGATGAAGACGGTGCCGACGGGTTTGGCGTCGGTGCCGCCGGTGGGGCCGGCGATCCCGGTGACGGCCAGGGCGTAGTCGCTGCCCATCGCGCGGCGGGCGCCTTCGGCCATCTCGCGCGCCGTTTCTTCGCTGACCGCGCCGTGACGGGCCAAGGTTTCGGGCTGGACGCCGAGGAACTTCACCTTGGCTTCGTTGCTGTAGGTGACGAAGCCGCCGAGGAACGGCGTGGAGGCGCCGGAGATGTTCGTCAGCCGATGCGCGATCGCGCCGCCGGTGCAGCTTTCGGCCACGGCCAGCGTCTGGTGGCGCTCGGTCAATTCCCGCACCGCGACGAGCTCCAGGGAATCGTCGCCCTGGCCGAAGATCGAGTCGCCCAGTTCGGAGCGGATGACCTCGCCGGCTTCGCGCACGAGCTGGAACGCGCCGCAGCCCCGGGCCATCACGCGGACGTCCACCGCGCCGTAGTGCGCGCAATAGCCGAGATCCACGCCCTGCTCCTTCAACGCGGTCATCTTCTCCTCCAGCCGCTGGGCCAGCGCCGATTCGCCCAGACCGGTCGTGCGCCAAGTTTCGCAGGCCACCTCGCCGTCGAGCGTGCACTTGGCCCGCAGCAGCGGGACGACCTGGTCGGTGAACATGGGCCGCAACTCGCGCGGCGGGCCGGGCAGCATGAAGAGCCAGGCGGTCTCGGCGGCGAAGGGATTGGGCGCGACCTCCATCGCCAAACCGGGTGCGGTGCCGTTCGGGTTGTAGAGGACGATGGCGCCGTCGGGGGCGAGGGCCTGGACCTCGTTGTTCGGCGTCATCGGCCGGTTGCGGATGCGGAAAAACTCCTGGATCTCGCCCAAGGCGCGTTCGTCCATCACCAGCTTCCTGCCCAGCAGATCGGCGATGAGTTGGCGGGTGAGATCATCTGAAGTGGGTCCAAGGCCGCCGGTGACGATGACGATGCGTGCCCGGCCCAAGGCTTCGCGCACGGCCTGCTGGATGTCGGCCCCGGTGTCGGGCACGGCCACTTGGCGGACAAGACGGTAGCCGAGGTCGGAGAGCTGGCGGCCGAGCCATTGGGCGTGGGTGTTGAGCACGCGCCCGAGCATCAGCTCCGAGCCGGTGTTGATCAGTTCGACGGTCATCCGGCACGGAAGCTAGCGGGGGGAAGGCGGCCGCGCCAGTGACAGCGCAAATCGCGATGCCGACAGTGCCTCACGCCAAGGTCTCAAGGGACGCGAAGAATGCGGCGCTGGATTTCACGGCTCACCGAGCTCGCAAACTCATCGCCGGAGAAGTTTCCCCTCCTTTGCGCCCTCGGCGACCTTGGCGTGAGCCCAAACCGACTCGATCACTGATCAGGCCAACCGAGGCGGAATTCCGAGGACGAATGAAGGGAGGAGCCACAGAAGAAGCCGCAGGACGAGAACGCCCATCACGACTGCGTAGGCCGTCGCCATCAGAGCGATGACGCGTCCCAAGCGTCGGATGCTGCTATGCTTTCCTGCGAAGAGCGGGGTCGAGTATAGCAGCGCAAAAGTGACGGTGATGGAAACCAGCTCCGAAAGGACCCAATTGATCTCCCCGGCAGTGAATCTTTTGGTGCGGATTTGCAGAAAGGGTATCTCGGACACGATCTGGATGACGAGGCAAGCGAGCGTGGCGAACAGCAGAGCGGAACGCTGGGACAGATAACCAGCGGATCTCTGCGGCGCAACGGCGTCCGTCCCGGTGGGCAGAACGGTTTCGGACATGTCCTATTCGACGGGCTGGATCTTGGCGTCGATCTGTTCCCAACGCACCAGATTGAGCATCAGCATCGCAAACAGCGCGGCCATCAAAAGCAGCAGAGCGTGGCCCACCAACAGGAAGCCGGCCAACAGTTGAATCGCAGCCCCTGAGCCCAAGAAAAAATTGGCATGGTGATGGAAACCGACGGCCAGCACGGCATTGGCGGGGGCGTTCGGTTGATACCAAACCTGCACCTTCGCTCGTGAACGCAGTTTCGCGGCGATGAGGGAGTGATCTTCCCGGCTTTTGCTGTTCGTGTATCCGAAGGCGATCCTCGTTCCGATGAACTCGCGACCGTTGCAGGCATAACGATACCTGACCTTGGTCTTCCACGAAGAGTCGTCGCCGCAGGGCGTCTCAATGAGATCGCATTCCAGAATTTCCCCTTGGGTCGTTGGCCACGCGGCGGCGGCCTTGCTTCGGCACAGCAAAAAGACTCCCCAACCGAAGAGGCCAAACCCGACCAAGAAGGTAATGGAAAAAGTGGCGATGAAGGCGTCGGACATACCCGGGAGAGTTAAGGTTGTGCCAAGCTGGATGGGATAGAATGAGCACTCGGCGTCAAATTGCTCAAGCCCGCGGTTGCCGCATCTTTCCTCCGCAGACCCGATAGGCGACCCCGCGTTGACTTGTCCTCCGGCCAAAAATACGGTCGCACCATGCCGCCCGATGGAAACTGCAACGCCAAGGCGAGGTTCCTCGCGTTCCTCGGCGGCAAGGGGCTGCGTCTCACCTCCCAGCGGCGCGCGATCATCGATGCCGCGTTCAGCACCGAGGAGCACTTCACCGCCGACCAGCTCCTCGACTGGTCCCGCCGTCGCGACGCCTCCGTCTCCCGCGCCACGGTCTATCGCACGTTGCCGTTGCTGACGGAGAGCGGGCTCGTCCGCGAGATGGACTTCGGCAAGGACCAGAAGATCTACGACCCGAACTACGCGGACCACCCCGACCACAACCACATCATCTGCGCCGACTGCGACCGGATCGTGGAGTTCGAGAGCGAGTCGCTCGTGCGGCTGGAGAACGAGATCGTGCACCAGCACGGCTTCCGTCCGAAGGGCATCCGCCTCCAGATCACCGCAACCTGCGAGGAGCTGAAGCGCGCCGGGGCGTGCCGGAACAAAGCGTAGGGGTAGGTGGGGCGAAGGCTCTGGGCGAGCCGCCAGAGCGCAAGCCGGAGGCTATCGCCACATCGTCCTCACTTCGGCACCACCTTGGGCAGGCCGAGGCGGA
>CAMLMI010000001.1 GCA_946480965.1 uncultured Verrucomicrobiales bacterium | reverse complement strand
CAGGTCGCCCTGGAAACCGAAGCGGTTTCCGACCGGGAGCGAAAGGCTGCCGGAGAAATTGTGTGAGGTCTCGGACTCCATCACGCCGCCGGCGTAATCGATCTTGCCATTGATTCCTGAAACGGCGGGCCGGAGTTCGAGGGATTGGGCACCGGCCGTCGTCGCGACGGTTCCGGCGATGAGCAGAAGTTTAACGGGATTCATGGATTGTTCCTTGGAACGGCGCTGAAATAGCGGGCGCATGTGAGAAGCGTCCATCAGAAACTGGCTGGCGCGTAAAATTCCTCGGTCCTTGGGCGCCCCCCCTTACCCCTCCCAGGAAGGGATGAGGCAGAACGTCACCCGAATGCCGAAGCGCATTCCCGGTCCCCCCTCTTGGGATGGGTCAGGGGTGGGTCCGCTCTCCGCCGGTTCACCGACACCGGGCAAGGATGCCCGACCTACGCGGGCCGTGAATCCCCTTGCGCTTTGTCCGCCGCGTCGCGATTTACTGGGCGCGATGACTCGTCCCCAGCGGATTTCCTACGTCTTCATGGCCGTGATGCTGCTCTTCGTCGGCTGGCTGCACATGGCCACGCTGTTGCTCACGACGATGTTCGGCTACCTCGCGCTGCGGACCTTCGCCTACCGGGGCAACAAGGCGCTGGCGGTGACGCTCTTCACCGTGCTGATCGCCGGGGTCTCGCTGGGCACGCTCTACTTCGGAAAACGCGCCTACGTGGCCTTTCCCAAGCTGGCGGACGAAACGATCCCCAAGGTGAACGAACTGGCGGCCAAGGTGGAGTTCGAGCTGCCCTTCAAGAACCACGTGGAGCTGCTCGATTTCCTAAAGCAGCAGGCCCAGCTCCAGATCCGCAACCTGCACCACCTGCTCACGATGGTCGTCTTCCAGGTGGTCTATCTCATCATCGGCGCGGTGCTGGCGGTGAGCCTCTTCTTCAACTCGAAGCTGCAACTGGACGAGGACCCGAGCTTCCGCCGCGACAGCCTCTACGCCCTCTCCGCCCAGGAGATCATGCGGCGGTTCAAGACCTTCTACGCCAGCTTCCGCGTCGTGATGGGCGCGCAGATCCTGATCTCGCTGATCAACAGCGCCGCCACCGGCATCTTCCTCTTCGCCGCCGGGTTCCCGCACGCGGCGCTGCTGACGATCTTCACCTTCGCCTGCGGACTGTTGCCCATCATCGGCAACCTGATCAGCAACACCGTCATCACCTGCGTGGGCCTGGTCATCTCGCCCAAGATGGCCGCGCTCGCGCTCGGCTACCTGATCGTGATCCACAAGTTCGAGTATTTCCTGAACTCCAAGATCATCGGCAGCCGCATCAAGAATCCCATGTGGCTCACCCTGATCGGCCTGTTGATCGGCGAGCGGCTCATGGGCATCCCCGGCATGATCCTCGCGCCCGTGGTGCTCCACTACGTCAAGGTCGAGGCCTCGCGGGCCAAGGCGGAATCGGCCACCGTCGGCACCGGTCCGGCCGACGGGGAAATCGAGAACGCCACCTGAGAGCCTGTGTAAAAACGCAGGCCATCAGGGAAGCAGAGAACAAACTCCCTCGTGGAAAACTCGGCGCTAGGGAGGGTTCCTCTTCCTTCGGAGAGCCCATGATTTCTCCAGCGTAGCTTCCGTCTGAGTTGGCGTTTGCCAATCACCAAAAACTAAGGCTGAAACCCCAATGCACGCGGCGGGTGCGTCCCTTGACCCGAAGGGCTTCACTCCTATAGTCCGCGCACAATGTATTTGGACCCTTCCGGTGAAGATCCCGACTCGCCCTCCGCAGTTTCCCAGGAATTGAAGCAGTTCCGCTCCGCCGGCCGCGGCTATTGGCGCAACGTGCCCGACGCGCAGTGGAACGACTGGAAATGGCAGCTCAAGCACCGCATCACCACGGTCGAGCAGCTGGAGAAGTTTCTCCCCACCCTCACGCCCGAGGAACGTCTCGGCGCGGTCCTCGCCGGCGAGAACAAGCTGGCGATGGCCATTCCGCCCTACTTCTTCAGCCTGATCGACGCGGCCGACGAGAACTGCCCGATCCGCCGCCAAGTCGTGCCGCGCGTGGAGGAAACCCACACTGCGCCGTGGGAGATGAGCGATCCCTGCGGCGAGGATTCCCATTCGCCCGTGCCGGGCCTCGTTCACCGCTACCCGGACCGCGTGCTCTTTCTCGTGACCGACCGCTGCGCGGCCTACTGCCGCTACTGCACGCGCTCGCGGCTCGTGAGCAACGCCAGCGGCTACGATTTCCATCCCGAGTTCGACCGGCAGATCGCCTACATCCGGGAGCACCCGGAGATCCGCGACGTGCTCCTGAGCGGCGGCGACCCGCTGCTCTTCAGCGACGAGAAACTGGAATATCTGCTCACGAAGTTGCGCGAGATCCCGCACGTGGAGTTCCTCCGCATCGGCTCCCGCGTGCCGATCTTTCTCCCCCAGCGCATCACGCCCGAGCTGTGCGCCATGCTGCGGAAGTTTCATCCGCTCTTCATCAGCGTCCACACCAACCACCCGCGCGAACTCACCACCGAGGTGCGCGAGGCGCTGGGTCGCTTGGCCGATGCCGGCATCCCGCTCGGCAACCAGTCCGTGCTGCTCAAGGGCGTGAACGATTCCCTCCCCGTGATGAAGGCGCTCGTCCAGAAGCTCCTCATGTGCCGGGTGAAGCCCTACTACCTCTACCAGTGCGACCTCATCGCCGGCTCGGCCCACCTGCGCGCCAGCGTGCAGAAGGGGCTGGAGATCATGGAGGGCCTGCGCGGCCACACCACCGGCTACGCGGTGCCGCAATACGTCATCGACGCCCCGGGCGGCGGCGGCAAGGTCCCGATCAATCCGGAATACATCAAGCAGCTCAACGGCCGCCGCGTGGTCATCCGGAATTTCGAGAACCGCGTCTTCGAATATCCCGAGGACGAACGCGGCCAGCCCCAGGTCCACGCGGCCCACGGCCACGACATCGGCGTGTGGAAGGATTGAGCGGCGTTCCTCCGCCTTGATCCCGCAGGGGGTGAACCGGACCGGCCGCTTCCGCCGGCGCCTCTTGCGGAGACCATGCCCGGTCCGAAAATGCGCTTGCGCGAAACGCCGAACCGGGCGACCTCCTGAAACGTCATCCCATTGGAAACCGGGCGCTTCGTGGTCATGAAAAATTCGTTCTTCCCGTTGGTTTGGGCGTGGGCCGGGCTGGCCCTCCTGCCGGTTGCGGCCCGGGCCGATCTCCTCGTCACCCGGCCGGGCAACCACCTCGCCCTGGCCGTCGCCACCATCGACGAGGCGACCGGTGCGCCGAAGGCCGACTTCATCCCGTTCGTCTCCGCCGTCTCCATCGATGGCGGCGTCTTCGGCGCCGACGGGGATTTCTACCTGCCCACGACGACCTATGGGCTCGGCTCGATCCACCGCTTCGACGGCCGCACGGGCGAGTTCATCCGGCAGTTCGTGGCCTACGACTCGCTCCACATCACGATGCCGACGGCCTGCCGGTTCGGACCCGATTCGCGGCTCTACGTGGCGGGTCGGGTCTTCGATACGGAGAACGAAGTGTTCGGTCCCGGCCGCATCGTTTCCTTCGACGCGGCCACGGGAGCCAAGGTCGCCGAGTTCGGGACCAATGTCCTCGTGAACCCGGCCGATCTCGTCTTCGGCGCGGACGGACGGCTCTACGTGGCGGACGCCGCGGTCGGCATCGTCCGCTTCGATCCCGCCACCGGCGCGCATCTGGACACCGTGGTGCCCGAGGGTGCGGGCGGACTGGGCGGGGCAACCGGCCTGGCCTTCGGAGCCAACGGCGATCTGTTCGTCGGCAGTTCCAGCAACCACGCGGTGCTGCGGTTCACCGCCGTGGCCACGGCCCCGCCGACCACCTTCCCTGCGGCGGGAACCTTCGTCGCGTCCGGCGCGGGCGGATTGAACGGGCCGGATGGAATCGCCTTCGGGCCCGACGGGCGCCTCTACGTGTGCAGCGCCGGCACGCGCTCGGTGCTGCGCTACGACGGCGGCACGGGCGCGTTCATCGACGTCTTCGTGCAGCCGGTCGGCACGGCGGGCGAAACTCCGGTCTCGCTGGCCTTCACGCCTCGCGCGCCGAGGCTGGAACTGGAGCGAACGAACGACCAAGTGCGCCTGCTCTGGCCCCGGTTCACCAAACGTTTCCGTCTCGAATCCTCCGGTGCCTTCGGCTCCGCCAGCGGCTGGTCCCTGGAAACCAACGCCCCCGCCCTCAGCGGCACCAACCTCGTCCATTCCTATCCGACCGCGCCGACGAACCGCTTCTTCCGCCTGAAGGCCGACTAGCCAGCGCCCGGAGCTTTCCCCTAGCGTGGCTGCGCCGGGACCGGAGCCGAAGGCTCGCTGCGGTCCCGGTGCCCCTTGATGAAACGCACCTTCGACTGGTTCCTCGCCGGGATGCTGTTGGCCGTGGTCCTGGCCTGGTTCTTTCCCGAACCCGGCGCGCGCGGCGGCTGGATGCAGCCGGAGATCCTGACCAAGGGCGGGGTCGCGCTGATCTTCTTCCTGCACGGCGCGGCGCTGCCCTTCGCGGCGTTGAAGGCGGGGACGCTCCGCTGGCCCGTCCATCTCGTCGTCCAGGGCTGCACCTTCCTGCTCTTCCCGCTGCTCGGGATCGCGGGGCTCGCGCTCGCGGGCGACTCGATCTCCGACGGCTTGAAGCTCGGTCTCTTCTACCTCTGCGCGCTGCCCTCCACCGTGTCGTCATCCGTCGCGCTCACGGCGGCGGCGCGCGGCAACGTGGCCATCGCCGTCTTCAACGCCACGCTCTCCGGCCTGCTCGGCGTCTTCCTCACTCCGCTGTGGATGGGCTGGATGATGCGGAGCGGCGGCGAAGCGCTTCCGCTCGGCCCCGTGATCCTCGATCTCGTCTGCTGGCTGGTGCTGCCGCTGGTGGCCGGACAGGCGTTGCGGCCCTGGATCGGAACCTTCATCGCGCGGCGCAAGCCCTTCATCCAAGTCGTCGATCGGCTCACCATCCTGCTGCTCGTTTACACGTCGTTCTGCGACTCGGTGAAGGCCGACGTCTGGTCGGGCCACGGGGCAAGGTCCGTCCTGGTCGCCACCGTGGCCAGCCTCGGGCTCTTCGGCCTCGTGATGTTCCTCGCGGGCCTGGTCTGCGACGCGCTGAAGTTTCCGGTCGAGGAACGGATCGCGGCCGTGTTCTGCGGGTCGAAGAAGACGTTGGCCTCGGGCGTGCCGATGGCACAGCTCATGTTCGGGGCCGATCCCGCGCTCGGCCTGATCCTTCTGCCCATCCTCATCTACCATCCGCTCCAGCTCGTGCTCTGCACCTGGCTGGCCGGGCGCTGGGCCAAGCGCGAAGATTAGGTTGGCGGAACGCGCGTCGGTTCCATTTCATGGCCGTGGGATTCCTGCCATGAAACACCTGATCCTCCGCCTCGTCTGCTGGGCCGCCCTTCTCGCGCTCGTGCCGCAGCCCGCCACCGCCCAGTCCGGCGCCTTCACCTATCAGGGCCGCGTCCAGGTCCAGGGCCAGGACTTCACCGGCACCGGCCAGTTCAAGTTCGCCCTCGTCACCGTGGCCTCCGCCGAAGGCCAGGCGCTCGCCGCGGCCACCGTGGTCAACGGCTTCGTCGTCGGCTACACCGTGAACAATTCCGGCTTCGGCTACACCAATGCGCCCCGCGTCACGATCATCGACGCCAGCGGCACCGGCGCGCAGGCCACGGCCGTGATCAACACCAACGGGTCCGTGATCCGGATCGACGTGAACAATCCCGGCGCGGGCTACACCGCGAACCCCACGGTGGTGATCGATCCGCCCGGCGGCGAAGCGGCGGTCGTCACCCATTGGAGCAACGACGGCACCAGCGTCTCCGGCAGCCAGCCGTTGAATTCCGTCAGCCTGCCCGTTTCCGGCGGGGCCTTCACCGTCGTCCTGGGCGATCTGACCTCCCTCGCGATGCAGAACCTGGACGCCTCCGTCTTCGCCCGGCCGGGACTTCGCCTCCGCATCTGGTTCAACGACGGCCTGCATGGCTTCTCCCGTCTGGAGCCGGCCCAGCTCATCACCCCGGCGCCGTATGCCAGCCACGCGCGCGGCGTGGCGTGGACCAACGTGACGGACGTGCCCGCCGGCTTCACCAACTTCGTCCAATACGCCGGTCCCGGCCTTAGTCTCGTGAGCAACACCGTCGGCATCGCCAGCAACGCCGTCACCACCGCCATGCTGGCCTCCAACGCCGTGACCACCGGCGAGATCGCCAACGGCACCGTCGTCCGCGAAGACCTCGCCCCCAGCCTGTTGACCGGGGCCTTCTGGACCCTCTCCGGCAACGCCCGCGTGACCGACACGAACAACCCGGCCTCGACCAACGCGTTCCTCGGCACGACCGACAATTTCCCCCTCAACTTCCACGTCCGGAACGTCCGGGCCCTGCGCCTGGAACCCACCACGAACGGCGCCCCGAACATCGTCGGCGGCTATGCCAGCAACTCGGTCGGCGGCGGAGCGATGGGCGTCGTCATTGCCGGCGGCGGCGCGCCGGCCTATCCCCCGCTGACCAATCCGGTCTTCAACCGCGTGGAGGCCGACTTCGGCACGATCGGCGGCGGGTTCAACAACCGCGTCCACCTCAACGCGGACGGCGCCACCATCGCCGGCGGCAGCGTCAATTCCGTGGGCAACAACTCGGCCCGCGCCACCGTTTCCGGCGGGGAGGGCAACGCCATCGGTGCCGGTTCGTCCCACGCGGTCATCGGCGGTGGCCGGAACAACTTCATCGCCACGAACTCCAGCCAGGCGGTGGTCTCCGGCGGCCAGTTCAACGTGGTCCTGACGAACTCCGGTTCCGCGACCCTCGCCGGCGGCCGCTCCAACGCGATCCTCAACGACGCGCCCCACGCCGTCGTCGGCGGCGGCTACCTGAACACCAACGGCGCGCGCAACGCCACCATCCCCGGCGGCACGCTCAACGCCGCGTTGGCCCCGAATTCCTTCGCCGCCGGCCAGCGGGCCAAGGCGCTGCACCAGGGCTCTTTCGTCTGGGGAGACGGCCACGACGCCGATGTCAGCACCACGGCTTCCAACCAGGTGGTCTTCCGCTCCCTCGGCGGGTTCCGCATCCAGACCGGCCCCTCGACGAACAGCGGCGTGGTCCTGGGCCCGAACCTGACCTCCTGGAACACCCCGTCCGACCGGGCCCTGAAGAAGAACCGCGCCGCCGTGGACGGACGGGAAGTCCTCGAAAAGCTCGCCTCCATCCCCATCGACCGTTGGAACTATGTCTGGGAAGACGACGCCACGACGCCGCACCTCGGCCCGATGGCGCAGGACTTCAAGCGCGCCTTCTACCCCGGCACGGACGACACGACGATCTCCACCCTCGAGTTCGACGGCGTCGCGCTCGCCGCCATCCAGGGCCTCAACCGCAAGCTCGAAGACAAGGACGCCGAACTGCGGGCCCTGCGCCGGGAAGTCGAGGAGCTCAAGCGGCTGATCCGCGACGCGGCCCCGCAGAGATAAGTCCCGAGCGGTTGCCGCAGGCCCTCAATCCAGGCCCAGCCGCTTCCGTTTCCGGTAGAGCGTGGCTTGGTCGATGCCGAGGATCTCCGCCGCTTCCGTCAGGCTCTTGGCCGTCTGGAGGATGCTGCGCAGGTGCGCCTCTTCCAACTGGTCCAGCGTGACGCGGGCTCCGGTCTGGAGCGGCATTCCCGCCGCCGGGGCCGCCCCCCCGCCGGAGCCGCCCCGCACCTCGGCCGGCAGGTCCGGCACATCGACCTTCGTCCCGCGCGCGAGGATCGCGGCGCGTTCGATGGCGTTGCGCAGCTCGCGCAGGTTGCCCGGCCAGGAGTGCATCCGCAGCGCGGTGTCGGCCGGATCGGCGAAGCCCTCCAGCTTGCGTCCGCACTGCGCGGCGAAGTGCTTCAGGTAATGGTTGGCGAAGGCGACCAGGTCGTCCTGCCGCAGCCGCAGCGGCGGCATCTCCACGGCGATCACGTTCAGGCGGTAGAACAGATCCTCGCGGAAGAGCCCTTCGGCCACGCGCTGCTTGAGGTCGCGGTTGGTCGCGGCGATCACGCGGACGTCGGCCTTGCGGGTGACGTTTTCGCCGAGGCGTTCGTATTCCCGCTCCTGGAGCAGGCGCAGCAGCTTGGGCTGGATCTCCATCGGCAGGTCGCCGATCTCGTCGAGGAAGAGCGTGCCGCCTTCGGCCGCCTTCACCTTGCCCCAATGGTCGCGGATCGCGCCGGTGAAGGAGCCCTTCACATGGCCGAACAGTTCGCTCTCCAGCAGCTCCTTCGAGAGGCTCGGGCAGCTCACGGTGACGAACGGCTTGTCGGCCAGGTGGCTGTTCCGATGCACCGCGCGGGCGGCCACGCTCTTGCCCGTGCCGCTCTCGCCGAGGATCAGCACCGAGGCGGGCGTCTGCGCCGCGCGCAACAGCACGTCCATCGTCTCGCGCATCGCCGGGTTGGCGAAGTCGAACATCGGCTCCGGGCTCTGCGAACGGGTCTCCTTGACCTCCTGCTCCAGCCGCTCGATCTGGCGGCCCATCTGCTGGAACTTCTGGAGCCGCGCCAGGACGGTGTGGAACTGGCCGCGCGTGAACGGCTTCTCCAGGAAGTCCGCCGCGCCGCGCCGCATCGCCTCCACGGCGGTCTGGATCTTGCCGGCGGCGGTGAACATCACCACCGGCAGCGTCGGCTTCGCGCGGTTGATCTCCACCAGCACGTCGAGGCCGTTCTCGGCGCCGAGGTTGAGGTCGAGGATCACCGCGTCGAACCGTTCCTCGGCGATGCGCTGGAGCGCGGTCTTGCCGTCCGGCGCGCCCTCGGCGTAGTGCCCGTCGTCCTCGATGAGCAGCACCGTGGCGTCGCGGAAGCCCTTGTCGTCGTCAATGACCAGAAAGTCCATTTGGTTCCTTTGGAAGTCTCACTATGAAGATCGTGCCGGCGCCCGGCGTGCTGTCGCAGACCAGCTCCCCGCCCATCGCATCGACGAGGCGCTTGACGATGCTGAGGCCCAGTCCGGTGCTCGGCTCGCCCGCCGTGGGCCGCGCGGAGAGGCGGCGGTAGCGGCCGAACATCTTCTGCCGGTCCTCGGCGGTGAAGCCCGGCCCCTCGTCCTTCACCACCAGGTCCACGTGCGCGCCGGCGTCCCGCGCGAGCACGCGCACGGCCTTGCCGTTCGGGGAAAACTTGATGGCGTTCGAGACCAGGTTGTCCAGCACCTGGCCGAGCGCGGCGGCGTCCGCGCAGACCGTCGGCGAGGGCTCCGGCAACTCCGTCTCCAGGCGGATCTCCTTGCGCTCGGCCGCGCCCTCGTAGCCGCCGACGACCTGCCGCGCGACCTCCCAGGCGCGGACCGGTTCGCGTTTCACCGCCAGGCCGTGGTCGGCCACGGTGTTGGCGAGGAACTCCTTCAGGAACGCCAGCGTGCGCGAGGTGGCGGAGAGGATGTTGTCGCTCAGGCCCGCCAGCCGCGCGTCGCCCCCGGCGGCCAGCCGTTCGCCCAGCACCTGCGCGGTCATGTGGACGCTGCCGATGGCGTTGCGCAGGTCGTGCGCGAGGATGCCGAGCAGTTCGTCCTTGTCCTCCGCAAGCTGCTTCAACCGGTCGCGCGCCGACTTCAGCGCCACGTGCGTGCGCACCCGCATGAGCAGCTCCGCCTGGTTGAAGGGCTTGGTCACGTAGTCCACCCCGCCCGCCTCCAGCGCCCGGACCACGAGGCTCTTCTCGTCCGCGGCGGAGAGGAAGATGATCGGCACCGTGGCGAAGGCCGGCTGGCCGAGGATGCGGCGGCAGAGCTCGATGCCGTCCATGTCCGGCATCATCAGGTCCAGCAGCACGAGGTCCGGGGCCCGGAGCGCGATGCGCTTCAGCGCGGTGGGGCCGTCGGACGCGGGGACGATCTCCATGCCGGTGCGGCCCAGCATGGAGCCGAGCATCTGGAGGTTGGCCGGCTGGTCATCGACGATGAGGAGGCGGGCCGGGACTCCGTTCACATGGAAGGGCTGGTCGGGCATGTTCACACGGAAAGGCGTTCGATCTCGGCGATGACCTGCGGGAATCGGCCCAGCTCGGTCTCCAGCGAGGAAATGTCGTAGGCCTCGGCGTGGCGCAGCAGGGCGGCGGCATGGGCGACGAGGGCCTGGCAGCTCGCCTCCTCGCCGAGGGCGCGGAGCTGGCGGGCGAAGCGGCGGGTCTCGTTCACCGCCACGCTGTCGCGCAGGTGCGGCCACTCGCCGGCCTCCAGCGCATGGAGCTTCACGGCCAGCGCGGCCAGGGCCGCCTTGGTGTCGGCCGGGGTCGCCGGTTCCAGCGGCTCGGACGCGGGCGCGGGGCGCGGCGCCAGCCTGGGGATGAAGTTCGCCATCTCGTCCAGCAGCGCGCGCCGCGTGAAGGGCTTCCGCAGGTAGCCGCTGAACTTCTGCCGCAGCCGCTTCTCCTCGTCCGCCATGCTGGAGGCGGTCACGGCGACGATCGGCACGAGATCGAAGCCCGGCGTGGCACGGATGCGGTCGAAGGCCTCGCGGCCGTCCATGCCGGGCATCCGGATGTCGAGCAGCACGATGTCTGGCCGGAGCTTCAGCGTGAGATCGACGGCCTCCTGGCCGCTGGCGCCGTAGTGGACGGTGTGGTGCGTGGGATCAAAGATGCCGGCCATGAGCTGGCGGTTCAGCTCGTTGTCGTCCACGACGAGGACGGTGGAGGGGCGGAGCGTGTCGAAGTCCGCCTCCTCGTCGGCCTCCATCTGCTGGCTGGCCGGGAGCCGCGCCGAGACGCCCACGTCCGGGATGCGCAGGTGGAAGGTGGTGCCCTTGCCCACGACGCTGGCCACGCCCACCTGGCCGCCCATGCGCTCGACCAGCCGCTTGACGATGGCCAGGCCGAGGCCCGTGCCCTGCCGGTCCTTGGCGCGGACGAGGTCGGCCTGGGCGAAGGGCTTGAAGATCTCCTCCAGCCGGTTCTCCGGGATGCCCACGCCGGTGTCCTCCACCTCGATGGTCAGCACCACCCGGCTCGTGCTGTCCTGCTGGGCCTCCCAGCGGACGATGATGCGGATGTAGCCCCGGTCGGTGAACTTCACCGCGTTCCCGACGAGGTTCACGAGCACCTGGCGCAGGCGCGTGCGGTCCAGCAGCAGCGCGCGCGGCAGATCCTGCGGGACGTCGCACGTGAGCTTCACGCCCTTGCGGGTGGCCTGCTCGGTGAAGACGGTGCGGAGGAAGTCGCAGATCTCGCGCGGGTCCGTCGGCTCCGGGTGCAGCTCCATCGCGCCGGACTCGATCTTCGACATGTCCAGCACGTCGTTGATGAGCTGGAGCAGGGACTGGCCGCTGGTGCGGATGGAACGGAGCCACTGGCGCTGCTTGGGGTCCTTCAGCTCGCCGTCGAGCAGGTCGCTGAAGCCGAGGATGGCGTTCATCGGCGTGCGGATCTCGTGGCTCATGTTGGCGAGGAAGGCGCTCTTGTGCTCGCTGCTCTGCTCGGCCTTGAGCTTCTCTTCCGCCATGGCGCGGGCCTTCTTCTCCTGGTTGAACGCCACGCGGGTGAGGAAGAAGGCGAAGACGCCGGTGCCGACGCCGACGAGCCCGGCGGCGAGGCTGGTGAAGTTCGCCCGCCAGAGCTTGTCGCGGGTGAGGTCGCCCTCGGAGGTGAGGAGATTGGGCCGGGCCAGACGCATGGTCCGCACCTTGTCGCGGATCTGGTCCATCGCCGCCTTGCCCTCGCCGTTGCCGACGACGTCGGAAGCCCCCTTGGTGTCGCCCTCGCGGCGGGCCTGGATGCCTTTCTCCAGAAGGCTCAACCGCACCTCGAGCACGGCGCGGAGATCGAGCACCTGCTGGCGCAGCTCCTTGTCCGCGAGGGCCAGGTCCGCCAGGCGGTTGAAGCGTTCCGTGAAGTTCGTCCGCGCGCCCTGGTAGGGCTCCAGATACTGGGGCAGTCCGGTGATGATGTAGCCGCGCTGGCCGGTCTCGGCATCGACCACGGTGGCGAAGACGCCGTCCAGCGCGTCGTTGAACTCGGCCCGCTGCACGGCCAGGTCCACCTGGGTGGCGAGCTGCTTCCACGTGATCCAGGCCATGAGGACCCCCGCGACGGACAGGGTGATCCACAGGGCGACGAGGGGGCCGTAGAGCCTGGTTTGATAGCGTTTCATGCCGGTGCCGAGGGCGCGTCGCCAGAGAGGTTCCCACGATTCCCCGGGTGCTTTCGCCGTATCCATTGTGGTCCGATCCTCCTTCGTCGTGGCCATCAAATTCTGGATGGATCCGCCACCAGCACCCCATGGACGAACCGGAGCTTGTCGATGGCCGGCCGGGAGAGGACGAACGGATACAGGTCCGGGAGCCCCATGCCGCGGTTCAGGGAATTGAGCGCCAGGGTGAGCGGCAGCCAGGCGCCGATGACCGCGTCGAACGATTCGCGGAGCCGCCCGGCCTGCCGCGCATCGACGGTCATGGACTTCGCGTCGGGATGCTTCGGGCGCAGCGACAGGCCGAAGCCCGCCGCCGTCTCCAGCGTGTCGATCATGTGGAAGTAGTGCGCGCAGGTCTCCGCCCAGTCCTCCCACGGATGGGCCCCGGCATAGGCGCTGACGAAGCGGCCCTGCCAATCGTCCGCCGGTCCCCGTTCGTAGTGGCGCGCGAGAGCGGCGGCGTAGTCGGCCGTCTCATCGCCGAAGAGCGCGCGGAACGGCTCCAGGTGCGGCGTGCCGGCCACGAGCCGTTCCCAGCAGTAGTGCGCGGCCTCGTGCCGGAAGTGGCCGAGGAGCGTGCGGTAGGGTTCCCGGAGGTGGGCGCGTCGCTTTTCCCGCTCCGCGTCGTCGGCCTCCAGGATGTTCACCGTGATGAGGCCCCCCGCGTGGCCCGTCACCACCGGCGGACCGCCGGCGGAGTCGCCCAGGAAATCGAAGCGCAGCCCGGTCTCGCGCGAGCCGTCGGGGCCGTCCAGCGGCACGCCGAGGTCGAGGAGCGTGTAGAGGAGCCGGCGCTTGGCGGTCTCCAGCCGGTGCCAGCGCGGCTTGTTCTCCGGCGCGGCGAGGTCCGGGATGGTGCGGTTGAGGCGGCAGGAGGCGCAGAAGGTGTCGCCCGATTCGGCGGGCACGAGCCAGTTGCAGACGCCGTGCTGCGCGCCGTTGGCGCAGTTGCGGTAGAGGCCCTCGGCCGCGCCCGGGGCCAGCGGCCGCCAGAGGCCGTTGTCCGTCGGATCGAGCGCGGAGAGGTCCAGCGCCGCCGGGACGAACCCGAGGGCGTGGCCGCACTGCACGCAGGCGACGTTCTCGAAGAACACCAACGCGCCGCAGTGGTCGCAGTGGAACGGCTTCACAGGTGATGGCGCTGGGTGTCGTGGCGGATCGGCACGGCGATGAGCCGTCCGTCGAAGAAGCGGACCGTGACGATCTGGGAGGTGGTCCCGCGCAGCTTGATCCCGGACCGGTCGGTGGGTCCGGGGTGGACGGGCGCGTGGGTCGGAGCGGGTTGCGGGGTGCGTGTCATGGTTCAGTCCTTTCCTTGCCGCAGACGGCGGCGTTGCTCGAAGTCGAACTGGAACAGCAGTCCCACGCTGTGGCCGCCATCGTCGCCCTTGCGGTCGGCGCTGATGCCGTAGCCATAGCGGAGGAAGATCTTCGTGACCTGGTTGCGCGAGGTGTAGCCGACGCCGGTGCCGACGCCGGTGTGCCAGTCGTCGGTCGCGCCGAAGCCCGGCAGCGGATCCACCAGCGCCGTGGCCGCCTCGAAGCGGAGCTGCCAGCGGTTGTCGGGATCGAGCGAAATCACGTAGGCCGCGCCGAGATGGACGAAACGCTCGGCGGTGATCTCCTCGTAGTAGTAGCCGGGCAGGATGAGCGGAAACTCGGCGACCAGCGGCAGCACGCCGCCCAGCCGCCAAGCCCCCACGCGGTCGGTCTCCGACGAGTCGCCCGCCGTCACGGCCAAGCTGGCCTTGTGGCCGGCGTTGGTCCACGCGTAGTCCAAACCGCCATAGATCCAGTAGCGGTCCACGGAATCCTCCAGTGCGCGGTCGCCGCCGTAGCCATACGTGCCCGGGTCGGAACGCCATTCGCGCTCATACCAGACGGACAGCTCCATCGCGAGGTCGGGATAGAGCATCGGTTCCTTGCCCGCGAACCGGGCCCCGGTCCGCAGGTAGGACACGAAGTGGTCCGGCGGCAGGTCGAAGGCGGAATCCGTGTCCGGCGAATGGTGGAAGGTGACGTAGCGCGCGCCGCCCTTGAGCACGAGGTTCAGCGGGATGCGCTGGTCCGGGTTCACCCGGTGATACACCCCGAGGGAAAGCCCGCCGCCGTGGCCGTCGAAGCTCTCCTCGTCCCGGTATTTCCCGTCCCGCACCTCGTAGTAGTTCTCGCCGTAGGCCCCGCCCACGAGGCCGATGGCCACGTCCGTCTGTGGCGACAGGAGCGAGCGGAAGCCCAGCTCGCTGTCCGTATAGACCGGGGCGACGGCGGCGCGCAGGACGATGTTCGAGTCGGCGAAGGCCGGGTTGTAGTCCGGCACGCGGCGCTGCATGCGCGCGGTCCACGGCCCTTGAGCGGCTGGTCGTAGCCGAACTGGACGAGGTTGCGTGCGCGGGGATCGAGCTGCGCCGAGGCCGCGAGGGTGCCCGCGAGGATTCCGAGGCCGATGCGCTGGAGGAGGGAGTTCATGCCTGGTCGGGTTCACCGGCGGTTCCGTGCGGCTTCTTCCGCGCGGCGCAGGGCTTCGAGGGCTTCGGCCACGGCATCGCCGGTGGCGGCGGACGGCCCGGGGCGCGGAGCCGGAGCGCTCCGGCCCATGATGGGCTGCACGGCGTTCCACAGCGTCCAGCCCGCCCTCGCCCAGCCGAACAGCCGGGTGAACAACGAGGTCTTGCCACCACCGGAGCGGCCCCGCAACAGGGCGATGAACGAGACGGCGGAGAATCCAGCCGAGGCGACGGCGCGCGCGGACAGGCAGCGGCGTTTCCAGCCGGAGGCCTGCTGCACCAGGCGCTCCACGTCCGCGCCGAGCAGTTGCCGCTGCACGGTGGCTTCGGCCACGAGCAGCTGTTTGCGGGAACGCAGCGAGTTCATCGGAAAAGCTCCTGGAAATGTTCGCGGTCCTCGCGGAGCTGGCGGCGCGTCTCCTCCAGCGTGACCCAACCGCGCCGCAGCCGTTGCAGCGCGACCCAGAAGGCGATCGCGCCCAAGGCGAAGACCACGCCCAGCCCGGCCAGGGCCCAGAGCCGCGCCCCCTCGTCCAGCAACAGCACGACGAGCAACGTGGCCACCAGGCCCAGCAGCAGAAGCGAGACGGCCACGCCCGAGACGTAGAAGACCGCCCGCCAGAGCCGTTCCTGCTCCTCGCGCACTTCGAGGCAGAAGAGCTCGAGCCGGTTCTGGCCAATGGCGATCAGACGCCGGGCGACCTGTTTGGAGGTCGCGACCGTTTCGGACAGGTCGGGCGTGGCGGTCATGGGCATTCGGGTTTCGGGGGAATGAAATGGAGAGAGCGGGAGGAGGCTGAAGCCGGTTGGGACCCCCCGGAACCACCCGGGGCCGGCCTGCGACTCCCCCTCCCGCAAAGGTTCAGCGTCGGGCGATGAGACAGCCGACGAGCGCGCCGACGCCGAAGGCGAGGGCGATGGACTCATACGGATGCCGCCGCACGACCTGGTCGGCCGCCTTCGCGCTCTGGACCGCCTTTTCGCGGACGCGATAGAGGGTGGTCTTGGATTCGGCCAGGGCGCTTTCCAGGCGCTTGCGGGCCTCGGCGACCTTCTCGTCCGCCACCTCGGCGGTGGCTTCCAGCAGCGCGCGGGCGTCCTCCGCGAGGCTGTGGGCGTCGTGTTTCAGGGCTTCGGGTGTTTCGTAGCGTGAGTTCATGGTCTGGTTTCCTTTCTGCGGGTTGAGGGTTGGGGAACGGTTCTCGGTTCTCGGTTGTCGGGTGGGCGGGATCTGGGTCACAGGGCACGGCCGCGGATCAGGCGGACGAGCACGGCGACGATGGCAAGGACGAGCAGCAGGTGGATGAACCCGCCCATCGTGTAGGACGAGACGAAGCCCAGCAGCCACAGCACGACGAGGATGATGGCGATGGTTTCAAGCATGGCGATGACTCGGGGTGGTGTTTCCGGCGCGAACGCCGGAACGCGGGGTTAACGGTTGAGGTGCGACTCGATCAGCCAGAGATGCTTGTCGAGGTCGTGCAGGACGTCCGTCAGCAGATCCGCCGTGACGAAGTCGTCCGCGTCGTCCGTCTCCTTGACGCCCTGGGAGACGCGTTCGCCGCAGCGGGCGTAGGAATCGGCCAGCTCTTCGAGCCAGGCCATTTGCGGGGCGTTCTTCGGCGTGGGCTCCTCCTTGCCGCCGAGCTGCGATTTCCGGGCCGCGTCGCGCAGCGTGCCGTCCACCACGCCGCCCAAGGCGGTCGCGCGTTCGGCCACGCGGTCGATGTGGCCCTGGATGTTGGCGGCGAAGTCGTCCAGCAGCTTGTGCAGCGAGACGAACGAGCTGCCGCGCAGGTTCCAATGCGCCTGCTTGATGCGGGCGTAGAGATCGAAGAGATCCGCCACGAGGGGATTCAACACCTCCACCGATTGACGACGGATGGTGGCCTTCAGCGGATTCCGGGTGGGAAGCAACACGGTCTTCATGCCTTTCCCAATAGCCAGCCCCGGGCCAAACGCCGTCCAAGCCGCAGACGCTCTGATTTCCAATGCTTTGCGCGCTCTCGCGCCAACGCCACCCCCGCACCGGATCTTGCCGAGTGCATGACCAAGATCCGGTTCTTTGCAGGCTGCAACCAGCGGAAAGGTTCGGCGCGTCCGCCACCCGAAATGTCGGGATGCCCATGCGAAACGCCCGGGATTTTCCGGGCGCTCTGCATATCGGATGCGGCACAGCTTCCGGGCAACCCGCCCAAAACGCCGGAAAACTGCTGGAAAATCCGGGAAACCCCGCTTCGACCCCTTCTGGCATTCCCTCTGCAGAATGGATTTCAGCCGCAACGACGCGGCGCAACCCAAGAAAGGAACACAGCCATGAACAAGCTCTCTCTCAAAGGCGACTGGAACATCATCAAGGGCAAGCTCAAGCAGAAGTATGCGGACCTGACCGACGACGATCTCCGCTACGTCGAGGGCAAGGAAGACGAACTCTACGGCCGCATCCAGAAGCGGACCGGAAAGGAAATCGAGGCCGTCAAACGCGAGATCGAGGCCTGCTGCGGCTGAGCTTCTCGCTCGACGATTCACCCTTCACCCCCAACCCCGTTCATCCATGAAAACCAAGATCCTCCTCTCGCTCCTCGTCGGCGTCCTGACCCTGTCGGCCATCGGCTGCAAGAACACGGCCAATGGCATCGGCAAGGACATGGAAGAAGCCGGCGAGAAGATCCAGGAAAAGACCAACTAACCCCAAATCGGCGCCGGGGAGCCCGCGCTCCCCGCGCCTTCCACCACCATGAAACCAATTCCTCCCAAACGCTCCGGCGAATCGGGCAAGGTCGGCTGGATGGCCCTGTTGTGGCTCATCGGCATTCCCCTGCCCATCGTGTTGCTGATCTACGTGCTCACCGGCTGCTGAGAGCCGGGCCCTGGTTCAGCCTCAGTCTCCCGAATCCACCTCCGGCGAGTTTCCCCGGAGGTGTTTTTCATTTCATGGAGAGAAGCGCGTGCTACAGCGCCACCCACACTTCGCCCGCTTCGAGTTTGGTGGGATAGGTGCGGACGGGTTTCTCGGGGTTGCTGCGGCAAGCGCCGGTCTTCGCGTCGAAGGCCCAGCCGTGCAGGGGGCAGTGGAGGCAGCCGTTTTCCACGAGGCCGGCTCCGAGGGATTCGCCCTTGTGGGAACAACGGTCATCGAGGGCATGGAAGGCGCCATCGAGGTGGATGAGGGCGAGATCGCGTCCGGCGACGTGGACGGTGCGGGCTTGGCCCGAGGCCAAGCTATTGGCGGCGGCGGCACGATGCCACACGGGGGCGGAAGGGAAGGACATGGATTGGCCGGGGAAACTGCCGGGCAGCGGGTCGCGGCCTAATGGACACCCCCACCGGGCGGCTTGTTCTTCTTCCAGGGCATGTCGGGAAACTTCGCGGGGAGCTTCACGGCGGCGGGCTTGGGCTGGGCCATCTGGAGTTCGGGATCGCCCGGCGACGCGGCGTTGGGATCGGGCGCGGCCATGTTGCCCTTCCACGAGGCGATGCGGGCCTGGAGGCCGTGGTGCTCGGCGGTCTTCTTGTCGCCGGACTTCATGTAGAAGAGGGAGAGATTGGTGTGAACGAGCTGTTCGTTCGGACGGAGCTTCTCGGCCTTGTGGCCTTCCTCGATCGCGCGGGCGAATTCGCCTTTGCGATAGTAGGCACCTCCGAGGGCTAGGCGGGCGTCGAAGTAGTTCGGGTCCTCCGCCAACACGGCGTCGAGCTTGGCGATGGCGTCGTCGAACTGGCCCATGCTGAAGTCCAGCATGGCGTCGTCGTATCGGTCTTGGAGCGACTGCATGGAGGGACTGTTGCGCGAAGGCGCGGCGGCTTCAAGGAACCGAACGGAACACAAAACGGCCCGGCGAGATCGCTTCGCCGGACCGTAGCGTGAACCACCGCAGGAGGAGGAATCAGAAGTGGATCACGAAATCGACCGTGACGCGGTCGTCGAAGAGGCCCTTGGGCGAGGTCAGGCTGGTCTCGTAGGCCGCGCCGAAGTCCACGTTCTGCGTGAGCCGGGAGCGGAAGCCGATGCCGCCGACGATCTGGGTGTGGCCGCCAGCGCTATCCGCGCCGAAGTTGATCAGGTCGAACCCTTCCACATCCAAGCCGGGCAGGTTGTAGGGGCCGCCGTTGTCGGTCTCGGAGAGCACGGTGTTGCCGTTGAGCGAGACGAACGGGATGAACCATTGGCAGGTGTAGTAGTCGAGCTGGAGGCTGTAGTGCGCCGACGCGGTCTCGTCGGTCCAGTTGTTCGGCAGGCGGAACCCGGCGTTGCCCATGAGGCGGACGCGGTCCCAGTTCTTGGCGGAGGAGACGAAGATGTCCCATTCGCCCGAACCGTTGTTCTGGAAGACGGAGGACTCGCCCGTGGGGATCTCCAGCTTCACGCCGCCGGTGAGGATGAATTCCTTCTGCTCGTCCTGGATGAAGGCGTATTTCACGCCCGCCGCGAGGTCGTTCCAGCCGGAGCGGGAGAGGGCGGCGAGGGCGGGATTGTCGAACTCGATGTCGGTGTAGCCGTCCTTGGTGGCGATGATGGCCAGACGGTCGTTCACGGCGTAGCGGAGCTGGAGGGCATAGACGCGCACGTCGCCCTTGCTGACGCCCGGGAGGCCCACGCCGTCGAGCAGATCCTTGCCGATGGTGTGGTAGGCGAAGATGGGCCGGATCTCGGTGCGGATGTAGGGGTCCTCGAAGAAGAGCGGATTCGTCACGGGAGAAACCGCCTTGTCCTGGAAGGTCGGCTCGGCGGCGACGCCGCGCAGGGCGAGCTGGGTGGCGAATGCGAGGGTGAGGGCACCGGTGCTGTGGAGGATGGGTTTCATAGTGATGACGGGTGCCACGCTGCTCCCGGAAGCTCCCGGCGGCTTGCCGGAATTTGCCGGGCCGCTGCGCGATAGTGGGCATTAGGCCGCCTTTTTAGCCGCAATTGTCCACCGCTGGCCAAGACAGGACGGACGACGAAAAAGCCCCGGATGCTCGCGCATCCGGGGCTTGGCGACGGGACGGGCAGGCTACTGCCGGACTCGGTAATACTGCTGGGCACCGGTCGGAGTGGTCTCGTAGGGCGAGGTGGCGCCCTGGACGTTGTCCCACGGACCGGTCACGGCGGGGGCGGACTGGAGGACGCCGTTCGAGTAGGTGATGCGCACCTTGTCCGCGTTCTTGCCGACGGCGACGGTCGGCGTGCCCTGGCCGACGGGCGTGGTGAAGCCGTAGGGCCGGGGCACGGTGCTGTTGAGGCCCGTCTTCGAGATGTAGAAGTCGTCGAAGAGGAGCGAGCTCGTGTTGTTGTTGCCGACGATGAGCTTGTCGAGCGTCGGCCGCGTCAGCGTGCCGCCGGCACCGGCGGGATCGCCCGTCGGGCTGCGGTTGCTGACGTAGTCCTGGAAGATGCGTTCGCGCGGAGCGCTGTCGCCGTCCTTCTGGACCCAGATGGAGAAGATGTCGCCGGTCTCGACGTCCGGAACGAGCGTGCCGTTGGTGATGTCGATCCAGATGTTGTAAACGACGTTGGACTCGAGCACCGGTCCGGCGAAGTCGGAGACCGAATTGCCGGCCCCGTTGTTGGCGCCGAACATAAGCTGGCCAGAGCCTGTGTCGGGGATGATCGCCGGGCCGAAGCCGCCGGAATCGTTGTTGTCGCCCCAGAAGCGGTAGGCGCGGTCGGTGACGCCCATGAAGCTCGTCATGGCCAGCGCGGGATCGCGGGCGACGTAGGCGCGGGCGAAGAGCGTCCGGCTCTGGCCCTCCGTGATCGCCAGTTTCTGGAGCTGGAGGATCACCGAGTGGTTGCCGGTGCCCATGTCGAGCAGGTTGTTGCCCCCGATGTTCGTGACGGTGGTGTTGGCCTGGGTGTCGCTCCAGAAGCCGTTCGTGGTGAAGTTGCCGGCCGGGTAGCGGTCGAAGTTGTCGAGCAGCTCCCAGTTGGTGGCGATGCCGTCGATGGCCGCGACGGTGACCCTGTTGGTCAACGACTCCGCGCCGCGCGTGGCGACGAGGGTGAAGGTAGTCGTGTTGGTGATGGTCACGTCGATGCTGCCGACGCCGACGGTGGTCTGTGGCAGCACGTTGCCGATGCCCTGATCGATGGTCAGTCCGGTCACGTCCTTGCTCACGTCCCAACGCAGGGTCATGGAGTTGCCGACGGCGGCGGCCGGACGATCCGAGCCGAAGCGGTTGATGACGAGCGGCTGGAGGTTGGCGGCCGGCACGGGGGTGCCGTCGTTGAAGAGCTTCACGATCTCGTTGGTCTGCAGGGCGCGGTTCCAGATGGCGACGTCGTCGATCATGCCCTGGAAGGTGAACTGGCGGCTCGGGGCCGCCGCGCTGCCGCGGCGGACGCCACCGATGGAGGTGATGACCGCCGAGAGGGGCCGCTGGGGGATCGGCGGCGTGGTGCCTTCGTCGAGCACGCCGTCGATGTAGACGCGGCCGACCGCAGTGCCGTCGATGACCCTCTGGACATAGACCACATGGTGCCAGGTGTCGTCATAGGCCTGGAGCGCGGTGGGGCGATGGCCGCCCTGGGTGCCGGAATCGTTCCGGATATAGGTGTTCAGCGCGCCGTCGAGCGCGGTGTTGTGGGTGCCAAGGTTGAAGAGCGGCTGGGTGGAGGTGGTGGAGGACTCGGAGAAGATGCGCTTGTCCTGCTGGTTGGGCGGCCCGTTGACCCACATGGAAACGGTGAAGTTGGTCGCCTTGGGGTAGATGGAGATCTTGTCGGTCGTCAGGTTCTCGCGCTCCATCATGCTGCCGCTGGCGGCGTAGAACATCATCGCGTTGCCCCATTTGCCGGCCACGAGGTTGGTCGCGGACATGTTGATGAGGGTCATGTCGTAGCCGTTGGCCAGCTCCGGGGTCTTGGTGCCCTCGACCGTGTTGAGCGGCCAGTAGGCGACCATGCCGTTGGTCAGGTCCGGCGCGGGCAGCGGGCTGACGGTCAGGGTGGCGACCACGCTGGTGACGGAACCGTGGGCGTTGCGGGCCACGAAGGTGTAGTTGCCGGAATCCGAGATCTGCAGACCGGTGAAGGCCAGCGTGGTGTTGGTCTGTTCGTTCAGGGCCGCGGCGCCTTTATACCATTGCCATTCGGTGAAGGGCCGGGTGCCGATGACGCCGGCGCGGAGGGTGTAGCTGTCGCCGACGAGCAGGCTGTTGTTGCTGTTGGGCTGGAGGGTCAGGATCGGGGGGAACTTGGGCACCGGCACGGTGATGCCGCTGGTGAACAGCGTCTGGACCTCCTCGGCCGTGAGCGCGCGTTCCCAGACCGCCACGTCGTCGATCAGGCCGGTGAAGACCTGCTGCGGGACGGTGGTGCTGGGCCGATAGACGGCGCCGATGGAGGCGATCTCCCAGGCGAGCGGGGCCGGAGGCCGGACGTAGGTGAGGTTCGTGGTGAGGACACCGTCGATGTAGAGGCGGCCCGTGCCGTTGTCGTCGGTCCAGACCACATGACGCCACGTGTCGTCGTATGGCGTGCCGCCGCGGAAATGGTTCACCGGGTTGCCGCCGTTGCGGACGTAGAGGTCGAAGCTGTCATCCGTGCCGCCGCTGTGCGTGCCGAAGCTGAAGAGCGGATCGGTGGAGGTGCTGCCGGTCATGGCGAAGACCTTCTTGTCGTTCTGGCCCGTGCCCTTGGCCTTGACCCAGTAGGAGACGGTCAGGGCGCGCTGGTTGGCCACCGGCAGGGCGGGCGCTCCCAGGCCCCATTCGAGGCCGGTGTGGGGATCGGTGCCGAAATTCTGCCAAAAGAGGAAGCGCGCCGCCGGATCGCCATCGGCCCCGCCGCCGAAGGAAAAGGCGTTGCCGTTGCGGCCGGGGACCACCTCGGTCGCGGTGAAATTGACCGAAGTCATGTGGTTGGAGCTGACCAGGTCCGGCGTCTGGGTGTCGCCTTCGATCAACGAATCCAGCGGCCAATACGAAACAAGGCCTTCCCGGAGGTCGGCCGCGAGCGCCGATGCGCCCACGGCGACGCCCGTGGCGAAGCCGAACAGTTTGGAGAGTTTCATGGTTTGCGGAGTGTCCAAGAGGAGGTTGAGCGCGCTTCCCGCCGGACCCGTGCCCGCGCGGAGGATTCCTGGAGAAGTTCCGGGAACATCCGGGGACAGGTGCGGTCCTTCCGCGTGTTCGGGAGGAAGTGCATATTGGGGAACGCCTTTGTCTTACGCCTCCGCTCGCGCGCCCCTCAAGCCCCAATTCCGGGGTCTCCTGAACATTCGTCCAATGTGCCCCGAAAGGCGCACCACCGCGTTTTTGCACCGATCCGAGGCCCACCCCGGGGTTCGGGCTGGGCCGGTGGCGCGCCGCCCCGGCCTTTTTCGCCGAATGCTAGAGTTCCAGCTCCTTCTCGAACTTCGTCAGGTTCCGGCAGCGGTCCGCCTCCACCAGCACCACGTCTTCCAGCCGGACGCCGCCGACGCCGGGCAGATACAGGCCGGGCTCCACGGCGATGATCTGGCCGGCGCGGATCCAGTGGCGGCTGTGCCGTTCCAGCGCGGGCCGTTCGTGGAGTTCCAGTCCGAGGCCGTGGCCGAGCGGATGGAAGAAGCCGCTGAATTGGCCGCGCTCCTGGCCGGTCACGAATCCTTCCCGCGCGAAATACTCCTCCACGGCCCGGTGGACCCGAGAGCTGCGCACCCCGTCGCGCAAATGGCCGAAGGCGAGCTTCTGTCCGGTCTTCACCGTGTGGAACATGCGGCGCACGGCCTCGGAGGCGCGCCCTTTCACCACGGTGCGCGAGATGTCGCCGTGGTAGCCGGTTTTCTGGGAGCGCGGGAAGACGTCGAGGATGATCGGTTCCCCGGCCTTGAGCGGTCCGCTGCCGCGTTCCAACGGATGCCCGCTCTGCCGGCCGCAGGAGACGATGGTGCGGACGGCGCTGCCGCCGGCGTGGGCCACGGCGGCCTCGATGATGCCGCGCAGGCGTTCGCTGGTGAGCGCGCTGTGCTGGAGGATCAATTCCCGCTGCTTGCCCACGCGGCAGCGGCGGATGGCCTGGATGCCTTCGGACAGGCCCACCTCGGCCATGGTCAACGCGGCGGAGATCATCTTCACCTCGGCGGCGGTCTTGAACTCGCGCTCGGGGAAGACGGCCGTCTTGGACACCTTCACCTTGAGCTTGAAGCGGCGGAGTTCCCGCGAAAGCCCGGCGGGAAAGCTGCCGGGCACCGTCACGTGTTTGCGGCGATGCGTCTTCAGGACCGACCGCACCGCGGCGGCCCAGCCGGCCCCGGCTCCGGACCCTTTCGCCCCGTGGTCGCTCAAGGCCTCCACCTGGCAATCGGCGATCTGTTTCCGCGCCCGGTCCAGTTCCGCGTCCGGCAGGAAGACGCGGGGGCGGCCGTCGATGCGCAGATAGACGAAGGGGTCCGTGGCGAAGAACCGCGTGGCGTAGAGCAGGTCCGCGTCGCGTTCGCTGTCCGCGACGATCAGCAGAGTGTCGGACCGGGCCATAATCTGGGCTTCCTAGACGCCGAACATGCGGTCGCCCGCGTCGCCCAGACCGGGGACGATGTAGGCGCGCTCGTTCAGCCGGGTGTCCACCGCCGCCGTGAAGATCGGCAACCGGGGATATTTCTCGTGCACGGCGGCGAGGCCTTCGGGCGAGGCCAGCAGGTTGATCATCCGGAGATGGATCGCCTTGCGCTTGGTCAACAGCTCCAGCGCGGCCAGGGCGCTGCCGCCCGTCGCGAGCATCGGGTCCAGCAGGATCACTTCGTAGCGGGACAGGTTGCGGGGCAGGCTGACGTGGTAGGTGCAGGGTTTGGCCGTGGCTTCGTCGCGCTTGATGCCGACCATGCCCACCCGCGCGTCGGGCACGATGTTGAGGATGGAAGTGACCAGGCCCAAGCCCGCCCGGAGAATGGGCACTACCAGCACCGGCCGCCGCAGTTCGCTGCCGGTCGTGACGGCCAACGGCGTGACCACCCGGCGCGGCTTCACCGCGAAATCGCGCGTGGCGTCGAAGAGCATCAAGGCCGCCGTCTCACCCACCAAACGGCGAAACTCGCGCGGCTTGGTGCGCTTGTCGCGCAGCTGGGTCAGGTTGTGCTGGATGAGCGGATGTTGGTTGACCGTGACGGACTTCACGCGCTGAAAGGTTGGGTTCTTGCCTCGACCAACCCGCTTCTACCACCACGCCTCCTCCCGGCGGAAGCACCGGCTTTTCCGACCGCACGAATTGCCGCGCCCAAGCCCTCGTCCATCCTCGCGCATCTCCGCAAATCCAAAGACTGCAAGCCGACCCTGTCGCCGATGAGTGACTTGTTTTTGAGCAACCAAGAACCAAGCACGCTGGATTCTTGGGGAAATAAAACCGATCTGACCTGAATCTGGACTTTCCTGCGGCTGCTTTTTGGCCGAACTATGTTTCCGGCGGCGAAATCCAATCCTTCGTCCCCTAGTCCACATCAATGAGCGTTTCCACCCTCTCCCCCGACGCCCGCGCCGCCTCCGGCGACGGAACACCGGCTCCGGCCTTCGAGCCGGTGGCCGCCGCCTTGGCTTCCGTGGGGATCGGTCTGTGGGAACTGGATGTCGCTCAACGCACGCTGCGCCTGAACGGCCCGGCGGCCACGACGTTCCAGACCGCCGCCGATCAGCCGGTCCCATTGGCGGAGGCCGTGGCCAAGATCCGGTCGGCCGAGCGCGACCCTTTCCTTCAGGCCTTGGACCGGTTGGCGACGGAGGGAACGGCACTGGACTGCGAACTTCCCGTCGTCGGAGCGGACCGTTCCGTGCGGTGGTCGCAAATCCGTGGCGCCCGGCTTTCCTCGAACCCGCCGGTGCTCCGCGGCACGGTCCACGACATCACCCGGCTGTGCGAACACGACGCCGTGGCCAGCGAGGGTGCGGAGCGGTATCGGCATCTGGTCGAGCGGACGCACGAGCTCGTCGCGGAACTCACGCCCGAAGGCGTCTTCTGCTACGTGAATCCGGCGAACGAAACCATCCTCGGCTTGAAGCCCGAGGACGTCGTCGGCACCTCGGCCTTCGACCTGATCCATCCCGAGGACTTGCCGCGAATCCAGGCCCATTTCCAGGGCGACTACGGCTACGACATCTACCGCTTCCGCCACAAGGACGGCTCGTGGCGCTGGCTGGAATCCACCGGCTCGCGCTTCCGCACCTCCACCGGCGAGGAACGCGGCGTGGTCATCTCGCGCGACGTGACGGAACGCCGCTTGGCCGAGGAGGAGAAGGCCCGCCTGGAGGCCCACCTGCGCCATGCGCAGAAGATGGAAGCCATCGGCACCTTGGCCGGAGGAATCGCGCACGACTTCAACAACATCCTCGGCGTCATCATCGCCTACACCGAGCTGTCGAAGATGGACCTGCCGACGGACCATCCGGTGCAGCACAACCTGTCGCAGGTGATGTCCGCGAGCGACCGCGCGAAGGGCCTCGTGCAGCAGATCCTCGCCTTCAGCCGCCAGCAACGCATGGACCGCAAACCCATGCGGCTCGACGCGCCGGTCAACGACGCGCTCCTGATGTTCCGCTCCGCGCAGAAGCGCGAACTCGCGCTGGAAGCCCATCTGGAAACCGACACGCCGTCGGTGCTGGCCGACTGCGGACAGATCCGCCAAGTGGTGCTCAACCTCTGCTCCAACGCCGCACTCGCCCTCCCGCCCCAGGGCGGACGGATCGACGTGACGCTTGACCGCGTCGATGGCCGCACCGAGTCGCACCGGGGACTGGGGCCGCTCGACTACGCGCGCATCACGGTTCAGGACTCGGGCTGCGGGATGGACGCGGAAACGACCAAGCGGATCTTCGATCCCTTCTTCACCACGCGCACGGAAGGCGAAGGCGTGGGCCTCGGCCTCTCCGTGGTCCATGGCGTGGTCAAGAGCCACGGCGGCTGCGTCCGCGTGGAATCCGCCCCGGGCCGAGGCAGCCGCTTCGAGGTCTATCTGCCGCGCTTCTCGGGAACTTCGGCCTGAGTTCCCTGCGGGAGGGCATGTCCACAACGACGAGGCCTCACGGCGGAAACCCGATTGCCAGCTTCACTGCGGAATACTCCGGATGGATCGCGCCGCTCGCCGTGCGGATGATGAGGTCCGGTTCCACCCAGGTCTGGTTGCGGAAATTTTCCGGCAGATCCTCCGCGCGCATCATGCCGAAGAGTCCGACCAACGGAGGCTCGCCTTCGCGGAAGACCACCGGCCGCCAGCGCACGATCACCAGACCGGCGGCGGCGGCTCCGTCTTTCACCCGGGCAAGCTGGGCGGCTTCGCAGGGAAACACGCACGCGAAGAAACCGCCGATGGCGAGGTGCTTCACGGCGGTGGAACAGTAGTCGGCCACGGTGCCGCGCAGCTCGAAGCGGCAGGCCTGCTTCTGCGGATGGTCGCTCTCCACGCCGGTGCCGGGCGGGAAATACGGCGGGCTGCCGGTCACGAGATCGAAGCGTTCGTCGGGACGAACCACACCCGGATCGCGGAAGTCGCCTTCGCGGATCTCGTAGCGGTCGGTCAGTCCATTGTAGCGAGCTGATTTTCGGGCCAAGGCCACGCTTTGCGCCTGCGCTTCCACCGTGACCAGCCGCGCGCCGGGCAGCCGCCAGGCCACGATGCTGCCGACCGTGCCGATGCCGCTGCCGAGATCGAGCGCCGTCGCGGCCGTGGGACACCACGTGGTGCCATACCAGGCGGTCAGGATGTCGTCGGTGGAGAAGCGGTGGCCGTCCTTCAACTGGAACAGGCGGAAGTGCCCGCTGATCGCGTCCAGCGTTTCGCCGTCGGCAGGCGCGAGATCGGGCACGGTGGGCGGGACGGGACCGGGCTTGGCCCAGCCGCGGAAGTGGGTGGCGAACGACATGCTCAAAGTTCCTTCGGCTCCAGCAATCCTAGCCCTCGCATCGTCGCGTCGGTCACGGCGCGATACTTCCAACGCCCCGGCCAGTCGCGGTGCATCAGCTCGTCCAGCCGATCGGAGCCGCCGGAGACGGCCACCGTCTTCAGCAACGGCGTGCCGGTTCCCTGGAGAAGTTCCAAGCGCGCGGCGCTCGCGGTGATGAGCGCCTCGATGATGGCCGAGAGCATCTGGCGGCGGTTCGTGGCCAGCGTCAGTCCGCTGAAGCCGCCCTGGCGCTGGACGATGCTGGTGCGTTCACCGGCCATGTAGGGCTCGAAGCGGACGCCGCCCGAGGCCTTCGCGCCTTCGTTGGCCAAGGCGTGGACCTCGGCGCGGAACTGCTCCAGCGAGAGTTCGGGAAACATGTTGTCCCGCGCCCAGTAGATGGCGGAACCCACGGCGGCCAGCGTGCTGACTTGGAGCCATTTTCCCTGCACGCCCAGCGCGCGCGTCAGGAGCTGGGGATGCGGCTTGGGCCGTTCCGTGCAGAGCGCGAGCACGTCGGTGGAGCCGACCACGTTGAAAAGCTGCCCGGCTTTGGCTCCGGCCAACAACATGCCGGCGCTGCCATCGACCAGGCCGACCATCATCGGCGTGTCGGCGGTCAGGCCGAACTGCGCCGCCGCTTCCGGCGTGATCCGGCCGCCGATGCGGTCGGCGTCCACCACCTCAGGCAACAACGCGGAACTGATACCGAGATTCGCACAGAGTTCGGCGTTCCAACCGTTCTGTTTCACCGCGCCGTAAAGCCCGGTGAAGGAAGCGTTCGACGGATCGGTCAGGCGCGCGCCGGTGAGACGGCGGTGGAGAAAGGTGTTGAGATGGCCGACGAGATCCGCGCGCTTCAGGCGCTGGGGTTCGTGCCGCTGATACCAAGCCCACGTGGTGGAACTGATGCCGCCGGGAAACGGGCGGCAGCCGCAGAGGCGAAGGTGTTTCACCTGTCCGAGTCGATCTTCCAAGGCCTGCGCTTCCGCGACGCTGCGGCGGTCCTGGTGCGTGACGATGGGCGTGAGGGCGTTGCCCTTCTTGTCGAGCGCGACCCAGGCGGGGCACATCACGGCGAGCGCGATGGCGTCCACGGACTTCGCCCGGTCGCCCAGTCCGGCGATGGCTTTCTGGACGGCGGCCAGCAGCTCCTCGGGATCGACCTCGACTCGCGGGCCGGTGCAGCGGCTTTTGAAGAAGACGCGGGGCGCTTCGGCCAGCACTTCAGGGCCGCGCAGGATGCCGGCGATGACCGAGGAGGAACCGATGTCGAGTCCGAGCAAGGTGGGCATGACCGTGGGACGCTACGGGGAACGGACGGGGGCGGAGCAATGACGAAATCCGACGACACACCGCGCCCTGGCCCATGACCAAACGCATGCCCTTGCGGCGATCACGGCGGCGCGTTCTGCAAGGCGGAGCGCGCAGATTGCAGGAGGCGCCGTTCGCGCGCCTGCGGGCCCGCCGGAGAATTCGCGGACAATTTTCGGGAAAGAATGCTTGGTTCATCCGGTGCGGAAGCTGCTAAGATCCCCGCGTTGGTCTTCTCGGTGTTCTTCGGCACTTCGGCCAGCACCGGTCCGTGCGTCTCCGGGTGGGGGCGCGTCGTTTCCTCGGGCCGGTTTTCAACGCGTCAAACGAAAGGAAAACCATGTTGAAGAAGCTCTTCATCCTCCTCTCCGCCGCGGCCGGGCTTGCCCTGCTGCTCTTCCTCCCGCTGGTCCACGCGGCCATCGTCCTCCTCAACTTCATCGTCCACTGCGCGGTGCTTGGTCTCCAGCTCGTCTCGACCCGCCTGCCTTGGGTGCGGCCCGCGACGCGGGCGCTGCCGGAGGAGGAGCCGTTCGTTTGCATCCAGGTGCCCGCGCACAACGAGCCGCCGGAGGTCCTGATGGAGACGCTGCGCAGCCTCTCGCGCATCCAGTGGCGGAACTACGAGGTGCTGGTGATCGACAACAACACCACCGACGAATCGCTCTGGCGTCCGGTCGAGGCCTTCTGCGAGGCGCTTGGGCCGAAGTTCCGCTTCCTCCACGTGGAGAACCTGCCCGGCTTCAAGGCCGGCGCGATGAACTGGGCGCGGCGCTTCGTCGATCCGCGCGCCGAATATCTCTTCGTGGTGGACGCGGACTACCAGGTGGACCGGAACTGCCTGCGCCGCGCGGTGAAGCACGCGACGGACTCGGCCGTGGGCCTGGTGCAGTTCCCGCAGCACTACCGGAACATCACGCCGGAGAACATCGGGCTCGCCCTGGATTTCCGGCACTTCTTCGCCAGCTACATGAACATGGCCAACCGGCTCGGCTGCGTCCCGTCCACCGGCACGCTCGCGCTCATCCGGATGAAGGCGCTGGACGCCATCGGCGGCTTCTCCTCCGGCACGATCACGGAGGACGCCGAGCTGGGCTTCCGCATGAACAGCCGGGGCTGGCGCGCGGTGTATGTGAACGAGAACGTGGGCACCGGCCTGATGCCCTACGACCTGGAGGGCCTGAAGAAGCAGCGCTGGCGCTGGGCCTTCGGCAACGCGCAGATCCTGAAGGCGAACTGGAAGCGGCTGCTCTTCGGCCAGGATCTGACATGGAAGCAGAAGCTCGGCTTCGTGGCGCACCTCACCGCGTGGTTCAACTTCAACCTCATCCCCATGCTCTCGCTGCTGCTGCTGGCGGGCGTGGCCGCGTTCGGCGAGGTCACCGCCGTGCAGCACCACACCATGATCCTGAGCGGCGTGACGCTGCTCTCGTTCCTGGCGATGAAGTTCGGGACGATGTTCTACGGGCTGCGGCGCGACGGCTTCAACCTGCGCGCCATCCTGCTGGCCTACTTCAGCCATCTGGGGCTGGGCTGGATCTTCTCCCTGAGCTGGATCAAGTGCCTGTGGAACGACCGCTCGGCCTTCGAGCGGACCAACAAGTTCATCGGCGACGTGGTGCCGGGCCAGATCCGCGCCGTCTTCGCCGAGGTCGTGACCGGCGGGCTGCTGCTGGTCGCCAGCGTGGTGCTGCTCGTCGCCGGCTTCATCGTCGGCCCGATCGCCGCGCTGGCGCTCTTCGCGGTGCGCTGCTCCATCCTGCTGGTCTGGAAACAGACCGTCGCCACCTGCCGCTGGACCGAGCGGATGCTCCAGGCGAAACGCCGCGAGTCCACGCCGGACGAGGACGACGATACGCTGGCGGAACTGGCCTGAGGCGCGGTCCGCGCCCCGGCCAACGGGAAAAAAGCGGGGCCGGTTCGGCGAACCGGCCCCGCATTCCACGCACAAGACGTAGCCCCCTACTCCTTCGGCTCCGATTCCCATTCGGGATAGACCTCGGGCTTGAGCTGGCCACGGCGGATCAGCTCCTGGAGATCGCGGATGATCGTGCGGCGGGCCACGGCGTATTGCCGGGCCAAGGCGGAGATGTTCGGCCGCTCCAGGGAATCGCCCAGTTGCTGGCGGATGTGGTTCTGGCGCGTGAGCCGGTCGGTCGAGCGGCTGAAGAGCTCCAGCGCATCGACGCGCTTGGAGCGTTCCAGCGCCTCGAAGCTGCGCACCACTTCCTTCTCGCCGCATTCCTCCAGCGCCTGCTTCACCAGCTTCTGGATGTCGTCCATGTCCACCGGCTTCGTCAGGCAATAGTGCGCGCGCCGAGGGCCTTGGAGCGCGTCGATCTTCTGGTGAACTTCCAGCGCACCGGAGACGACGATGATGGGCACGAAGGGCAGCAGGTCCTTGAACTCCGGCAAGTAGTCCAACCCTAGGTCGCCCCCGTCGAGGATGTGGTCGAGGATGATGATGTCCGGCTGGATCTTCGGCAGGTCCGCCAGCGCCTGGCTGCCGCTGGTCACGCGCACCAGGTCGAACCCGGCCAGCGCCTCTTCGTAGATCTCATACTGCAGGTCGTCGTCCTCGACGACCAGGATGCGGGGGGGATTGTTCATGCGCCTGCGACAGACTTACCGCCAGAAACGTCCCGGCATCAAGGGGCTGCTTGCGGGCGTTTGACGGCGCACTTCCGGGGGCAAACCCGAAACCCGAAGGCCAAAGGCCGGGAGAATTCCGGGCGGCCGCGCACCCGCGAGGTTTGGCCTTGGGCCTTCGGTCTTCGGATTTGCTCCGCCCGGAGCGCCGCGCTACTGCTTCGCCGATGCAACTACCGGACCTGTCCGACGCCACCCTGGTCATCCTCGGCCACGGATCGACGCTCAACGCCGATTCCGCCGCCCCGACCTACCAGCACGCCGACGAACTGCGGCGGCGCGGCGTGTTCGGCCAGGTGCTGGAGAGCTTCTGGAAACAGGAACCCAACTTCTGCGCCGTGCTGCGCGGCGCCTACGGGAAACGCGTCTTCTGCGTCCCGCTGTTCATCAGCGAGGGCTACTTCACCGAGCAGGTCATCCCGCGCGAACTCGGCTTCTGCGCCAAGGGCGACGTCGTCTCCCCGCCGCTCGTCCAGCAGCGCGGCGACCAGACCCTCTACTACTGCGGCCCCGTGGGCACGCACGACAGCATGACGCAGGTGCTGCTCGCTCGGGCCAAGGACACTCTGGACAAGCACCCCTTCCCCCGCCCCGCCAAGCCGCAGGACACCGCGCTCTTCATCGCCGGCCACGGCACCGGCAACAGCGAGAACTCCCGCAAGGCCATCGAACGCCAGGTCGAGCTGATCCGCGCGATGAACGTCTATGGCGAGGTCCATTCCGCCTACATGGAGGAAGACCCGCGCATCGGCGAATGCTACGAGATCGCGAAGACCCGGAACATCGTGATGGTCCCCTTCTTCATCAGCGACGGCCTCCACTCCTACGAGGACATCCCCGTGATGCTGGGCGAACCCGAGGCCGTGGTGCAGAAGCGCTTCAAGGAAGGCCAGCCCACCTGGCGCAACCCGACGGAGAAGAAGGGCAAGATGGTCTGGTATGCCCCCAGCATCGGCAACGAACCCCACATCGCCGACGTGATCCTGGAACGGGTGGCGGAAGCGGCGAAGCTCCCGCTTCCGTAACGGCGCTTGGCCATCGGCCCTTGGTGGCCTTCCGCGATGGGGTTCCGTGCAGAATTTCACCCGGCCGGGCGCTTGCTCCGACGAAACGAATCCACCCAAGCTCCCGCACAACTCATGGCCATCCAGATCGATTCCAAGCTCACGCCCGCGAAGCTCCAACCGAAGATCGAACGCGTCTTCGACCTCGCCGGGCAGAAGATCCTCAGCATCGAAAAGTCGTGGAAGCCCAGCGCCGGCACGCCCGTCTTCACGGTGAACGGTGAATACACCTCGCGCGGTTGGACGGAATGGACGCAGGGGTTCCAGTTCGGCTGCGCCATCCTCCAGTTCGACGCCACGGGCGACGACCGCTTCCTGGAGATCGGCCGCAAGAAGACGGTTCAACTGATGGCCAGCCATGTGTCGCACATAGGCGTGCATGACCACGGGTTCAACAACGTCTCCACCTACGGCAATCTCCTGCGCCTGATGCGCGAGGGGAAGATCGCCTTCAACGAAGGGGAGAAGAACTTCTACGAAATGGCGCTGAAGGTTTCGGGCGCGGTGCAGGCGGCGCGCTGGACGCCCATCGCGGACGGCTCGGGCTTCATCCATTCCTTCAACGGCGCGCATTCGCTCTTCGTGGACACGATCCGCTCCTGCCGGGCGCTCGCCGTGTCGCATCAGCTCGGCCATGCGCTGATGGGCGAGCAGGACGAGAAGATTTCTTTGCTCGGACGTTTGATCGACCACGCGGTGAACACGGCACGCTATTCGGTCTATTACGGCGAGGGGCGCGACGCCTACGACGTGCGCGGCCGAACGACGCATGAAGCGGTCTTCAACGTGGCCAACGGCGTGTTCCGCTGCCCGAATTCGCAGCAGGGTTATTCACCCTTCAGCACATGGACGCGCGGGCTCGCTTGGGCGTTGTGCGGTTTCCCGGAGGAGCTGGAGTTCCTCGAAACGGTTTCGGACAAGGAGCTGAAGGAATTCGGCGGGCGCAAGGCGATCACCGAGATCTTCCTCAAGGCGGCCACGGCCACGGCGGATTTCTACCTCGAGAACGCGTGCGCCGACGGCGTGCCCATGTGGGACACGGGCGCGCCGAACCTGCATCGGCTGCCGTCGAACTACCTCAGCAATGCGTCCGATCCCTACAACGCCTGGGAGCCGGTGGATGGTTCCGCCGCCGCCATCGCGGCGCAGGGCTTGGTGCGGCTGGGCAATTACCTCGCGGCGAAGGGCGACAAGAAGGCCGGCGCGAAGTATCGCCACGCCGGGCTCACCGTGGCGGACACGATCTTCTCCGAGCCCTATCTCTCCACCGACCCGAAGCACCAAGGATTGCTCCTGCACTCGGTCTATCACCGGCCCAACGGCTGGGACCACGTCGCGCCGGGCCAGAAGGTGCCGAACGGCGAAAGCTCGATGTGGGGCGACTACCACCAGATGGAGCTGGCGCTATTGCTCCTGCGCGAAGCGCGCGGCGAGAGCTACCTGACGTTCTTCGACTACACGAAGAAGTAGGTCGGTCTTCCAGACCGACATGTAGAGCGGGCAGCCTGCCCGCAGCCCAGCCTGGCAGGCCGGGCTACTTGACGGGCTGGCAGCCCGTCCTACTTGCAAGAGCCCACTCCGGTAGCGGCGAACGGAAGTTCGCCGCCATTCAACCCCGGAGATTCAGCTCCTCCTCCAACGTCCGCACCGCCTTCTCCAGCTCCTTCTCCCCGATGTTCAACGGCGGGGTGAAGCTGATGACCTCGGCGTGTTCGCCTTCGGGCAGGAAGACGAAGCCGCGCTGGAGCAGGCGCTTGATGATCCCCAGAGATTCTTCCGTGGCGGGGGAACCGTCCGGGCGACGCAGCTCCAGTCCGACCATCAGCCCGATCCCTCGAACGGAGAGGGTCAGGTTGGGCGACTGGATCTGGCCAAGGCGTTTCAGCAAGGAGCGGCCGACGCGGGCGCTGCGTTGGGGAAGTTTCAGCCGCTTCAATTCCCGGATCTGGGCCAGCGCCATCGCGCAGCCGACCGGGTGGCCGAGGAAGGTGCTGGTGTGGATCGCTTCGCCGCCCGACACCGGCCAAGCGCGGTCCATCACGTCGGCGCGGCCCACGCAGGCCGAAAGCGGGAAGCCGCCGGTCAACGCCTTGCCGAGGCAGATGAGGTCGGGCGCGACGCGCTCATGTTCGCAGGCGAACCAAGCGCCGGTGCGGCCAAAGCCGGTGTAGATCTCGTCGAGGATGAGCAGGGCGCCGTATTCGTCGCAGAGTCGGCGCAGCAGACCGAGGAAGCCATCGGGCGGAAGGTTGATGCCGCCGCGTGCCTGGATGGGTTCGACAAGGATCGCGCCGATCTCGCCGCTGGCGAGGTGGCTGCGGAGGGAGAGTTCGGTGTCTGCCAAAGTAGGGTAGGCTTCCAGCCTGCACGCTCCGTCCGGTGAACGGGCCGGGTCAGTCTGGAAGCCTGACCTACTTTGGGGAAACGGCACGAAGCGGCCAAACTCGCGGAGCTGGTCGCGGAATCCGGCGCGGAAATGTTCGCGGTGCGTGGCATTGAGCGCGCCGTAGCCGAGTCCGTGGTAGCCGCCTTCAAACGCGATGATGCCGGACTTGCCCGTGGCGAGCAGCGCGGTCTTGAGCGCGGATTCCACAGCCTCGAAGCCGGAGTTGCTGAAGATCACCTTGCCGGATGCCTGATACCCGATGCCGGATGCCGGATTCATGCGCCTCCAGCGGGCGAAGGTGAGACGGCTGAGTTCGCGGGCCAGTTCGGCCTTCAACGGATGCGGATGCACGTCGCCCATCGCGTGGAGCAGCGTGGCCATCTGCTTCTGCCCGGCGCGGACCACGGCGGGATTGGCGTGCCCGGCGGCGGCGACTCCGAACGCGGCGGTGAGATCGAGATACTTCCGCCCTTCCGCATCCCAGACGTGGCAGCCCTTGGCCTTGGTCCAGACGATGGGCCAAGTGCCGTCGGGATCGATGAACGTGACGTTTGGCGACTCGAACTGGCGGAGGAGCTGAAGGGTTTGGCGGGAGGTCACAATTCAAACGGTAGGGCGCATCTGCGTTCATCCGTGTTCATCTGCGGTTCAATAGGTCACACGCCCTTCTGATCAGGCGGCCAGATGAACTTGTGCATCTGGAGCTGGAAACGCACGGGCAAGGCGTCGGCCACGATGCGTTCGACCAGATCCTTGCGGCTGATCGGCGTGTGGTCCTTGGGGAAGGGTTTGAGTGACTTGTCCTGTTGGTGCGGCAACAGCGGCGCGACCCAGGAGAAGAGCAGCGGGCACTTGGCGGCCAAGTTGTGCTCGGCGATGCGGGCCTTGGCCCATTCGTAGTCCTCGACCGTGCCGATGACGAACTTCACCTCGTCCGTCGGCTGGAGGTGCCCGATGTTCGGCCAGAACATCCGGCCGGATTCACCGCTGCTCGGACACTTCAGATCCATGATGCGGCGGACGCGGCGATCGGTCTTGGAGATGTCGATCGCGCCGCTGGTTTCGACGAGCACCGTGAAGCCGTCGTCGCACAGCGCGGCCATGAGCGGAAGGGCGTTGGCTTGGAGCAAAGGTTCGCCACCGGTGAATTCAACCAGCGGGAGCCGGATGCCGGATGGATACGGTGCGGCCAACTTGTCGATCTGGGCGCGGACGTCTTCGACCGTCTGCTTCTTGCCCTCGGTGAAGGCGTAGGCGGTGTCGCAGTAGGAGCAGCGGAGATTGCAGGCGGTCAGACGGACGAAGACGCACGGGAGCCCCGCAAAGGTGCTTTCCCCCTGGAGACTCAGATAGACTTCGTTGACGACAAGCGTGGCGGACACGGTGGCACTTTAGGCGGTTTCCCGGCACGTAGCGCAAGCTTCCGGCTTGCCGTGCCACCGACATCTGGTCGGCCGACGCGCTTCCGATGGAGCACACCCAAGCAAGCGCGACGTTTGCGGCACGGCCGGCTAGAAGCCGACGTCACGGCAAGCCAGAGGCTTGCGCCACGACGACGCGCCAAGAGCGCCAAGACCTTTGCGGCCTTGGCGCTCTTGGCGTTGGGGGAAACAACGGTCCGGATCAATAGACCGCGATCTTGGCGCGGGAACGGAACTCATTCTCGTCGATTCGGCCTTCGGCCAAGGCGGCGGCGTCGGACTTTTTCACGGAAAGGGTCATGGTGGTGGGAGTCGAAGCGGGCTCCGGGCCCGAACCGCTCGTCGTCGCGACGCGCCCGACATAGCTGCCAGCCGGTCCGGGCATCATCCCGCCGCCGCCCATTCCCGCGATACCATAGGTCTCCACCATCATCCGCCCACCGGCCACGCTGGAGGTCACCACGACCGTCACGGTGTCGTCGTCGCCGAGGTGGCGGAAGTGGTGCGTGTTCGCCAGCGCCTTGAGCACGCCTTTCTTCAACGACTCGACGCGCTCGGCGTTGAACTCCGGCCGCCGTTCCTGCAGCGCGTTCGGATCGAACGGATCGGCTTCACCGCGCACTTCGCGCCGGGCGGATTCCCAGGCCGAGTTGCCTTTGGCCGAGGCGGGCTCCTTCTTCTCCGCGTCGGGCGGGGCGCTCAGGGGAAAGGGCACGGAGTTCTGGAAGACCGCACCGTGGCCGAGGATGAAGACATCCCGGCTGGCTCCGCCGGAGAAGGTCTGGACGACGATGCCCATCGCCCGCCGTTCCTTGCCGTGCGCCCCGGCCTCGGCCACGGAATCTTCCAGCAGCTTGGCCATGATCCGCATGTCTTCACGGATTTCGTCGAGCTTCTCGGCCGGGAGATTCTGCGTCGAAACGATCAGGGCCTCGTCCGAGATGGAGGACGCCCGGCCGAAGGTGAACGCGCCGGGCTTCGAGACGGTCACGCGTCGGTTCATCTCCACCGGATGGCGCGCATTCTCCAACTGCCGATGCACGTCACCGACGGCGCGTCGCGCGTCCCCGTTCACGTTGACTTCGATTTCGGCGAGATCGTGTTCGATGGGAACCGGTGCGACCGGCGGAGCACCAGGAGCGCTGGGTGCACCGCCGGGAACTCCGGACTGGGCCCAGACGGTTTGGGAGAGAGCGAGAGCGACCAGCAACTGAGCCAGCAAAGCGGAGGAGGTTTTCATGGTGATGGAGGGATGGAGTGGAAAGAGCAGGAAATCATTGCAGCGTGTCGGGCCGGGCGGACGGAGAAGAGCTGTTCGCCAGTTGCACCAGGCTGGATTCCGTCTGGCGGAAGCCGGCGGCGGTGAAGACGGCCACGGTCTCCAGTTCCTTGCGGAGCGAGAGGTAGTTCGCCGCCTGCTCGGTGCGCAGGTCGCGGAGCTGGTCGCCGACGGCGGTGGCGAAGGGCTTGAGCTGTTCCTTGGTCTCGGCCACGGCGGCGGACCGGACGCGGGAGTCGAGCCCGGTTTCCAGCGCGGCCAATTGCGCCCGCAGCGCGGCCACTTCGTCCTTGGACGCGGCAGTGCCGCGGCCGGCGAAGAAGCCCACGGTCAACAGGACCGCCACGGACGCCGCGACGGAATAGCCCCGCCGCCAGCGCGCGCCCTTCGCCGACGTGGCCAACGGCTGCGGCGCGATGCGCCATTGGTCCAGGCCGCCGAGCACCGCCTGCCAACGGGCGACATCGGCGCGGCATTCGGCGCACTCGGACAGGTGTTGGCGCAGACGGGCGGCTTCGGCGGGATCGGCGGCTTCATCGGCGTAGAGGTGGGCGAGCCACGCTTCGCGGGTGGGATGGTTCATAGGACGGAAAGCTGTTTGGACCGCGGCGGCGCGGCGGGGTTGAATTCGGCCAGCAACGGCGCGAGACGCTCCAGCGCCTCGGCCATGCGGGATTTGACGGTGCCTTCAGGGATCTCCAGCACGTCGGCGATCTCGCGGAGCTTCAAGCCCTCGTAGTGCCGCAGGATCACCACGACGCGGTAGGGCTCGGGCAACCGTTGCAGCGCTTGGCGGACGGACTCGGCGCTCTCGGCCGCTTCCAGCCGGAGGGCGGGACCGGGTTCGGCGGATTCCCCGAAGGATTGCTCCGGCGCTTCGGCTTCGAGCTCGTCCATCGGCGATTCGCGGCGGCGCTGGCGGCGGCGCAGCTCGTCGTGGCAGAGGTTCAACGCCACGCGCCAAAGAAAGGTGGAGAACCGGCTGTCCGGTCGGAACTCGGCGCGCTTGGCGTAGATGCGGAGAAAGGTCTCCTGCGCCACGTCGTCCGCCCGGTGCGCGTCGCCGACCATGCGGAAGCCGAGCCGCCGGACCGGTTCGCGCCAGCGGTGGACCAACTGGTCGAACGCCGTCGCATCGGCCTCTTGCTGGAGCCGCCACATGAGCTGTTCGTCGGTGGGATCGAACAGGCGGCGCAGCGGCTGGAACAGTTTGGACATCGTGGAGTCCGGTTTTCGGGCTCAAGGGTGAAACGCTCGCCGACTGGATTTCGTTCGGAAGAATCTTCGGAGATTTTCCGGAAGCGGATACCCCGAACATTCAACGTCGAACTCCGAACGCTGAAGGAAAACCACACCGCCCGCCGATTCAGCGTTCGGAGTTCGACGTTGAGCGTTCGATCTTTTCCCCTCTCTGGACAGATTCGCCTCCCCGCCTACCATCCAAAGCAATTCATCCCGAGCGTCATGGACATCTACAAGCATCCCACCTTCGACATGGCCTGCCGTCAGTTCGACCTCGTGGCCGACCGTCTCCAGATCCCGATCGACGAACGCGCGCGGCTCAAATACCCGAAGCGTTCCCTCACCGTCGCCATCCCCATCCACAAGGACGACGGCACCGTGGAGGTCTTCGCCGGCTACCGCGTGCAGCACCACCTCACGCTGGGGCCGACCAAGGGCGGCATCCGCTTCAGCCCGGAGGTCGAGCTGGGCGAAGTGGCCGCGCTCGCCATGTGGATGAGCTGGAAGTGTGCTTTGGCGGGCCTGCCCTACGGCGGAGCCAAGGGCGGCGTGACCTGTGATCCCCACAAGCTTTCCCAGCGCGAGCTGGAGCGCATCACCCGCCGCTTCACCCAGGAGCTCGTGCCGTTCATCGGGCCGCAGATCGACATTCCCGCGCCCGACATGGGCACGAACGAGCAGACGATGGCCTGGATGATGGACACCTATTCCACCCACGCGGGCCATTCCGTGCCGGGCGTCGTCACCGGCAAGCCCGTCGGCCTCGGCGGCTCGCTCGGCCGCCGCGAATCCACCGGACGCGGCGTCGGTTATCTCATCAACCGCGCGATGGACACGCTCGGTCTCGATCCCGGCCATTGCACCGCCGTGATCCAGGGCTTTGGCAACGTGGGCTCCGTCGCGGCCATGTCGCTGGCGAAATACGGCGTGAAGATCATCGCCGTCAGCGACGTGAACGGCGGCATCCACAACCCCAAGGGGCTGGACCTCTGGAAGCTGATGGAACACCAGCGAGCCAAGGGCACCGTCCTGGGTTTCCCCGAGGCCGATCCGATCAGCAACGCGGCCCTGCTGGAACTGCCCTGCGACATCCTCGTGCCCGCCGCGATGGAACGGCAGATCACCGGCGAGAACGCGGCCCGGATCAACTGCCGCATCCTGGCCGAAGCCGCGAACGGCCCCACCACGCCCGACGCCGACGTGATCCTCGACCAGCGCCCCGAGATCTTCATCATCCCCGACATCCTCTGCAACGCGGGCGGCGTGATCGTCTCCTACTTCGAGTGGGTGCAGGACCTGCAGAGCTTCTTTTGGACCGAGTCCGAAGTGACCGACAAACTCTTCCGCATCCTCGAAGGCGCCTTCACCCAGACGCTGAACCTGAGCCGGAAGGAAAAGCTCTCCATGCGTTCCGCCGCGTTGACCCACGGCATCAAGCGCGTGCAGGAAGCCAAGCGGATGCGCGGGCTTTTCCCGTGACCGTTGTCACCAGTTGCCCACGCAAAGACCGCCACGATTCCTTGCGGGGAATCCGCTCCAAACCTGCGGGGCGAATGGCGCCCTGCTTCGCGTCCCTTGCGGCCTTCGCGTGAGTCCGCTTGGGGCGCGCGGTCGGTGGCCACACGCAGCTCCGGCAAACTTGTTTCGGTCCAACACCGCTTCAGTGCCGAACTCCACCCGGCATGGTCAACGGCGGGTTGGCCGAAGGCTGGCGATGAAATGCAGGCCGCGTCCAAAGATCCAGTCGGCGGGAACCGGATAGAGACCGAGACCGATGCGCTCGTGCTCCTTCGCCAGCCCGCTGGCGGAGAAGGCCGCATCCCACTCCTGCGGCGAAAGGTAGTTGTAGGGCAGGACCACGCCGTGGCGGGCGTTGCCCACCCAATCCATGAAGCGCAGCGTCGGCCCGGCGAGAAGCCCCTGGCGCAGGTGGTCCTTCAGCACCACGGTGCTCTTCGCCACGCGGGCCGCTTCCTTCAACAGCACCAGCGGATCGTCCGTGTGGTGCAGCACGTCCACGAAGAGCACCGCGTCAAAGGACCGGTCCGCATGGGGAACGGTGATGCCGTCGAAGCGCGCGACCGGCACATGGGTCTGCTCGCGGACCAGCACGTCGATCCCTTCGACGCGCAGGTCCGGCCGCATTTGGCCGATCAGTCCGGCGAGCAAACCGTCGCCGCAACCGACATCCAGCACCCGCGCGTCCTGCGGCATCAGCTCGGCGAGATGCTTCGCCAACACCCGGACGCGCCGCCGGTGGACGAGGCCGCCGTGGATGGGGTCGAGCAGGCTCATCGGCGTCGCATCCCCAGCAGGCTGATGAGAAATCCGCCCAGCGCGGTCTGGAAACCGATGGCCAGGAGCATCGCGCCGGGAATGACCAGCCGCAGGGTCCGCGCGTAGTCGAGGTCGCCGAACGCCGCCAGTCGCCATTCGTTCACCGCCGTGAGCAGCAATCCTCCGCCCGCAAGGACGCCGATCAGCGCGGCCAGGAGCCCTTTCTCCAGGTTCACCCGTGCGAAGAGCGCCACCAGCGGCGGGCTCGCCGGCAACAGTCCTTCGGTGAAGGCGAAGGTCCGCGCGATGACCGCGAACAGGACCGCCTGCCAGCCGCACATGAGGAACAGGCTCGCGAACATCAAGGTATGCACGTCGAACCGCACCGTGCCGATCACCGCCCCCGGCAGGGCCAGCGCGTAGCCGAGAGCTCCCAGGGCCATCAGCGCGAGCCCCGGCCGGAGGAACAACCGGCGCGGGCTGCAGATGAGGAAGAACCGCAGCGTCCGCCAGCCGTCACGGAAGGTCTTCAGATGCGGCGCGTGGGCCTTGCGGCCGTCGGGATGGAGCGTGATCGGCACCTCGGCGATCTTCCGCTTCAGCAGGCTGGCCTTGATCACCATCTCGGTGGCGAACTCCATGCCCGCGCAGCGCAGATCCAGGGCTGGAACCAGCTCGCGCCGGAAGCCGCGCATCCCGCAATAGACGTCGTTCACCGGCGCCTTGAACCATTTCCGGACCAGATGGGAGAAGAGCGGATTGCCCAGCCAACGGTGGAGAAACGGCATCGCGCCCGGCTTCACCGTGCCGCCGCCTCCCGGCAAACGGCAGCCCTGCACCAGCTCGAACCCTTCGCGCAGCTTCGCGACGAACTTCGGCAGTTCGAGGAAGTCGTAGCTGTCGTCCGCGTCGCCCATCACGACGAACCTTCCCCGCGCCGCCGCGATGCCCCCGAGCAACGCGCTGCCGTAGCCGGGTTCCCGGACATCCACGACCCTCGCGCCCTGCGCCGTGGCGATGGCCTGCGAACCGTCGCGGCTGCCGTTGTCGGCGACGACGATCTCGCCGTCGATGCCCGCGTCCCGCAGCGCGCGCTGCGCCTTGTCGATGCAGGTTGCCAGCGTGTCCGCTTCGTTCAGGCACGGCATCACCACGGAAACCTCGACCGGCGCGTTGGAATCGTGGGCCGACATGGATGCGTCCCGTTTCTACGGTTGGGCCGGGGCGGATTCGAGCCGGGAGAGGGCTTCCCGGTATTCCGCGTTGCCGGGTTCGAGCGCGACGGCCTCGCGGAGATGCCGGAGAGCGCCCGCCGGATCGTTCCGGCCCAGGGCCACGCGGTGTTGGAGATAGCGGGCGTAGCCGGGCAGCTTGTTCTCGCGGACCATGCGGCCGAGCACCTGGTCCGCCTCGGCCCAACGCTCCGATCGCATCAGGGCGAAGGCGTGGTCGCGGAGGATGTTGGCCGAATCGTGCCCGTCCCGCTCCAGTGCCGCGTAGAGCGTGGCCGCTTCTTCAAAGCGTCCGTTGACCAGGCCAGCCCGAGCCCCAGCCAAACGGGCGAAGACACCCTCCGGAGCCAAGGCCAGCAAGCGCTGCGCCTCGGCCGTGGCGGCGGGACGCGTCTCGGCTTGGTCCAGCGCGCCGAAGGCCAGTTCCGCCGGCCAGAAGTGGCGGAACTCGTTCGCCGCAATGACGCCGACGTTCGCCTCCGTGCGTTCCAGGAAAAGCATCGCGCGGTCGTCGAAGGCCACCAGCGCCCAGTTCGTCGTGCGGCGCAGCTCCTCCGCCAGCTTCGACGCCTTGTTCCCGATCGAACACGGGAGCAACACGCCCGTTGCCCCGTGCCGCGCCAATCCTTCCGTCCAGCCGGCTTCGGCGTTGCGGATCGGCAGGTATTCCTTTTGCCAAAAGGCGACCGAGAAGGCGTCGCCGCGTCCGTCGATGAACGGCTTGAACTTCGGGTAGGTGAACCACTGCATGCTCCCGCCGAACCGCATGTCGTTGAACAGCCGCTGCTCCGGCACCCGCGATGCCAGGAACTCGTAGAGCCCCATCGGATAGAACGCCGGATGCAGCCCCGGCCCGAACTTCAGCACCGGATCGCGCACGAAGACGCCGACCACCAAAGCCGCCCAGGCCAGCGGCAGGCCGAGCCGATGGACGCCGCTCCAGCGGACTCCGCCGCTCGGCAGCAAGCGTTCCAGCAGCAGCGCTAGATGCGGCACGGCCAACAGGACGAAGAACAGTATCGAGCGTTGCGAACCGCAGGCGAGGTAACCGAAGGCCGCCGTGGACAGCAGCCAGCGCAGCGGGATTTGTCGCCAGGTCAGCAACTGCAGGAGCGCGATGCCGCCGAGGGTCAGGTAGAAGAGCCGGTTGCCGTCCCACTTCGGCGAGAAGTATTCGACGATGACCGATTGCCAGAACGGATCGCCGAACTGGGAGATCGGGAACCAGAGCACCTGGGCCCCGTTCGGATTGACCGCCTGCACCGTGGCGACGGCCAGGCCGACGGAGAGCAGAATGCCGAGCGGCCGAACGGCCCAGTCCAGCTTGCCGACCGGGGCGGGTTCAGGCGCGGCGATGGCTTTCCAGCCCAGCCGTTGCGCGATCCATCCGGCCCATTCCGCGCCGGCCCAGACGACCAACAACACGAGGCCATAGACCGCTCCCGCGTGGACATTCGCCCACACCGCCATCAGAAGCGGCAGGCCGATCCATTGCCAACGGCGGTTCCGATCCAGCCGCGTGTCGAGATACAGCAGCAGCGTGCAGAAGAAGGCGGAGAAGAGGTCGGACCGCTCGAAGAACCGCACCCGGGCGATCACCAGCCCCAGCGTCACGGCCCAGAACGGCCACCATGAGGTTCCGCCAGTAAGACGTCGCGCCGTGGCCCAGACCAGCAGGAGCATGGCCGCGGCCACGGCCGCCTTGAACGCGATCAATCCGGTCAACCCCGCCATCCGATAGGGCGCGTGGAAGACGAGGGTTCCGAGCCATTGGTGCAGCAGCCAGGGCTCTTCCGGCGTGGTGTAGGAAAAGGTGTTCGTCGTGGGGATTCCCTGGCCCGCCAGGATGTGCTCGGCGGTCCGCATGTGGTAGCCCACATCGGCGTCGGACACGTGGAAGAAGCCTCCGAGAAAAGCAAAGACCGCCAGCCCGAAGGCCAGCAGCAGCTCGGCGCGTGACAAGGGTCGCGGACGGTTCGGTTCCATGATTCCCGGCAGGCCCGGTGGAGCAGGTTTCCGCTCGGACCATTCCTGTTAGCGGACAATGGCAATCCGACTTGAGACACCCTGCCCGGCCCCTTGCACGGGCGGCCTTCTCCCGGAACGATCTTCCCGCCGATGTTCCGGGTCATCCTCCATCTCGACATGGACGCGTTCTACGCGTCGGTGGAGCAGCGCGACGATCCGAAGCTCAAGGGCCGGCCGGTCATCGTCGGTTCGCCGCCCACCCAGCGCGGCGTGGTCTGCGCGGCCAGCTACGAGGCGCGCAAGTTCGGCGTCCGCTCCGCCATGCCCAGCGCCACCGCCGGCCGGCTCTGTCCCGGCGGCGTCTTTCTCCGGCCGCGCATGGAGGCCTACAAGGAAGAGTCCCGCGCCATCATGACGTTGGTCGAGCGAATGGCGGGCAGTTTGATCCAACAGGTCTCGGTGGACGAAGCCTACCTCGACGTTTCCGCCGCCCATCAAGGCGCGGATCTCGACGACAGCCTGCGCCGCGCCGTGGATCTCGCGCGTCGGCTCAAGGAAACCATCCGCGCCGAACGCCGCCTCACCGCCAGCATCGGCGTCGCGCCCAACAAGCTCCTGGCCAAGCTCGCCAGCGATTTCCGGAAGCCCGACGGACTCACGCTCATCCTCGATTCGGAGAAGGTCGCGTTCCTCCGCCCCTTGCCCGTCGGCGCGCTTCACGGAGTCGGCCAAGTTACGGCCGAGCAGTTGGGCCGCGTGGGGCTGAAGACCGTGGGCGATCTCCAGGACCACCCCGGTGACCTGCGTTCCGTGGTCGGTTCGTGGGGACCGCAGCTCAAGCGCTTTGCCTTCGGCGACGACGACCGGCCGCTGGACCTGGGCGACGACATCAAGAGCATCAGCGCCGAGAACACCTTCCTCCGCGACACCGACGACCGCCCCACCCTCCGCGCCTGCCTGAAGGAACAGGCCGACGATATCGCCGCCAAGCTCCAGCGCCGCCGCCTCACCGCGCGCACCGTGCAGGTGAAGGTGCGCTACGGCGACTTCCGCACCCTCACGCGCCAGATCTCCGTGGAGGAACCGCTGACCGAAGCCCGGGAAATCTACCGCCTCGGCTGCTGGTTGCTCGGCCGGGAACGGCTCGTCCACCAGCCGCTGCGCCTGATCGGCCTGGGCGTGAGCGGATTGTCGGAAGGTGTGGAGCGGCAGCTGGTGCTGGCGCTGGATGGAGCCGGCCGAGCAACCTGAAAGGTTGCCATCCATTAGCCGGGGGTCGAGGAGCGCGCAGTGCGACGACACCCCCGGTGCCCGCGCCAAGGCGGCTGCATCGCAAAGCGATGCCATCAACGCAGTGCGAACGGCGATGCCACCCCTTCAGGGTGCCAGATGCTTCGGGACGCTTCCGGGGGTGTCGCTGCGCTCACCCCCGGCTAATGGATGCCAACCCTCCGGGTTGGGCGATCCTGCTGGATCAGCCCCATCTCCAACTTCAAGTTGCCGCCCCTCCCGTTTCCCTGCCACGCTCCGCGCCCTCATGGATCCGCGCGCCCATCGCCTCGCCGCCCAGGTCATCGAACTCGCCACGCCCGAGCGCCCGGCCGACGCCGTGTTGCGCCTCGTCCTGCGCGAGGCCGGCCACGTGCAGCCCCGCACCGCCGAGCACACCGCCCGCGCCGTCTTCACCTACTACCGCTGGGTCGCATGGACCGATGCCGCCGCGCCCGTGGCCGAGCGTTTGCAGCAGGCGCTGGAAACCGCCGCCCGCTTCCGCGAACAGCCCGGCTCCTTCTCCGACGAGGAACTGCTCCGCGCCGTGCCCGAGTGGGTCCGCAGCGAGGTGGATTGTTCCCCCGCCTGGCTGCGCGCGCTCCAGCAGGACCGCGCGCTCTGGGTCCGCACCCGGCCCGGCGAAGCCTCGTGGTTCGCCGGCAAGTTCCTCCCCTCCCATCTGCCGCAGCAGCCGCTCGCGCCCGACGCCGTGCGCTACGACGGCAAGACCGATCTCTTCAAGACCCCGGAGTTCCAGGCCGGCCAGTTCGAGATCCAGGACATCGCCTCGCAGGCCATCGGCACCCTGTGCAAGCCGCACCACGGCGACTTCTGGTGGGACGCCTATGCGGGCGAAGGCGGCAAGACGCTCCACCTCTGCGACCTGATGGAGAACAAGGGCGTGGTCTGG